>DXFX01000043.1 GCA_019114245.1 Candidatus Borkfalkia faecipullorum | reverse complement strand
GCGTGAGCGCGGGCGGGCCGTCCATGATGATGTTGATCCACAGCAGATCGAGCGCGGAGAAAGGAGATTCAAACCCTTCCCAGAAGAGTCCGAGCACCGTGCAGAGGAAAACCAGCAGGACAGACGCGACGTTGACGGTGAGCTGAAACTGGATGAACCGCTTGAAGTTTTCGTAAATGCCCCTGCCCCACTTGACGGTGGTGACGATGGTGGAGAAAGAATCGTTGAGCAGGACGATGTCCGCCGCTTCCTTGGAGACCTCCGTCCCCGAGATGCCCATGGCGATGCCGACGTCCGCATTTTTCAGAGCGGGCGCATCGTTGATCCCGTCGCCCGTGACCGCCACGACGTTGCCCTTGCTTTTCAGCTCCTTGACGACGCGCATCTTCAGAAGCGGAGTGCTGCGCGCGATGACGCGGACGGTGGGCAGAACTTTGGAAAATTCTTCGTCCGAAAGTTTTTCAAGATAGGACGCTTCGACGGCGATGTGTCCCTCTTCCAGAAGTCCCAGCTCTTCCGCGATGGCGGAGGCCGTGACGATGTTGTCGCCCGTGAGCATCTTGACTTCGATGCCCGCCGTCTTGCAGCTGTTGACGGCGTCCTTTACCTCTGTACGCAGAGGATCGGCAATGCCGACAAACCCGTCAAACACCATTCCCCGCTCCGCGTCCGCACGGGATGCGGGACGGGACGAGACTTCCTTATGCGCAAAACCGAGCACGCGGCGGGCGCGCTTCTGCAGTCCCACGATCTCCTCTTCGGCACGGCGGCGCGTATCGGGATCGACGTTGCAGAGGGCGAGGATCTTTTCGGGACTGCCCTTTGTATAAACGATATAGCCCTTCTCTTTGCGCACGCAGCAAGTCATGTTTTTCGTGTCCGAGGAGAAAGGATACAAGTCGGAGATCTCCGCACTTTCGCGCAGATTCTGATAGGACGTACCCACCTTTTGCGCAAATACCAACAGCGCACCCTCGGTGGGGTTGCCCACAAAGCGGATGCCGCTTTCGTCCTTGAAGAGGTCTGCCGTGGAGTTAAGGCAGAAGTTTTCCAGCATCTGTTCGTCGCGGAAATTTTCCGCGTCCGTAAACTTTCCGTGCGCCCAGACGTCCGTCACCGTCATGCGGTTTTCGGTGAGCGTTCCCGTCTTGTCCGAACAGATGACGTTGATACAGCCGATGGTCTCGCAAGCGACCATCTTTTTGACCAGCGCGTTCTGCTTTGCCATCCTGGCAATGTTGATGGAAAGGGAGATCGCCACGATGGTGGGCAAGCCTTCCGGCACCGCCGCGACCATCAGCACGATGGACGTGATAAACACGGAAGAAATACTTTCAAAGGTAATGTTGCCGCTGACCAGAATGTGGATGAGCTGGATAAGGAAAATCAATCCGGAAAAGACGCCGCCGATCAGCGTGATCGCCTTGCCTAGTCTACCCATTTTTTCCTGCAAAGGGGTCTGTCCCGTGCCTTCCACCTGGATCTCGCGCGCGATGAGTCCGAACTGGGTGTTGTCCCCTACGTCCGTAACGACCATTTTGCCCGTTCCGCCCGTGATAAAACAGCCGGAATACACCATATTCACGCGCTCGGCAACGGGGACATCCGCCTTATCAAAGACGGCCTCCGCATTCTTTTCCACGGGAACGGATTCGCCCGTGAGGGAGGATTCGTCGCTGGTGAGGGAGACGCTTTCCAGCAATCTGCCGTCTGCCGCTACTTTGTTGCCCGTTTCCAGAAATACGATGTCGCCCACGACGAGCTCCTGCTGAGGAACATACTGCACCACGCCGCCGCGCACGACCTTGATCTCCACCCCTTCCTTGATCTTGTTCAACTCGTCAAACGCCTTGGCGCTGCGGCCTTCCATGACCACGGTGAGCACGACGGAAATGATGATGGCGACAAAAATGCCGATACATTCGTACACGTCGAAATGCCCGCCCTGCACGGCGCTCACCGCGTTGACCGCAATGGTGATCACCCACGCGAAGAAGAGAAGGATGAGCATGGGCTCGGTGGCGGCTTCCCAGATGCGGCGCAAAAGCGATTTGCGCTTGGACTTGGTAAATTCGTTTCTGCCGAATTTTTCGCCGTTCTCCTTCACCTGCTCGGGCGTAAGCCCGTTTGTCTTGTCCGAACCGTAAGCGGCTACCGCCTGGTCCGGAGTCTGGTTAAATGCTTCCATTGTCTTTGACCTACCTGCATTTATTTTGTATAAAAAGAAAAACCGCATACGCAAAATCGTACACGGTTTGAAAAGGGCAGAATTCGACCATATAAACTTTGCGTTTATATGGGTCTTGCCGATTGTGGCAAAGGCCTGCGCCTGCGCGCGTGATGAAGAACCTTTGCCGCGCAACGCGCCGGCTACTCCCCCACGAGATTCAATTTTTACAACATTATAATATTTATTAAAAGATTTGTCAACACTTTTTTTGCCGCGGCAGTTTTTTTCTCAGTCCCCGTCGGCGAGAAATCCGCGGCTTTTCAGCTGCTGTTCGATTTCCGAGAGCACTTCCTCGGAATCCGCCGAAACGGTATGATAGTGATAGTTGCCCGTGATATTTTTTAAAGGAGTGGAAACGCCCGCCGCGATCTTTGCCATAAACTCGTCCGCCTTCCTGCGGGAATCGATTCCCATGTGCGCGCAGATCTTGCCGTACACCTTGTGCCAGACAAACACGTCCTCCACCTTTCCGCCCGCATCCACGATGAGATACAGCTCTTCCGCCGTCTGTTCGTCCGTGTGGCGCGCCTTGAAAACGCGGGTGGGGCGCGCCTTTCCCGCAAGGATGTATCCGCGGTTGGTGGAGATGATCTCCTTCCCTTCCGCGCGCAGCAAGGCGATGTCCTGCACGATCACCTGCCGCGATACGCCGTACCTGGCGGCAAGATTTGTGGCGGAAAGCGGCGTTTCCCCCAGACTGCGAACAATGTCCTGCCGACGATTTTCTCCCGTCATAGTGTCACCTCTTGCAAAGATTTTCAGTGTACGGGGTGCAGATTTTTCAGCGAAACGTCGAGAATGGGCGCCGAATGCGTGAGCGCCCCGCTGGAAACGATGTCCGCCCCGATGTCCTTGATTCTGGCAATGCTTTCCGCCGTGACGTTGCCGGAGATCTCCACGACGGCGCGGTGTGCGATGTACTCCACCGCCTCTTTCATCTGTTCGTGCGTCATGTTGTCCAGCATGATGATGTCCGCGCCCGCCTCTACCGCGTCTTTGACCATGTCCAACGTTTCCGTTTCCACCTCGATCTTCATGGTAAAGGGCGCATATGCCTTTGCCATGGCGACGGCCGCCTTTACGCCGCCCGCCGCGCCGATGTGGTTGTCCTTGAGCAGGATCGCGTCCGAAAGGTTGTAGCGGTGATTCCCGCCGCCCCCCACGCGGACGGCGTATTTTTCAAAAATGCGCATATTCGGCGTAGTCTTGCGCGTATCGACCAGGCGGAGCGTGCTGCCCTCCAGCAGTTTTACGACGTTTGCCGTATAGGTCGCGATGCCGCTCATGCGCTGCAGATAGTTGAGTGCGGTGCGCTCGCCCGTCAGAATGGCGCGCATATCCCCGCGCACCTCGGCAAGCTTCTGCCCCTTTTTGACGCGGTCGCCGTCCTTTGCAAAAAACGTGACCTTCGTCTGTGCGTCCAGCAGGGTGAAAACGCGCGCAAAGACGGGGAGCCCAGCAATGACCCCCTCCTGCTTGCACAAAAGATCTGCCTGCCCTTCCGTGCGTTCGCGCAGGATGCAGGCGGTGGAAACGTCCTCGTTTGTCACGTCTTCGGCAAGTGCGCTGCGGATCAGTTCGTCCGCGCGGATGTTCATAGTGATATCGTCAATCAAGGCATTCCTCCCTCTCCGCTTCTTCGCGGATGCTCTCGGCATATTGTTTTTTCAGCAAATCGTAATCTTTATATTCGGAAAGATCTGTCTGTACTTCTTTTACAGGCTCGTCCTTCAGATTTTCCGACATTCTCAGCGCCGCACGCTTTGCCCAGATCAGGCTTTCGAGCAGGGAATTGCTTGCCAGTCTGTTCTTGCCGTGCACGCCGTTGCAAGCCGTTTCGCCCGCGGCGAACAGGCGCGGCATACTCGTGCGCGCGTCCGCATCCACCATGATCCCGCCCATGAAATAGTGCTGGGCAGGCACGACGGGAATGGGCGTTTTGAGCACGTCGTATCCCTCTTTCAGACAGCGGGCATAAATGGTGGGGAAATGTTCGAGGATGGTCTTTTCCCCGACGGGGCGCATATCCAGCCAGACGTGCTTTGTCCCGTCCTTGCGCATCCTCGCGCGGATCTCGCCCGTCACGACGTCGCGCGGGAGAAGTTCGTTGCAAAAGCGCTTGCCCTCTTTGTCCAGAAGGACGGCGCCCTCGCCGCGCACCGATTCGGAAATGAGAAAGCGCCTGCCGTGTTTTTCCGAATAGAATGTGGTGGGATGGATCTGCACATAATTCAGGTGTTCCACCGCCACGCCGTGTTTCATGGCAATGGCGAGCGCGTCCCCCGTCAGGTGGCGGAAGTTGGTGGAATGCTCGTACAATCCTCCCACGCCGCCCGTGGCAAGCAGAGTATATTTTGCAAACACGGGGAAAATTTCCCCGCTCTGCAGCATCCGCACCACCCCGCCGACGCATTCTCCGTCCGATTCGAGGATGTCCACAAGTTCGGCATATTCCACGATTTTGACGTTGGAAAGGGTGCGCACCAGCCGCAGAAGCTTGCCCGTGATCTCCTTGCCCGTCACGTCGTCATGGAAAAGGATGCGCGGGCGCGAATGTCCGCCCTCCCGCGTGAAACGGAAGTTCCCCTGCTCGTCCCTGGCAAAATCCACGCCGTCCGCAACCAGTTCGCGGATCATATCGGGCGAGGCAAGGATCATCTGCCGAACGGCGGCCTCGTTGTTTTCGTAATGCCCCGCGCGCATGGTATCTTCAAAATAACTCTTGTAATCCTCTTCGCCGCGCAGCATACAGATGCCGCCCTGCGCCAAAAAGGAATCGCTTTCGTCCACCGCGGCTTTTGTGAGCATGAGAATGCGCGCATCTCGCGGAAGATTGAGCGCACACATCAGCCCCGCAACCCCTGTTCCTGCAATCAGAACATCGTAGTTTTGTTGAATTTCTGACATAACGTACCCTCTTTTTTGTGACTATTTTGCAAGTTCGAGCATCCGTTCGAGAGGACGCCGCGCCGCGTTCATCAGTTGTTTGTCCATAATAACTTCATATTTTTTTTCGCGCAGGCAGGCGAGAAGTTTTTCCATCGTTATGCGCTTCATGTCCTCGCACACTGGCGTGACGGGATAAAACCGCTTGCCCGGGCAGCGCTTTTCAAGCTCGTACAAAACGCCCGGTTCCGTGCCGAGGATAAACTCCTGCGCCGCACTTTTCTGCGCGTATTCGATGATCTCCGAAGTGCTGCCTGTGAAATCGGCGAGGGCGCACACTTCCTTGCACGCTTCCGGATGCACCAGAAACTGTGCCTGCGGGTGCGCCTGCTTTTCGGAAAGGATATCCTCCTCCAGCAGTACGGCGTGTACGGGACAATATCCGCCCGAAAAGTAAAACTTCTTTTCGGGAAATTGCTTCTGCACATATCCGCCGAGGTTGGCGTCCGGAATAAAGAGGATATTCTTGTTGGGGAGCGCCCCCACGATCTTGACCGCGTTGGAGGAGGTGACGCACACGTCGCTCAGACTTTTCAGCTTTGCCGAAGAGTTGATATAGCACACGACGGCAAGATCGGGCACCTCTTTGCGCAGGCGGAGGATCTGTTCCTCCGTCGCCATGTGCGCCATGGGACAGTCCGCACTCTCGTCCGGCAACAGGACGCAGCGGTCGGGATTGAGGATCTTTGCGCTCTCCCCCATAAACCGCACGCCGCAGAACACGATGGTCTGTTTGTCCGTCTTTGCCGCCATCTTGGCAAGGTAAAAGGAATCGCCGACGTAGTCCGCCGCTTCCTGCACCTGACCGTCCACATAGTAATGCGCTAAAATGACGGCGTTGTTTTCCTCTTTGAGCCGCCTGATTTCTTCCGTGATCATGCCCTTTTCCTTCCTTGCCGCCGCGCGGCAGCTTTTGTTTGTGTGATAAAACTATACACTAAAAATTGACAACTGTCAAGACAATAAAGGCAAAAAAGCAAATCCTCCGCAAACGAAAAAAACGCGCAGAATTTGTGGTTTGCGCGCTTTTTTGTATTCAGTTTCTGTAAAATTTCAGTTTATCCCTGACGATGTCCACAACAAAAGGCAGATCGTCGTACAATTCGCCGTCCACCTGCAGGGTGAGCGGCTTTTCTGGCAGGATCTCCACGTGTTCGCACCTTTCAAATACAGTGAATTTTTCCTCCAGGATCTTGCCCTTCATCAGTTTGATAAAGGCGGGCGGCACGGAGAGCTTTTTGACGTCGTCCACAATGACCATGTCGAGCAGCCCGTCGCCGAGCTTTGCCTGCGGACACATGGGGACGCCGCCGCCGATCCGATACCCGTTGCCCACACAGGCAATGAGCGCGTTGTATTCCCCCTCCTTGCCGTTGAACCGCGCCTTTAACCGATAGTTTTTGAATTTGCACAGGGATATGATGAGGGAAATGATATACTGAAATTTGCCGCGCAGGATTTTTGAAGAGCGGCAGCGCTTTAAAATTTCCACGTCGATGCCCGTTCCCACGAGGTTGATGCCGCGCACCCCCTTGGGCATCTGCATAAATTCGGTGTATTTCGGTTGAGAATCGAGGATCAGGTCGACCGCCTTTTCCGGTTCGGGCGGGATCTTTGCCGCCGCGGCAAAATCGTTGCCCGTGCCCGCGGGAACAAGTCCCAGAGCGTGGTGTTCAAAATCCGTCATTCCGTTGAGCGTCTCGTGCAGAGTTCCGTCCCCGCCGATGACGACGATGTCCCCTTCCTCCTGCGAAAGTTCGCGCGCAAGCGCTGTCGCCTGCCCTGCCTTTTCCGTTTCATGAACACAAAATTCCGCTCCCCGCTCGGAAAAGCGCGCCAGCGCGCGCCTGTGCAGCTTTTTCTTTTTTCCCTCTCCGGACATTGGGTTGAGTATAATATTGTACATATGCAGTCCTCTTTTGTAATTTCATAATTATTATATATCAAATCGCGCCCGATTGCAATTTATTTTTAAAAATGATATAATGTAAGCAGAGTACTTTTTCGAGAAAATTTTGGAAAAAACGGTATGATACAGATACAAATTCCTGAAAAGCTGAAAGCGCTGGCAGTGAGGGCGGATTTCCCGCTGTATGTTGTGGGCGGAACGGTGCGCGACGCGCTGGCGGGCCTGCCCTCCTCGCAGGACTGGGACATCTGCGCCCCCGCGGACGCGGAACATTTTTCCGCGCTGGCACAGGAGAGCGGGTTTACCGTAAACGGCGTTTACAAGAACACGGGAACGGTGAACCTGACAGACGGCGAACGCAAATACGAATTTACTTCCTTCCGCACGGACGTGTACCGCCGCGGCGAACACGCACCCAGCAAAGTGACCTTTACCAAAGACATTGCAACGGACGCGCGGCGCAGGGATTTCAAATGCAACGCCGTCTATTACGACGTCGCAAAGGAAACGATCGAGGACCCCCTCGGCGGCGTAAAGGACATCGAACAGCGCAGCCTTTCCACCACGCGGGAAGCGGACGAAGTGTTTTCCGAGGACGGCTTGCGCCTGATGCGCCTCGCCCGCCAGGCGGCGCAGACGGGATTTGTCCCGACGCTGGAATGTATTTTCGGCGCGAAATTCAACGCCGCGCTGATCGCAAAGATCAGCCCCGAACGCATCTATGCGGAGCTGCAGCTGATTCTGCACGCGGACGAAAAGTACGGCAGACAGTACGCCCACTATGAGGGGCTCAAACTTCTGGAAGGCACGGATGTGCTCAACTACATCCTGCCCGAGCTTGCGGCGGGCAAGGGTCTGCCGCAAAGGAAAGACTTCCACGACCACGACGTGTTGGAACACTCCCTGCGCGCCTGCAAATATTCGGACAGACAGGTGCGGCTTTCCGCCCTGCTGCACGACGTGGGAAAGCCCGCCGTCTACAATGCCGAAGGGCATTACCACGGACACGACGCGGCGGGAGAAAAACTGGCGCGGGACATCCTCGAACGGCTGAAAGCCCCGAAAAAGCTGACGGACACGGTGTGCCGCCTGGTTGCCCTGCATATGTACGATCTGGACGGAAAGGCGAAAGAAAACAAGGTGCGCCGCCTGATCGTGGCAAACTACGACATCTATCCCCTGCTGCGGTTGGTGAAACAGGCGGACTATTCCGGCTGCAAGGACGATCTGAACCTCTGCCCCACCCTGCAAAAATGGGACGGAATCGTGAAAAAAATGCAGGAAGAGGGCGTTCCCTTTTCCCTGAAACAGCTTGCCCTGCGCGGGGACGCGCTGGAAAACGTGCCGCCGTACAGGCGGGGAAAGATCTTACACAAACTCCTGCTCTGGGCCGCCTGCGACGGATCGCTCAACAACGAAAAGACGCTGAAAAAACAGGCGGAGACTTTTTTGGAGGAATCGGATGACTGAAATTATGTGCATCGTGGCGGCGGTATGCGCCGCCCTCTCCCTGATCGTGAGCCTGCTGGTGTTAAAAAATCAGAAAAGGACGCCCTTAGCGGGAGGAAAAACAGAGGATACGGGCCTTCTCCAACAGCTTGACCGCGCCAACTACATCGCCGAACAGAACGCCAAAAACACGCAGAATTACCTCAACTACCTCGGACAGCAGCAGGGAGAAAAACTGCAGGGCGTTCAGGACAAGCTGGAAGCACTCAACAGCGCCACCGAGCGCAGGCTGGCCGAGATCCAGCGGGTCGTCTCGGGCGAGATCCGCTACATGGCGGAACAGAACGCCAAAAACCTGGAACAGATCCGCGAAACGGTGGACGAAAAACTCTCTTCCACCCTCGAAAACAGGCTGAACAAGAGCTATTCCATCATCAACGAACGGCTGGAAGCCGTCTATAAAGGGATCGGCGAAGTGCAGCAGCTGGCGGGGAGCGTGGCGGACATCAAAAAGGTGTTTGCCAACGTAAAACTGCGCGGGACGTGGGGGGAAGTACAGCTTTCCGCCCTGCTCGATCAGATGCTCTCCCCCACCCAGTACCGCGCCAACGTGCGCATCAATCCGATGGACAACGCGGTCGTGGAATATGCGGTGCTCCTGCCCTCCCGCGACGGCGAAACGGTGTATCTGCCCATCGACAGCAAATTCCCCGTGGAAGAGTACCGCCGCCTCCTCGACGCGAGCGACGCCTGCGACAAGGACGCTTCCGACCGCGCCCTCAAAAATCTGGAGCGCGCCCTCAAACTGCAGGCGGATACCATCGCCAAAAAGTACATTCTGCCCCCGCTGACCGCCGATTTTGCCATTATGTTCCTCCCCTTGGAGGGGCTGTATGCCGAAACGCTGAAAATGCCTGGACTTTCCGAATACCTGGCAAGCAAGCGTGTGATGGCGTGCGGGCCGACCAACCTCGGCGCCCTGCTCACCACCCTGCAGATCGGGTTCAAGACCGCCGCCATCGAGCGCCGCTCGGGCGAGCTGTGGGAACTTTTATCCGCATTCCGTCATGAATTCCGCAATTTTGTGCAGATCCTCGAAAAGGCGCAGAAAAAATTGCAGGAAGCGCAGGACACCATCGAAAACGCCGCCAAAAAGACGCGCACCATCGATAAAAAGCTGAAAAACGTGTCCGAAATCACGGACGAGCGCGCAAATCTTCTCCTCGGCAACGATCCCGACGACGGGGAATAATACAAAACAGGAAAAAATTACTTGTATTTTTCATAAAAATTCACACGGCAGGAATTGATTTTCCTCGCATTTTATATTATAATATCACCATGAAGATACAAAAAATCATACAGAAACGGGCGCTCCCCGCGGAAACGGAATTTGTGTTTTCCGAAAAGACGGTGCAGAGCGCAAAAACAGGAAAAAAGGACGATCTTCTCTTTGTGCGTTCGCCCCGCCGCTTTAAGCTCTACACGGACGGATGCGACGAAGTGACCTTCCTTGAAGGCGCGGGCCACTTTAAATGGGCGCGCGGGGAAACTCCCTTTGCCGCAGGGGATTGCTTTCTCGTTGAAAAATGCGGCGAATACGAAGTAAACGGCGCCTGCACCTTTGTCGTGGCGCACCGTTCGTGAGGTAAAAATATGGTAAAATCCACTTTCAGCCTGGGCGGGAAACTGCTCACCATTTTTCTGACCATCGTCATATTTATCGCCGTCTGCGCCGCCTCCCTCATCCTCGCCGTCACAAAGATGCGGGCGCGCACGCTGGCGGGCTGGCTGGGCTTGCAGAGCTACATTTCCGAGACGTACGAAGGCTCTATCCTCGATTTTGCCTCCGAAGTCGGAAAGCTGCTCAAAGGCGACGTCACCATCAATAAGATCTTGGAGCTTTCCCCCGGCCTGAAAACGCAGGCGGACGGCATTGTGGACAACGTGGAAAACGTCGGACTGTTCAAGGTGGACAGGGACCTGCTCTACGATATGCCCGTCAACAAGATGACGAGCAACCTCACGAGCATCGTCGTTCTGACTGCCACGCTCAACGAACTTGCCGAGTACCTCTCCGTTTCCCTGCCCGACCTCGCGTTCATCACGGGCAGCGAGGAAAATCCCGTGGACGTGTACACGCAGGTGAACGCCACCGAGGACGGGAGCGCGGACAAGATCTTCACCATGTCCGAAAACGCGGATTCGCCCCGCTCCTATTACACGCGCACCGAGACGTTTTCCTCTGTCTATCAGGACGGCGAGGGCAACACTCTGCCCGTCTCCGAACAGGTAAAGACTGACCTGTATTCCCTGAGCGGCGTTTCCGTGGAAAACAATTTTCTGCTTCTGAACGGCGAAAAACTGTACGTCGGCACCTCCGCGGAGGGGGCCGTGGCCTATTCTCCCCTCACGCAGAACAGCAATCTCGTCTATTCCCTCGAAAAGCAGGAGGACGGGACATACCTTGCGAAGGTTGCGCCTTCCGAAAGTCAGAAGCTCTATACGAGCTGCCCTCCCACCCAGGAGACGCCCGACGGCTATCGGGAAGTGACGCTCACCGCAACGGGAGAAAGCGTTTACACCCAGAAGATCGCTTCCCCCTACCGCTATCAGCCCCTGTATGCGCAGACGAGCACGGCGCCCGAGAGCGGCGACTATTACACAGTTGACGGAAAATACTATGTGCTCGCCACGCAGACGGACGGCAGCGGAAATTACACGGTAGACAGTGCAAGCGGCGGATTCCTCATCCTCGAAGAGTACAGAAACGCCGTTCTCTACGCGCTGGACTACGAATATACGAAGGCTTCCCTTTCCGACGCAGACGCGGACACCGCCGTCTATCTCTACACCAACGGCGTGGGCGATCTGCCCATGACGTACGGGATCTCGGCGCTCTCCTCTTTCCTCAATACAAAGACGATGACGCTCGACGAAATGTCCGTCTATTTCGGGATCGATCTGAACATCACCGTTCTGGACGGGGTGAAGTATGTGCCGCTTGCCTACCTCGCCTCCGCAATGCCCGCGGAAATGAACAACATCTACATCGACGACGTCATCGAAGTTTCCGCTTCCTCTCCCGCCGTTCTGCTGTATCTCGCTTACGGCAACGGATACAGGGTGAGCGAGGACGGCACGCTGGAGATCACGGACGAATCGCAGCGCCGCACCATCGGACGGATCACGCAGGCTTTGGACGGGATCACCGTCTCCTCCGTCGTGAACGTAACGGAAGATTCCCACCCGCTGCTGCAGGCCATCGGCGGCTGGACGCTCAACGACATCGGAGATTCCGAAAAGATCGGCTCCATTTCCCTCGGCGACGTACTGACCATCGTGACCGACGAAGAGGCGCTTGCCGATCCCACGGGGCAGACGACCGCCTCGCCGCAGATCCTGCAGGCCCTGGCAGGCGTGTCCGTCGACGGGCTTTCCGATGCCATCGATTCGCTCACGCTCGGACAGATCATGCCCATCGATCCCTCCGATAACCTGCTCGGCAGCCTTAGCGGCTCCACCTTGCAGACACTTTCCCAGGATCTGACCAAACTGACCGTTCAGAAGCTGTTTGCGGACAACGTCTATTCCTACCACGAAGTGGAGAGCCTTTCCCCCGCACAGGAGGGAGACGCCACCCCCAACCGCACCCGCTTTGCAGAACTGCAGAGCAAAATTTCCGCCCTGTCCTCCGAATACGCCGCATCGCAGCTGTACGTCTATCTGCGCGGAAGCTATATGCCCGTAGAGGACTTCATCGCGGAATACACCGCTTCCAACGCCAACGTTGCGGACGATCAGGATTATGCGGGAGAGATCCCCGATACCGTTTACTCCCCCTATCTCGCAGTTACGGACGATCTTGCCGCGCTCTATACGGACGTACCCCTGTACGCTTATGTTCAAAGCGAAGAGGGAGAATACGCCTATGTGACCGCAACGCAGGTCAGCGAATGGCAGCTGTCCGAAAAGGACGCGCAGACCTATGCGGGCGCGACTTTGTACCTGAAAACATCGGCAGACGGAAAGACGCTGTACGAACAGGCGGCAAAGAACGCTTCGGGAAATTATGATACGGATACCCTGTACGTCTGGGATGCGGGCGCCGAACGCATGAAGGCGGTCAGCCTCCTTCCCGCAGGACTGAGCGTGAAGGAAGGGTATGCCGACACCCTGCTGTACACCAAGATCACCTACGTGACCGACTTCGATCCTTCCGTGCAGCTTTACGAACAGGGCAATCTGTTCTACTACGACATCGATACGCAGATGTTCAACCAGCTTTCTCTTACCCCTTCCTATGCGCAGGACGGTGCGGTGAATTCCTTTCTCGGCTATGCCCTTTCCGATTCCGCCCTTCCCGCAGAAGGCACCGCCCTCTACACCTACGGGGAGATCGCGGGGGTATGGAAATACCTGCTCACCCAGCCCGCTTACGAAGCTGCCGTTTCCGAGGACGGCACCTACGGCGTGAGCACGCTGTATGTTGCCGACAAGGACGATGAGGGACAGGACATCGTGACCGATCTGAACCTGGAATATGAAAACGGAAAATGGCACCTTTCCGCAGAAGATGCCGCCGCATACGCGGGCAAAACGCTGTACCTCGAAAGGACCATCGAAGTGACCTGCGCCCTGCAGGAAGTCAATTCCCTGGTGGCCAACGTACAGCAAAACATCAATAAAATGACGCTGAACGACCTGTATGCAGACGGCATGGTGGACGTGACCGACCCTTCCAGACTCAACGAGCAAATCCCCGCCTTCCTGACCGCTTACAAGGGGCGCACGGTGGGAAACCTTTCCATCAAGGAACTGCTCAACATGACGCTGGAACTCATCTCCTACCTCAACGACCTGCCCGTTTTTCCCTGAACAAATGACAAAAGCCCTTTGCTGAAGCAAGGGGCTTTTTCGTAAAATGGCGCTAAAATATTTGACTTAACGACAAAAATACTATATAATGTTAAGAGCGCTGAAAAGAGCGCAAACCTTGCGTGCTTGCAAAAGTACGCCGAATAAGACCGGGAGGTGAAATCAATGAAATACGAAATGCTTTATCTGATCGACACATCCATCGCAGAAGAAGCACGCGACGCGCTGATCGCCAAGTTTGAAGACGTTGTCAAAAACCTGGGCGGCACGGTGGTTTCGACGGACAAGTGGGGCGTGAAAAAGACCGCTTATCCCATCAACTACAAGAGCGAAGCTTTTTATGTGCTGATGACGTTTGAAGCAGAAGGCAGCTCCATCAAAGAGCTTGACCGTATCGCAGGCATTACGGACGGCGTGATGCGCAGAATGATCACAAAGGCGATCTGAGGAAAAAAGGATGAATAAGGTTTTTTTGATCGGTAACCTTACCCGCGACCCCGAACTCTCCGAAACCAACAGCGGCATTGCCGTCTGCCGTTTCGGTCTTGCCGTTTCCCGCCGCAGGACTTCCGCCGATGCGGAACCCCAGACGGATTTCTTTAACGTAACGGCTTGGCGCGGGCTTGCAGAAACCGTGGCTCGTTTCACCAAAAAAGGAAACAAAGTGGCGGTTTGCGGCAGCATCCAGCTTCGCAACGTAGAGGACAACGCGGGCCAGAAACGTACGTATGTCGACATCGTCGCCGACGACGTGGAATTCCTTACCCCGAAGGGACAGTCGAACAGCTCGGACGACGTGTATGCCGCCCCCGCTCCCGCTTCCAAAAAGAAACCTGCCCTCGAAGCGTTTGACGACGATTCCGACATTCCGTTCTGATCGTTCAACGCAATTTATTCCGAAAATACCCTTACGCGGAGTTTCCGCAAACGTAAAATTTTAAAAGGAGAAATATCATGGAAGAGAAACCCGTCAGAAAGCCCATGAAGAGGATCTCCCGCAGAAAGGTTTGCGCTTTCTGCCAGGAGAAGGTCGAAGCCATCGACTATAAAGACGTCAACCGCCTCAAAAAGTTTATCACCGAAGGCGGAAAAATTCTCCCCCGCCGCATGAGCGGTGTGTGCGCTATGCACCAGAGGGAACTTTCCAACGCCATCAAAAAGGCAAGGATCGTTGCACTTCTGCCCTTCAAAGGAGAGTAATTTCATCAGCGGGAAACGCATTTTGCGTTTCCCGCTTTTTTATTCTAAAATTTGCTAGAAAGTTTCCCTTCCCCTGCCGCATTGCTTGCGCAGAGTTTTTAAACAAGCGACTTTCCCTGTGCGACAAAACGAACGACGCGAAAAAGGGCGCCTTTCCCGATTTTCGGGAAAGGCGCCCTTTTGTATTACTCTTCGCCCAAAAGTTTTAAAGCGGTGCGGAAACAGATCTTTTCTTTTTGCTCCTCGGTAAAGTGCATTTTGTTGAGATATTCCAGCGTGTGCGCTGGGGTATCCCACGGGCAATCGCTCCCGAACAGGACGCGGTCGCCGAAGGCACGGATGACGCGTTCCCCTTCTTCCACGGGAACGCAGTTTGCGGCAAAACTGACGTCTATGTAGACGCCCGTATCCGCCAGAGCCTCGACGGAGCGATCTGTCATGTCCTGCCCGCCCAAATGCGCGGCGACGATCTTTGCCTGCGGAAACTTTCTCCACACGCGGGCGATCCCTTCCGGCGGCGTCTTGACGGGAGGGGGAAATCCCCTGTCCGCCCCCGCATGAAAGAGCATGATCATTCCCTTTTCGGCACACGCTTCGTAAATGGGAAAGGCGTGTTCGTCATCCACACGAAAATTCATGTACTCGTTGTGAAATTTGATCCCCTTGATGCCCGCCTCGTACAGGCGGTCGATCTCCGAAAGAGCGTTCGGCGAATCGGGGTGTACAGACCCGAAAGGAATGATTTCGGGATACTGCAACAGGGAGATGGCATAGTCGTTTACGTGGCGTTCGGTGTGCGGCGATACCGCAATGTTTAAAGCCACAAATCTGTCCACGCCCTGCTCGCGCATGATCGCGCGCGTGGCGGAAACAGTGCCGTTGGTATTGGGTTTAAAGTGTGCGCGTTCCGCCAACGATGATACTGCGCCCGCAGCAAGCTTGTCCAAAAAAGTGTGCGCATGAAAATCGATCAGCATAGTTTCTCCTTACAGACGGCGCATATTGGCGGAAATCTTCTTGCGGTCGCGCAGGAAAGAAAACACGGCGTACGATGTGCCGATGAGATCAAACACGAAGATAAAAATGAAGTTCAACAAAAAGTTTTGCAGGTACTCCCCGCCTTGGGAAAGCCCTTCCGCAATATAGGAAAGCCCCTGCCCCTCGATGGCCGCCTGCGCCCACAGGCACCCGAAAAAGGTGAGGAGCATGACGGCAAGGGTGAGCAGCGCCACGCCGATCACCTTGAACAGCGTGTTTTTACCGCCGAATTTGCCGTACAGCCAGCCGCCCAGAAATACGGAGACCGCCGCACCCAGCGCGGCAAAGTTCCACCAGAAAAAGAGCACGACAAACAGCGCGGCCCCGACCAGCGCGCCGCAGAACGCGCCGCCCATGCCCGCAAGCCTGTTGGCAGGCATCGCCTCCTCGTCCGCTTCCCGCTGCTTTGCCGCCGCATAGGCGCGGTTGAAACAAGCTTCGTGCGCGCGGAAGGGAATGTCCGATTCCAGCATATCCACACAGCCGCCGTCCAGAGGCGTTCCGCAATACGGACAATGATCCGCCCCCGGGAAATTGTTCTTTTTCAGATAGGCGATGATTTTATCGAGGATCTCGCCGATCTGGCGGAAAATATTTGTATAGAGCTGCGGACTGACCATCAGCCCGATGCCCACCACGCCGTACGCGGTGAGCTTTAACTGCTTTTTGTTTTTTTCGAGGTACTTTTCCAGCGCCTCGTTGCGGCCCTTGGTATCCGTGACCACGGTGATCAGGCAGGCGGGGTTTCCCATCGCCCTGTAACGGATGTGTACGCGGTAGCCGCCGTACTCGCCGTAACAGCAGTGATTTCCGAGAGTGAGAGAATGCTCGGCGGCAAACTCTTTCATTCTGTATTTCTTTTTGTCCATACGACCTCTTGTGCGGAAGTTCCGCATATTCAAAGCGGCGAAAGATCCGCTCACACCCTGCGCAGAATATCCCCTTCGCGCAGAGGATACGGGCAGGAAAGGCGCAGCTTTTGCATCACAAGTTTGGCGTCCTGTACGGGAGCGCCCGCCTCGTCCTCCATGTTTTCCACCGTGAATACCCGATTGAAGGTATCCGTCGGCGATAAGATCTCCAGCTTGTCCCCTGTGCGGAAGCGATTTCGCATCTGCACAAGGCCGTCCGCCAGCACGTCCGCGACGTATTCCCGCGTGCCGCTCTCCTGCGAATCCTCGTAGTTGACGGTCTCCGCGTTGTCGCCGAACATATAGGCCGTGGTAAAGGCGCGGTGAGCCACTTTTTTCAGTTCCTCCTGCCCCTCTTCTACGGAAAGCGTTTTATCCAGCACGCGGCGGTAGGCGTTGACCACGGTGGCAAGATAGTAACTGCTCTTCATTCTGCCCTCGATCTTGAACGAACACACGCCCGCGCGGCGCATTTCCTCCAGATGAGAGAGCATATTCAGGTCCTTGCTGTTCAGAAGGTAGGTACCGCGCTCGTCCTCTTCCGCCGTCAGACCGCCGACCTCCTCCCTGCGCGCGCGCAGATCGAATTTCCAGCGGCACGCCTGCACGCAGGCGCCGCGGTTGGAATCCCTGTGCGCAAGGTAGTTGCTCAGAAGGCACCTTCCGCTGTACGAAATGCACATGGCGCCGTGGACAAACGCTTCCAGCTCCAGGCCGGGGCAGTGATCGCGGATCTGCGCGATCTCCTGCAGGGAGAGCTCGCGGGCGAGCACGACGCGCTCCGCGCCCGCTTCCTGCCAGAAGCGCGCCGCATACGCGTTTGTGGTGTTTGCCTGCGTGGAAATGTGCAGCGGCAAGTTGGGCGCCACCTTTCTTGCCAAAGCAAAGGCGCCCGCATCCGTCACCAGAGCGGCATCCGCGCCGATCTCCTGCAAAAAACGGAAGGTCTTTTCCAGCTGGGAAAAATCGGAATTTTTTGCAAAGATATTGACGGTGACGTACATCTTTTTTCCGCGCGCATGGACGTACTCCGCGGCGGCCTTTAATTCTTCGTCCGTGAAGTTGTCCGAAAAGGAGCGCAGGGAAAAGGACTTTCCGCCCAGATACACCGCGTCCGCCCCGAAGCGGAGCGCCGTTTTCAGTTTTTCAAAATTGCCCGCAGGGGCAAGAAGTTCCGGGTTTTGCACCGTTTCCTCCCTAAGCGTATTGTTCCGAAAATGCGGATACGTTCCTCTATTTTTTGACCGAAATGGCGACGCCTTCCCCGATGTCGAGAATGCTTGTGATAAGATCCTCGTCGGCGCACACCGCGGTGAGATATTCGCGGATGTGTTCGGCCAGCATTCTGCGCTTTTCGGGAACGGGGTTTTTTCCGTTCACCCAGCCGCCGAAAAGCACGTCGTCCGCAAACAGTACTCCGTGCGGGGAAAGAAGCCTCTTGCAATCGGGCAGGTACTTCCTGTACTGCACCTTCGGCCCGTCCAGAAAGATGAGGTCGAACTTCCCTTCCAACGAAGGCAGGACGTCCGCCGCATCGCCGAGAATACAGTTTGCGCGCTCGCGCACGCCGAAGTCGGAAAGGTTGACGAGGGCGCGGCGGTACCGCTCCTCGTCCAGCTCGACCGTGGTGAGCCGCGCCTCCCTGCATTCGCAAAGCAGAGCGACGGAGGTAAGCCCCTCCGCCGTGCCGATTTCAAGCATTCTTTCGGGCGCGCGCATCCGCGCAACGCACAAAAGCAGGCGCAAAACATCGTCCGGGGTGGACGGATCCCTGACGCGCATCGCCTGCTCGCGCAGGGCGCGCAGGCGTTCGTCTATCCGCAACGGCGGCAAAAATTGCAGCTCGTCCATATCAGACGCGGACAATGTTTGCCATAATGACGGGGTTCTGCTTTGTCTTTTTATAGATAAAGTTTTTCACCGCTTTCTTGATGGCGGCGGCGTATTCCGTGTTCTCCACGTCCGCAGGAATGTCCACCTGCGACGCGCAGTTGATGACGATGCGGCGCACTTCCGCGTAATAGTCGGCATTTTCTGGCATAACAAAGCCGCGGATGACCACATCGGGGTCGCTGAGCAGATCGCCCGTGCGCTCGGAAACGCAGGCGGTGATGACAAAGATGCCGTCCTCGGAGAGGTGCTTCCTGTCCTTCATGACAAGGCTGTTTTCCTTGTCCTCCAAAGAACCGCCGTCCACGAGGCGCGCACCCGAAGAGACGCTTTCACCGAACTGCATACTGTCCCTCGTCAGCTCCACGCAGTTGCCGATGTCGGCAATGAGGATATTGTTCTCGCTCATGCCCAGCTCCATCGCGAGGCGCGCGTGGCGCTTCAAATGCCTGTATTCGCCGTGAACGGGGATAAAGAACTGCGGTTTGAGCAGGGAATGCAGAATTTTCAGCTCTTCCTGGCAAGCGTGCCCGGAAACGTGAATTTTTTCCAGCGATTCATACACGACGTTGGCGCCCTTGCGGTACAGATTGTTGATGACCTTGCAGATCATCTTTTCGTTGCCCGGAATGGGGCTTGCGGAAATGATGATGGTATCGTTGGCGCCGATGGTGACTTTGTTGAATTCGCCGCTCGCCATGCGGGTGAGGGCGCTCATCGGCTCGCCCTGGCTGCCCGTGGAAACAATGACGATCTCGCGGTCGAAATAGTTTTTGATCTTTTCCACGTCGATGAGCACGCCTTCGGGAATGGTCAGCTCGCCGATCTTGGTGGCTGCGTCCACGACGTTGAGCATACTCCTGCCCGAAAGAGCCACCTTGCGGCGGTACTTTGCGGCAAGATCGACGATCTGCTGCAGGCGATGCACGTTGGAAGCGAAGGTCGCCACGATGATGCGGCGGTTTGCGTGCTCGGAAAAGAGGTGATCGAGCGTGGTGCCGACTACCGTTTCGCTCATGGTATAACCGGGGCGCTCGACGTTGGTGGATTCGCAGAGCAGGAGCTTGATCCCCTCCCTGCCCAGTTCGGCAATGCGGGAGAGGTCGATCTGTTCGCCCGCAACGGGCGTGAGGTCGATCTTGAAATCGCCGCTGTGATAGATCTTGCCCTGCGGCGTGTCGATGGCAAGCGCCACCGCGCCCGCAATAGAATGGTTGACGTTGATAAACTCGATGCCGAAACAGCCAAGCTTGATCTTATCCCCCGGTTTGATGCAGATGAGCTGCGCGCGATTGATGCGCTGTTCGCGCAGTTTGTTGTCCGCAAGCGCAAGCGTGAGCTTCGTTGCGTAGACGGGGCAGTTGATCTCTTTGAGCAGATATGCAATGCCGCCAACGTGATCCTCGTGGCCGTGCGTGACAAGAAGTCCGCGCACTTTCTGCTTGTTCTGCACGAGGTAGCTGA
This sequence comes from Candidatus Borkfalkia faecipullorum, assembly GCA_019114245.1. Taxonomy (GTDB): domain Bacteria; phylum Bacillota; class Clostridia; order Christensenellales; family Borkfalkiaceae; genus Borkfalkia; species Borkfalkia faecipullorum. The sequence continues at coordinate 22,715 of DXFX01000043.1, read as the reverse complement.
TATCGGGAATGACGAGATCGATCCCGGGGAGTTCCTCGTCGGGGAAGGTGAGGCCCGCATCGATGATGATGATGTCGTTGCCGCACTCGATGGCGGTCATGTTTTTGCCGATTTCGCCTACGCCGCCGAGAAACAGGATCTTGACGGGATTTTTCACCTTGCCGCGGCGGCCGTTCCCCTTTTCGCGGCGGGGACGCTCTGCTTGATGTTCCTTATCCGCTTTTGCCTGTTTTTCCTGTTTTGCAAACTTGCCCTGCTTTGCGGCGGGCTTGTCCTGCCCCGCGGCTTTTTCCTGCTGCGGCGCGCGGCGCTTCTGCTGGTCCTGCCTGCGCGTTTCGTCCTTTACGTTGCCGAGAAACCTGGGCAGTTCGGAAAAGCCCTTCTTCGCCTGCCCCTCCTTTTCCTGTGTGAAATTTCGGTCGTTTTTTTGTTTCAAAACACACTCCTTTTACCGGACTTTTCATAGGAAAAGGGCTGAATCTGCATCCAGCCCCCTCATTTGTGTTACCTTTTCGCTGACAAAAATCCGGTCTGACAAATTGTTCTATAAAATATGCCCTGAAAGGCAATTATTTCTTGCCCGCGATGATCTGCGCCATTTCCTCGACGACCTGTTTGGAGAGAGAGCTCTCTTCCTGCGCGGTTTCGATCTTGCGGCGCACGGTGCGCAGCGGCTGTTCCTGTTTTTCCACCTTGTTGTCCTTGGAGGAAATGGCGGGGCGCAGCTGGCGCGGTTTTTTGACGGAAACGCCCGAACGGCTCTGGTGAAGCTGCGCAAGCCTGGCTTGCATTTCGGCATCCGCTTTTTCGTCGCGCGCTGCGGGAGCAGGCGCCGCTGCGGGTGCGGGTGCAGGAGCCGCGCCGAGACGGGCGATCGCATCGAGGATCGCCTGCGTGTCCACGGAGGTCTCGGAAGGAGCGCCCTCGCGCACGGCGGGCGAAAAATCGATGAAATAAGAAAGATTGAAGGACATCAGTTCCTTTTTGAGTTCGGTGAGGTTGTCGACCGTGCCCTTTTCGGGAGCCGCTCCGTCCAGATCCTGACGGATCTCCAGCATTTCGGCATAGGTGTCGCGGTCCATGGAATCCATATCCACGTCGTTGAATACGGCCTTTTTGGCGGCAAGCAGGCGGTTGGTGAGCTCCTCCGCAGGGAGGGCGGGAGCCTGTTCGTATTCTTTTACGGCATCCGAAAATACCGTGAGCGCCTCGGGCGCATACGTCACGGGAAGTTTGTGCATGGCGATCGTTTCCGATACGATGGCAATGGCGGCGCTGCCCCACAGAGTGACGCGGGCAAGGCGCACGCGCAGATCGGAAAGCATGGTTTCGCCGCGCAGGACGTTGCCGCTGATGATGTAGCGGTTGGCCATGTCTTTGATCCCGTTTGCCGCAAGCAGCAGGTCGGGGATCATCTCAAAAGAATAGGTGCGCAGATAGTCTGCGATGAGCGTATCCAGTTTACGGAATTCGGGCATCTCCTTGACGCTGATGGCGCCTTCGAGAGAGGACTGGATGGAATCCAGCTTTTTATTCAGGTCGCTGATGGCGCGTTCCTCGTTGGAAGCGATGGCGGAAGCCGCCGCCGCGCCGGACATTCCGCCCGTCATGATGCCGACGATGTGCTGGGCAAGGGCGTCGTAATCGATGCCGCCCACCATTTTCTGCGCCACGCGCTCGGCAAGCTCCTCATAATTGACGGGAGCAAGCGCGCTGACCTTTTCCTCAATGGAAGAGAGGCTTCCGCCCACTGCGGAAAGGTCTTCCTTGACGGAGGCGACCGTTTCGTTGACGGCCGTGATGTGCTCCCCAATGGGTTTGAGCGTTTCCTCGATGGCGGCCGTATCCGCAGGCTTGATGGCGTCGATCTTGGCGGAAAGGTCGTCATAGATGGCCATGTCCTGTTTGTAGGTATATTTCATTTCCTGCAGGATGTCGTCGCGCATCTTTTCGATGTCCATGGAAAGGCCCGTGTACATACTTTCGATGGCGAGCGAGGGATCCCCTTTGCGGAAACTGGTGACGGCAGTGTCGTTTTTGGAATAAGCGAGAGAAGATTCCGCCGCGGGAGCCGGCGCTTTGGGCGCGGCGGGCGCGGGAACGCTTTCCTGCGCGGAGGCCTTTGCCTCCGCACGGGAGATCTCTGCCAGAATGGATTCCTTCTGCTTTTCCAGCTGACGGACAAAGCCCTCCACATTGGAACGTTTGTATCCGCCGAATTCGTCGGAAGGAGCTTCCCCGCGCTGACGGCGCAGGGCCGCGATCTCATCCATGGAGGCAAGAATGCCGCGCATTTCCGTGAGATATTTGTCGGTCGCTTTCAGGCGTTCCACAGCAGAAAGTCCGTTAAGATTCTTAGGATTCGAGTCAGACATAAAGCCCCCCTTGAGGCGTGAGCCTCCGATTACCGCAAGCGGAAAGATTCTTTATAATTATTTTACTATATTTTGCAAAAAAAGTAAATACTTTTCCGAGGATTTTTTGCCGCTGCGGCTATCTTTTTCAGGCAGGAAGGAATTTTATGAAAAAAAAATGACGCTCCCGCAAGTTTTCCGCCCGAAAAAGTTGAAAAAAAATAAATTTTATATTATAATTATACAGTAATCTGTAAGCCGAACGAGGCAGGGCGGCTCCCCCGACCTTTCTCGGCCGCTGAAAAAAGGAGTGAATGATATGAGAGTGTATAACTTTTCGGCAGGCCCTTCCATGCTTCCCCTCGAAGTACTGGAAGAAGCGCAAAGGGAATTTCTCGATTTTGCGGGAACAGGCATGAGCGTTTGCGAGATCAGCCACCGCGACAAGGCGTTTGCACCCATCGTGGAAGAGGCGGAATCCAATCTGCGCGAGCTGATGAATATTCCGCAGGAGTACTGCGTGCTCTTCGTACAGGGCGGCGCAAGCCAGCAGTTTGCCGCCGTTCCCCTCAACCTCATGCACACGGGAAAGGCCGACTACATCGTCACCGGCAACTTTGCGAAAAAGGCCTGGCAGGAAGGCAAGATCTACGGCGAAGCGCGCGTGATCGCTTCCTCCGAGGACAAAACATACACCTATATCCCCGATGTGGACAAAATTGCCTATAACGACGACGCGGATTACGTCCACATCACCTCCAACAACACCATTTTCGGGACGAGATACGCCAAATTCCCCGAAACAAAGGCACCGCTCGTTTGCGACATGAGCTCGGAGATCCTTTCCCGCGAAGTGGACGTGACCAAATTCGGCGTCATCTATGCGGGCGCGCAGAAAAACCTGGCTCCCGCAGGCGTGACCATCGTCATCGCCCGCCGCGACCTCATCGAAAATCCCCTGCCCATCTGCCCCACCATGCTCAAATGGAAAACGCAGGCGGACAACGGATCCCTGTACAATACCCCGCCCTGCTTTGCCATCTACATGGCAAACCTCGTCTTGCGCCACCTCAAAAAACAGGGCGGCGTGAAAGCCATCAACGAGATCAACGTGTATAAAGCGGGCCTTTTATACGATTTTATCGACAGCTCCTCTTTCTACACCAACAACGTCGTCAAAGAGTACCGCTCCATCATGAACGTTCCCTTCGTCACCCCTTCCAAGGAACTGGACGAAAAATTTGTCAAGGAAGCGAAGGCCGTCGGTCTCGTCACCCTCAAGGGCCACAGACTGGTGGGCGGAATGCGCGCCTCCATCTACAACGCCATGCCCGTGGAAGGCGTGAAAAAGCTTGTGGAATTCATGAAGAAATTTGAACTGGAAAACGCATAAGGAGGAAACCATGGCGAAAATTCTCAAACTCAACGAAATCAGCGAAGTGGCGGAAAAGGAATTCCCCGCAGGATACACCTTCGCCGCAGACGTGAAAAACCCCGACGGGATCATGCTGCGCTCCTTCAATATGCACGACTACCCGCTCAACGACGAACTGCTTGCCGTGGCGCGCGCGGGCGCAGGCACCAACAACATCCCCATCCCCGACTGCACCGCCAAGGGCATCGTCGTGTTCAACACTCCGGGCGCCAACGCGAACGCCGTGAAAGAGCTCGTGCTCTGCGAACTGCTGCTCGGCGGCAGAAAGATCGTGGACGCCATCGACTGGGTCAAGACGCTGAAAGGCACGGAAGGCATTTCCAAAGCGGTGGAAAAGGGCAAATCCAAATTTGTCGGTCACGAGATCACGGGCAAGACGCTGGGCGTGATCGGTCTGGGCGCCATCGGCGTGATGGTCGCCAACGCCGCCGCCGACCTGGGCATGAAAGTGCTCGGCTATGACCCCTACCTCTCCGTTCAGGGCGCCCTGCACCTCTACACCACCACGGAAATGTCCGACCTCGATTCCCTGCTCAAAAAAGCGGATTTCATCACCGTTCACGTTCCGCTCACTCCCTCCACGGAAAAGATGTTCAACGCGGAAACGTTTGCCAAAATGAAAGAGGGCAGCGTGCTCATCAACAATTCGCGCGGAGAACTTGTGGACGAGGACGCCGTTCTCGAAGCCGTGCGCAGCGGGAAACTGGAGCGCTATGTCACCGACTTCCCCTCCGATAAACTCATCGGAGAACACAATATCATCTGCGTGCCGCACCTCGGTGCCTCCACCCCCGAAGCGGAGGACAACTGCGCCGCCATGGCCGCCAAAGAACTGGTCGACTACATCGAAAACGGTAACATCACGCACAGCGTGAACTACCCCGACGTGGCTTCCCCCCGTTCCAGCGTGTGCCGCCTGACCATCATGCACGCAAACGTGGAAGGCGTGATCTCCAAGATCACCACCCTGCTTTCCGCAAACAATATCAACATCGCGAACATCATCGACAAGTCCAAGGGCGACAGAGCGTATATGCTCCTCGACCTCGATACCAAACCTTCCGACGAGCTCGTCGGCGAGATCGCAAAGCTGGACATGGTGACGCGCGTGCGCATCTTCAACTGAAATATCTTCTCATGAGCGTTTTTCCCGCCGCAGCCGCGGCGGGAATTTTTTATGCGTACGGTACAAAAAAGCCGCAACGTATTGTAAAAAAGAAACAAAAGCACAAAAGAAAACGCGGGCATCGGCGCAACAGTTTGCGCGATGCCCGCGTTGTTATTTTACTTTTTTTCCATGTCCGAAAGGGCATTGAACTGATTCAGCCAAACCTTATCCTTACCGAGGAAGGTGTAGACGGCGCCGCAATCGGGACAACGGAATGCCCTCCCCTTGTCCTCGAGAAGGTTGCTTCCGCAGACGAGGCAGACTTTGTCGTAAATACTTTTGTCCGCACCGAACGTGAGCACGCTGCAGCGGACGAGCGCTTCCAGGTCTTTGAGGGAATTTTTATTGCCGGGCGTGACGCACACGGCGCGGTCGCTGTATTCCGTGCGGTGAAGGCTGACGGTGAAGGCATTGTCCGACACATCTTCTTCGGAAAGATCGGTGCGCAGGCGGATGACGGTGGTCTGCTGGGAACGCGCCTTTGCGCACTGCACCAGCACGGTGATCTTTTCCTCATCCGCATTGAGTACGACGTTGAAGTCCTCGTTTTTCAGGCAAAAATCTTTCAGAGAGAAGTTTTTGTCCGTATTGCCGACGGGGACGTCGCGCACGGGCGCAAAGCCGAGGCGGACGTAGCAGGAGATCATTGCCAGCGTGACAAACGCGGAATAGACCGAGCGCTGCTGTGCCGACGAAAGCAGGGAAAGCCCCGCATAAAATTCGTCCAGACTGCGCCAAAGCTTGAAACAGCCGTTGTAATCGGGATTGTGAACAAACAGGTTGGTCGCTTCCGGGACTCCCGTAAAGGCGGGAGCACGGGACAAGATCTTGTAAAAATGACTGTTGCGCAGCTGCGTCAGCTTGCCGCGCAGCTGATACAGTTTGCTGTAATCGGTAAAGGACTCGGGATTGCTGTCCTTGAACAAGTCTTCATCGAAAAGCCTGACGAGGTCGAGCTTGTTCAGCGAAGAGCTTTGAAAATACGCTTCATACAGGTTTTTTACCCCTTCCCGCGCGCACTCGGCGGGGAGGTCGAGAAAGCGGACGGCCTTGTCGATGAGCGTGCGCACCACGCGGTTTTCATACGTGGCATACTCGTCCTCGTTTGTGGCGGAATAGACGTACTCGGGCCGCATTTTCTCCCCGTGTTTCTTCCAGAGGGTGGTATCCCTGACCGTCTTGCGGATCGCCTGCGGGGTCATGTTGCCCGCGCGCTCCGTCCTGACCAGCTCGTACTCGCTTTTGAGGATGACGTACGGAGACTGCACCACGTTTGTCAGAAAAGGGAGATACTTTTCCAGGCAGGCAATGAGGAGAGAGGTATCGAATTTTTCGGGCGAAGAGATGTAAAAGAAGAACTTCCCCTCCCTCTCCTCCTGCACGATCTGCATGACGGAAGCGTTTTCTCTCTTTGAAAACTGTTCGTAGAACTTTTGCAGCGATGCAACGGACATCAGAGTAACTTCCTTTTCAACCTGGCGATCGTCTGAAGGGTATCGGAAAAGTCAGCTTTGTCAAACTCGCTGAGAATGAGCTTTTCCAGTTTGACGAGGTTGCCTTTCAGGCCGTCCTCGAACCTGCCTTCCAGCTTGCGCAGGATCTTGCGGGAAAACATGATATCCAGCGCCTTGGCGGCCGTACCGCCGCAGGCGACGTACACGGGGACAAAGCGCACGATCTGGTTGAGGATACGGTTGCCGAAATTGACGTCGAAAGCGTCCAAAACAAACTGCGTGACGGTTGCAAAGCGATCGCGCATCTCGCGGCTGAGCGCATACGACGGGGTGAGCCATGCCTCCTCAAACAGGGAGCAAAGCTTGTTCTGCCCGATGTGCAGCGTGGGCAGATTGCGCGAAGAAGTGACGGACTCGCTGCGGGAAGAAAAATCGATGACGATGGCGCGGTCGTACACCTTGTCCGTGATGGTAAACGTGGAATCGTCCTTGTTTGCCGTTCCGATGAACCACACGTTCTGCGGAATGCGGACGGAACACTCCTCCAGCTTTTCGGGAAGAACGCCGCCCGTGGAAACGGGCATCAGCTCGATTTTCCAGTTTTTCGTATCCAGCTCCAGAACGGAGAGAAAATCCGCAAAATAGTATTCCACGCGGGAAAGGTTCATTTCATCGAGAACCATGAGGTTGATCTCGTCCGTCTCGTAATTGGCACGGTACAGCGCGCGCAAAAAGGGAGTTTCCCTGAATTTAGCGGTAAAATCGTTGTAGTAACCGAGAATGTCTCCCCTGTCTTTCCACGAAGCCTGCACAGACGTAAAGCAGATGTTGCAGCCTATGTATTCGGCAAAGTACTTGGGCAGAGAGGTTTTGCCCGTACCCGAAAGCCCTTCGAGAATGAGGAAATGCGAGCAGGCAAGTCCCGCCACAAAGGAACGGAGCGTGTCTATTTTATAGAACATTCCCTTGCTTTCCAGGTACATATTGAACCCGTCGCAAAGTTTGCGCAGCGTCACCTGCGAAGAGGGCGAAGGGGTATAGGGATGATGCAAAAATTCCCTGTCTGTTTCCAGAAGATCGGGAAAGACGATCCCGTCCCCCTTTTCCTCTTTTTCCTGTTCCTGCGCGTCGAGGATCTCCTGCTCTCTCTCTTTTTCAGAGCGCTTTTTCCTGCCGAAACGCACCCCCGAATCCCGCTTGCCGTTGGTGGCGAGACGGTACGCATAGGAGAGCAGGTAACAAAAGACAAATACGGCCGCAAAAACCGCAAACATTACGAGAAAATCGGTAAAATCCAGCGCAAAAAAGCTGACCGTGGAGTGCAGGGAAACATACATTACGATAAACGCAAATACCAGCGCCGCGATCGGCAGCAAGGTAAGGGACCACGTTCCGGCATCCATTTCGCAGTACGTTCCCTCCTCGTCCGAGCGCAGGTGCAGAACGAGGATCAGCACCGCCCACTGAATGAGCACCGCCGCAATGATAAGCAGCAGCAGATACCAGCTCTGCGCCTGCGGATGCATCACGCCGAACACGTTCAGCAACAGCAGCACAGCGCATCCAACCACTGAAAAAACAAGAAGCTTCAGTCCGATAAAGCAAGTGAGTTTCGTGATTTTTTTCATACACATCTCCTGAAAAAAGAAATATCAGTCGTCAAAAAGCGTCATCAGTTCGGAAACGTCGGTGATCCCTTTGAGTACGAGCGATTTGCCGCTGTCCCAAAGATTGACCATGCCGTTTTCCTCGGCGAGCTTGCGCAGGTCTTCCAGAGGAACGCCCCGAATGACGGCGGATTTGACGGCGTCACTCATACACATGATCTCGTGGACGGCGATCCTGCCCTTATACCCCGTATTGTTGCAGAACTGGCAGCCCTGCGGACGGAAAATGGAGGCAGGCTCGCTGAGCCCGAGAATTTTCATTTCCGCCTCGTTTGTTCTGCCGCGCTTTTTGCAGGCAGGACAGAGGCGCTTGACAAGCCTTTGCGCGATGACCCCGACCACCGCGTCCGCGACGAGATAGTCGGTGACTTTCATGTCTTCCAGACGGATGACGGCGCCGGGCGCGTCGTTGGTGTGCAGCGTGGAAAAGACGAGGTGGCCCGTGATGGCGGCGCGAACGGCGATCTCCGCCGTGTCCTCGTCGCGGATCTCGCCCACCATGATGACGTCCGGGTCCTGACGCAAAATAGAGCGCAGGGCGCTTGCAAACGTGAGGTTGGCCTTTGTGTTCACCTGAACCTGGCTGATGCCCGGCATGGTGTATTCCACAGGGTCCTCTACCGTCACGATGTTGACCGTGGGTTTATTGATCTCTTTCAAAAAGGAATAAAGGGTTGTGGATTTTCCGCAGCCCGTAGGCCCCGTAAGCAGCACGATCCCGTACGAATGCGCGAGGATCCTGTCGATGACGGCGTTTTCCTCTTCGGTAAAGCCGAGGTCGGAACGGGTGAAGTTGAACGCGCTTTTATCCAGAATACGGATAACGAATTTTTCGCCGTGAACGGTGGGAAGGGTGGAGACACGGAAGTCGTAATCGGTTCCGTTGATGACCATGCTGATACGCCCGTCCTGCGGGATACGGCGCTCCGCAATGGAGATGCCCGAAAGAATTTTCAGCCTCGCGCAGATGGCGGGATAGTTTTCGATGGGGAATTCCGCGCGCACCTGCAGATCGCCGTCGATACGGTAGCGCACCTTGACCGTCTTTTCAAACGGTTCGATGTGAATATCGCTGGCGCGGAACGGAATGGCCTCCTTGATGATGGAATCGACGAGGCGGACGGAAGGATTGTTTATGACGTCGTCCTCTCGGTCGATCACGCTGGGCGGCAGATCGTCGCGCGCCGCATTGACCATGTCCCTGTCCTTTGCGCGCTGCAGATCTTCCAGCGCCGTCGTGGTGGATTGCACGGCAACGATAGAATCGATAAATACGTCTATCTGCACCGCGGGTACAAGAATGAAGTCGAGCGGCCCCACATAGACCTGACTGATCATGGACATGGCGGAAAGATCGAGCGGGCGCGCGACGGCGACCAGCAATTTCCCGCTTTTATCCATGCTGACGGGGACAAATTTATGCTTGCGCAGGAAAGCGAACGTGACGTTTTCCAGCAGGGATTTGTCCACTTCCAGCATATCCATTTCGCAATACGGCAGGCAGAAAAATTCCCCGAGGGCCGCAAGCGCGGTGACCTGCGTGCAGTACCCCTTTGCCACCATATAGCTTTCGATGTGCATATTCAGGCGGGTGCAGTCCTCGTAGATCTCCTTCATCTGCCTGTGTTTGATCACGCGCTTATAGACGTAATACTGCAGGATCTCGTAATTTAAGTCCATACCCCCTTACCTCCCAAAGATAGGCGCCTGTGCAAGAAAGAGGCGCGCCGCTTGCAGAACATTGGTGGGATCGTTGTTTGTGGGATCCATATTCATCACTTCCAGAAGCGGAGAATAGATAGCCATGAACAGCACGCCCACCGAACCGCCGATGATGACGAGAATGACGGGCTGTATCAGATTTGTGATGGACGTGATGGCGCGCTCCACCTGATTTTCAAAAAAGGAAGTGGAACGGCCGAGCACGGTGTCCAGTTCCGCCGTCTTTTCGCCGACGGAGACCATCTGCACCAGCATGGTGGGGAAAAGATTGTACGCCTGCAGGGCGGTGGTGAAAGACATACCCTGCCGCACGTCCTCCGCGGCTTTGCGGAATTGCGCCGCGACGTAGGCGTTGCCGAATACGATACAGACCTCGTCCATGGCATCCACGATGTCCATGCCGCTGCCCATCAGCAGGGAAAACGCACGGCAAAAGCGCGCCGCAACGCTGTTGCGGACAATGCCGCGCACAAAAGGCAGATGATATTTGCATTTATCCCACAAATATCTGCCCTTTTTGCTCATTAAAAATAAGATCCAGCAGCCGATCAGCAGCACAACGACGAGAATGATGATCTTCCAGTTGTTTGTGAAGAAATGCCCGATGTCGTAAATGGCGATCGTGAGCGGCGGCATATCCACATTGAGTTTGGAAAGGGCGCTTTCAAAACTGGGGATGATGAACCCCACCATCAGCGCGAGCACCGCGATCGCCATGACAATGAGAATGCACGGATAGGCGAGCGCGGAGCGCAGTTTTGCTTTGAGTTTGCTGTCCGCCTCAAAATAATCCGCAACGGAGAGAAGAACGTCGTCGATCGCGCCCGAGACCTCCCCCACGCGCACCATGCTGCGGAAAAAATTGGGAAACGCGCGCTTGTGTTTTGCCATTGCTTCCGACAAAAGTTTGCCGCCCTTGACGTCCTCGTACACGATTTCCAGCACGGAGCGCAGGTACCCGGAATAGGGCTGACGGCGCAGTACGTTGAGCGAATCGATGATGGACGTTCCCGAAGTGATCATGATGGCAAACTGTCTGCAAAAGGTAGACAATTCGTTGACGGAAACCTTTCCGGATACAGAGAAAAAAGCATTGGGGGATTTATCCGAACGCACTTTTGCCGAAACCAGAAACAAGTTCTGTTTGGCGAGCTGTGCGCGCAGGTCGTCCTCGTTTTCCGCGAGGAACACCCCCTCTATTCTCTTTCCGTTGAGGTTGACCGCCCGATATTTATACTTTTTCACCAGCTTTTCCTCCGTGCAAACGCTCAATAGTTGTGGTTCGCATTGTAATGCTTTGCGTAGGTACAGCCGTACAGATCGAGATTTTCACGCACCTGTTCGGGAAGCTTTTCCGCAGGAACAAAGGGACGCAGGAGCAAACCTCCGCACTGTTTTTGCTCCTCGTTGGCCTGTTCTGTCAGATGAGAGTATTTCGGCGGCAGGTTTACGACGATAAATTCCGGCTTGGAAAGGTATTCCGCCGTTTCCGCTTGGCGCGCATACAACAGCATCCATTTGAGCAGGATCCTGAAATTTTCGTACAGGACCCCTTCGGGCGTCTGCGGCACCTCCCTTGTCATAAATTTCGGATAACGTTTGGGGATTTTGCGGTAAATTTTGTTTTTGGAGGACTTGACCTTTTCCTGTTCTGCGGCAGGGGCATCCCCCTCTTCCACCGCTTTCAGTCCGCCCTCTTCGGAGAAATCCTCGTCGTCGGGATCTTCCGCCGTTTCGCTTTTGACAACTTCCGCCGCCTGGGTCTGGGCAGGCTCTTCCGCGTAGGTATCCGCCCCCGCCTGCGTGAGCGCTTTGGCGCGCGCCGCTTCCCTGGCGTTGATGACGGCGATCTCCGCGGCAACGTGATCGGTGATCATGTATTCGGAAAATACTTCTTCCTCACTTAAAATATCGTACCCGTGCGGCAAATTTGTCGTTCCCATCGTCTTGCCCTTGTTGCAAAGGGTGATGACCGTGTTCCCCTTCTGCACGTCCGCAAACAGAAAACTCTTGCCGCGCAGGCGGGCGGACATTCCCAAAGCGCTGTCGAGCAGGGCGTTCCCTGCATACGTCGTCAGCCTGGGGATCATCTTTACGTCCGTCAGCATTTTATAGATGCGGGAAACAAGCGTTTTGTCAAAATAAATTGCACCGTATATCGAATAATCCTTATTCTGTACGAGAAGGAAGCGGTTGATCTTTTTTGTTTTCAGCCTGTCCTCGTACAGGTTTTTCAGCTCCGTATCCAGAGCGACCTGTGCGCGGGCGCGCGACATATTGGGGAGATTGAACGTTTCCAGCCCCACCGCCGCGGAAGGCAGAACGACAAACGCGGGCTGATGGCGGGCGGACGGGATCCCCTCAAAAAAATCGTCGAGAAGGCGGGTGGCCTCCTGGAAAAATGCGTCCGTAAAAATGCGGGAGATAAAATGCAGGCGCGCACTCTGCGCCGCCGCGCCCTTTGCCGCCAACAGCAGACGAATGTCGCTGTGCTGTATGTCAAAGCCGATAAAAAGTTTCATTCTTTTTCCTCCCTCTCACAAAAACAACGCGAGGTATCCGTCAAACAGCGCCGTTCCGCAAAACAATGCCGCCGCCGTTCCGAACGCAAGATAGGGTGCAAAGGCAAATTCCTCCCCCGTTTCCGCACAGGGCAGCGTTTCCCCGCGCCGCAAAAAGAGTTTTCTGATGACAATGTCTGCAAGGGCAACGGCAACCGCGAGAACCGTGGCCACCACCACGCCCTTCCAGCCGAGCAAGAGCCCTGCCGACGCCATCAGTTTTACATCCCCGAACCCGAGCCCTTCCTTTTGAAAGAGCACAAAGGACAGGCAATAGATAAACAGGAAAAATCCGCCGCCAAGGAGAAGCCCCCACAGCTTGTCCTGCCACTGCGACAAATCGGTAAACACCCCCGCCAACGCGATGACAAACAGAGCGATCTGCAGAGAATCGGGCAAAAACAGATTTTCCATGTCCGTGACCGCCATCGTGAGCAGCACGGAAAGCGCCAGTGCATAGACGGCGGCAACGGGAATAGAAGTTACGTCCCGATACACCGCCAGGCAACAGGAGATCCACAGGGCGGCGTTGGAAAGTTCCACCAGAAAATAGCGCGGCGAGATGCGCGCCCCGCATGAGCGGCATTTCCCGCGCAAGATCAGATAAGAAAGCAGAGGGATATTGTCGTACCACGCGATCTTATGCCCGCAGACCGTACAGTGCGAGGCGGGTTTGGCAAGATTCATACCCCGCGGCAGTCGGTAGATGAGGACGTTGAGAAAGCTCCCGATACAAAGCCCCAGCACCGCAAACAGCACGCAGGTCGTAATGTAATAAAACTGTTCCATATTTTTTCTACAATTTTCCGTAAACGTAGCGGATACAAGTGCGCGTTTCCCCCTCCGTCACCACCGTGAGGACGGCCGCGCCCGCCGTGCCGTCGCTGCGCAGACGGCTGATGACAAGCTGCTTTTCATCCTGCGCAAGGGTGAGAGAATGTTCCGAAAGCCCGTCCGCATACACCGATGCAAGATCTGTTTCCCCGTCGAGGAAGGATTCCCCCACCTCGTCCAGAAACTGCTTGCGGGAAAGATATTCCCCGTAATCGTCCGCGCGCGCAAACGAATAGGATGAAAGCGCAATGAGCAATGCGGCAAAGACGAGAACCACCGCCATCAGTACGACGGCATATTCCAGGGAAACGGCGCGGCGCAAAGAGTTTTTCATGCTCCCACCTCCCGCTGCTGCGTCCTCTCCGCCGTACCGAACGTCACCGTGACGGTGAGAAGCCCTCCCTCCGTCACCGCGCCGGCTTTCAGAGAACCGCTTTCATACAAAAAAGTATAAGAGCTTTGCGAAAAGCTTGCCTGCAGGAGGTGCTCCCCCTGCGAAAATATGTGTTCCGCCCCTTCCGTGTATTCTGCGGAAATTGTAAAGCCGAAACAGAAAGCGATGTTGTCTGCGATCTGATTGTATAAGGCGGCGCCTTCCGCGCCCTGCTGATACGCCCTGTCGTACGCCGCGCAAAGCTCGGCGGCGGCGTTGTCCGCCTGCAGGGAAGAAGCGGCGCGCTCCTGCGCGGTTGTGGCTGCCGTGGCGGCGGTGAGCCCTGCCGCCGTAAACAGGACGACAAGCGCCATGGTAACGACGATTTCCACGATTGAAAAGGCGCGTTTCAGTTTCATACACCCGCCTCCTCTTCCACGATTTCACACGCGATCTGCCCGTTGGCGACGCGCAAAAATATGGTAAAGCGAAGCTCCGACTGCGCAGAGCTTGCATTGCTTGCAGAATTGTAAAAGCGAATGCCCGTAAACGTGTAAGCATCTACGCGCACTTCGCATCTGTTTTCGCCCTCGTTGAGCGTTCCGCGGCCCAGTTCCCGCGGGTAGGTGAAGAGAAAGAAATTGCCCCCTTCCGATACAAAGGTGACGGAATACGTTCCGCCTGCCCCCGTTGCGCTGACAGAATTTCCGTCCGCCGCAATGGTGAGCGAATAATCTGCGCTGTCAAAATAGGAAAACCAGTGATCCATTTCCGAACGGACAGAAGAAAGCGCGTACATCCTGTCCGTTTGCTCGGCGCTCTTTTCAGAGAAGCGGTTGATGAAGATGATAAAAGATACCACCATACCCGCCACAATGGCAAACAGCGCCAGTGCAACGACAAGTTCGACAAGCGTAAAGGCGCGGCGTCCGTCACGCTTTGCAATGCTATGCTGTTTTTGCATTTTTCCGCGCCCTCCTTTCCTGTCCGGGCGGCCGTGCGGAAACAATTTCCGCGCTCCGCTCCTGTAAAAATCAAAAAGGGGTCAGCCGTATTTCGTTCAGCTCCCCCTTTTTCTCATTTGATATTGGTATGTAACGTGCTGTTTTGCGGGGCATTTTTATCTGCCCCGCTTATTAAATCATTTTAGGCTTTTTTATTCACCAACCGTCGATACAGTGGTTTCTTCCAGAGCATAATAAGTTATATACTCATTATTGGTAGAAACTTTCCCTGTTTCAGGAACACTAAAAGTCCTTTTCTCATGCGTCAACGTACCAGGAATTGAAGGAGCCGTGGGAAGTTTGGTTGCATTGAAGTTTCCGTCCACCACAATATAATAGTAGGTGTCCTTCCCATTCTTGTATTTAAACAGATAATCGTCCCCTTTTTCTTCATTTCCAATGATGTCAACAGACATTTCAGTCCATTCGTTTCTGCATTCCTGCATGGCAGCGCTTTCATTGGCCTTGCTGATAACGGTAGAGAAAGTGGGGATAAGTACCGCTGCAAGAATAGCGATGACCGCGATAACGATAACAAGCTCTGTAATCGTAAAAGCTTTCTTAAACTTCTTAATCATAATTTTTCTCCTTTTCTATGTTTATATGCGCACGTTACATAGAAAACATATTTTGCATCCCGCACTTTGCAATGCGGGATGACGTGACAAATTGATCAAAGTCAGGAATTTTCTTCTTCCTTGTTTTCCTCTTCCTGCTGACGATAACGGCGGCGGCGCAGCTCCTTGTTGCGC
Source organism: Candidatus Borkfalkia faecipullorum (assembly GCA_019114245.1). GTDB lineage: Bacteria > Bacillota > Clostridia > Christensenellales > Borkfalkiaceae > Borkfalkia > Borkfalkia faecipullorum. The sequence continues at coordinate 7,391 of DXFX01000043.1, read as the reverse complement.
TCCTTGCGGTACTGCTGCTCTTCGCGGATATTTTCGATGGTGATATCCGCCGTCTGTTTGGCAAGCAGGAGATCGCTGTCCGATTCCAGCTTGATGACGACAGGATTGATTTTGATCGCCTTGATCCCCTCTTCCCTCACAAAACGGCCGAGATCGGTGTTGATGAGCAGGAAGTTGAGCACGACCACGCCGCGCTTGATCACCGCGCGCATGATCTTGTCCGTCTTGCACTTGAAGGTGACGGCGTTGGACGCTTCTACCTTGCGGCAATCGGCATTGGAGAGTATGTAGGCGACGATAGAATCGTAACGGTTGCGGTCCTCTGCGGAAAGAGCGGCGTATTTGTCGATAAAGGACTCTTTCTGCTGTTTGTTTGCTTCAAAGACGACGCTGTTGTCCGTGATCTCGCCGTATTTTTCGACGAGCTCCTGCAGGTTGTCGTCTTCGTCCTCAACGGCGTCTGCCGCGGTCTCCTCATACGCTTCCACAACGGGTTTTTCCTCTGCGGGCGCTGCGGATGCTGCGGGCGCCGCCTGTGCGGGCGCTTCCGATCCGCAAAGGGAAACCACGCCGTCCTCCACTTTCAGGTAGAGGGTGCCGTCCTCTTCCACGCGCATCGCGGTACCGTTCTGCACGCGGTTGAGAAGCGCATCTTTGCGCGCGTTTTCCATTTTGCCGTCGACGATCCACATGATGATGGCGGCAAGGAGGAGTACGATAAAGACACAGGTAATTACAACGTAAAACACTTCCATTGCTCAGCCCTCATTTTTCGCGCCGACAACTTCGGCATTCACATCTCTGCACTCAATACGAACCACTTTTCCGTTCTGCACAATGTCAAGCAAATATTTGTCGCTTTCACGGATCTGTCTGATCTCTTCGTTGAAACGGCGGGCCTGCTTTGCCATCATCGTCGCTTTGAACGCAATGGCGATTACAAGCACGACGACAAACAGAATGCTGACAACAACAATCGCAATTTCCATGCCTGTCATACTACCGACGACCTCCTGTCCCCTTTGCTCCCGCCGTGCAACGTGAAGATTCTTCATTTTGCTTGCGCACCCAGAAAAAACACCGCCCCCGTAAAGAACCAAAGAGAAAATTTATTTTTATATGCTTATAGTATAACAAATCTATAAAAATCTGTCAATATTTCAGTATAAAAAACAAAAAAATTTTTTGTGAAAGAATTACACAAAGTGCCATTTTTCTGTTGATTTTTCATAAATTTACGAAAAAAAGAGGGCTTTTTTACGCAACAAAACTTTACATTGCTAAAAAAACAGCGTAACGTATATCCAAAAAATTACAAAGACGACGATCCTTCCCTGTATGGCGTACAAATCGCCGCCTTTTGCTTTTTTGCACCCGTATTCCCTCTTCTGCACACATACCCGCCCTTTATGTCCCCTCTCAGGACAAACAGGGTACGGGCATTTTTGTGAAAATGAAAAAAATGTAATGCAAACGCTCCACCGTCCGATCAGAAAAAAATGAACAGATTTCACAAAAATGCGGCGCGGCAAAACTGCCGCGCCGCAAGAAAATTCAGCGATCGCTCCTGCTGACCGATTCGATGGCGACAGAGCCGCCCCGAACCGCTTCCATGCGGGATATAAAGTGCTTTTTGTAATATCTTAAGACATCGTCGTTTTCCGATTCCGTCTTGACGCATTCGAGGATGAGAGAGCCGCGCTCGTAATCGGTGATCGTGACCCCGAACACGGAAGCGGAACGGAACACGTCCTCCATTTCATCCCGACGCAGGCTGTGAAGCTTGATGTACAAGATCTCCTTTTTGTGGATGGAAAGATCGGTGAAATCCAAAACCTTGATGACTTCCACACTGCGGTTGAGCTGTTTGATGATCTGTTCAAACGTCTTGTCGTCGCCGTACAGGCTGATGGTCATGCGGGATACGGTGGGATCCTCCGTCTCCCCCACGGTCAGGCTGCAGAGGTTGTACGATTTGCCCGAGAACAGCCCGGAGATCTTTGCCAAAACGCCGACGTCGTTTTCCACATACAGAGAGACCCATCTCTTTTTGGCGGTGTTTTCCATGTCATCTGTCCTCCTTTTTATACGTCGTTACCATGTCGGAAAGCGCGTTGCCGCCCGGTACCATGGGCAGAATGTCCAGCTCCCTGTCGATGATAAATTCGATGAGCGTGGGCTTGTTTTTCGTCGCTTTTGCGCGCTCGAACGCCTGTCCGATCTGCGCCCTGTCCGTCACGCGGATCCCCTCGATGCCGTAACTTTCCGCAAGCTTGACGAAATCGGGGAGGTAGGGCGGACACTGCGCCCCGGGAGAGGAGCACCACTGAGCGCAGCTATTGCGCTTTTTCAGACAGGTGCAGGAATATCTCCCGCCGAAAAACATCTCCTGCCACTGGCGCACGTTGCCGAGATAAGAGTTGTTGAGAATGCAGATGACGACGGGCAATTCCTCACAAACGGCGGTAGCGAGCTCCTGCTCGTTCATCTGGAATCCGCCGTCCCCCGAAATGCTGACGACGGGCATATCGGGTACGCCTAGCTTTGCGCCCAGCGCAGAGGGAAGCCCGTACCCCATCGTCCCGAGTCCGCCCGACGTGAGCAGCCTGCTCCTGCCGCGCAGCTGTAAAAACTGCGTCGTCCACATCTGGTTCTGCCCCACGTCCGTCGTGACGATCGCTTCGGGGAAATGCTCGTTGACCGCCTGAATGACGTCCTGCGGGTTGAGCCGCCCCTGCGTATCCATGACAATGGGAGCCTGCGCGCGCAGGGCCTGCAGCCTGGCTACCCACTCCTGCGTGCCGTGACGGGGCGCCACGGCGATCTCGGAAAATTTTTCGATCGCCTCTTTCGCGTCCGCAACGATGGGAACGTCCACCACGATGTTGCGCGAAATGGACGCCGCGTCGATATCAATATGTATGATCTTTGCGTTTTTGGCAAATTCGCTGATCTTGCCCGTGATACGGTCGTTAAAGCGCGTTCCGATGGAAAAGAGAAGGTCGCATTCGGACACCGCCGTGTTGGACGCCACGTTGCCGTGCATCCCCATGTTTCCGATATACAGCGGGTGATCGGTAGGCAGCGCCCCCTTGCCCATGATGGTGGTGACGACGGGAACGCCCACCTGTTCGGCAAGTTTCGTCATTGCTTCGCCGCCGCGGGAAATATTCACGCCGCCGCCGATCAAAAAGAGCGGACGCTTTGCCGAGGCAAGCATTTCCGCCGCCTTTTTCAGCTGCCCCATATGCACGCCCGTGGAGGGCTTATAGCTGCGGATGGAGACTTCCTTGGGGTACTCGTCGCTGCCCAGCGCCAGCTGGATGTCCTTGGGGAAATCGACAAGGACAGGCCCCGGCTTGCCCGTGCGGGCAATATAGAAGGTTTCCTTGATGATCCTGCCCAGATCCTCGCGCCTGCGCACGGTGACGGCGTACTTGCAGATAGAACGGCAGATCCCGACGATGTCCACTTCCTGGAACGCGTCGTTGCCGATGAGATTGGTCGGCACCTGGCCCGTAAAGCAGACGAGAGGGACGCTGTCGTAATTGGCGGTTGCGATGCCCGTGACGAGATTTGTGGCTCCCGGGCCGCTGGTGACCAGGCAGACACCCGTCTTGCCCGTGGCGCGCGCATACCCGTCCGCCGCGTGGACGAGCGCCTGCTCGTGGCGGGGAAGGACGACGCGGAATGCCGTTTCACCGTACAGCGCGTCAAACAGATCGATCGCCATGCCGCCCGGATAGGCGAACAAGGTGTCCACACCCTCCTCTATCAGCGCCTTGACAAAAAGCTGCGTTCCTTTGATTTTCATTTCACTGACCTCCGTTCTGTCCGCCCTGCGGCGGAAATAAAAAATGCCCCGAACGGCCGAAAAGCCGTTCGGGGCGATCGCATTGACCGTGTTACCACCCGTATTCGGGAAAGATCCCGCACTCACTCGGACGCGGACGTGCCGCAGCCGCTCCTCCGTTAACGGTGAGGAAAACCGTCAGAGCCTACTCGTCGCCTTTGGGTCTGCCGCTCGGGGGCTACCTTCCGCCGCGCCCCTTGTGAGAACTTGCACCGTCCGTTCCCTCTCTGCAACAAAAGCCGCGGGTACTCCTCCCCGTCCTTGCGTTTGGATAGATTGAAATTATAATATCATAAATCCGAATGTCTGTCAAGATATTTTTGCGCACTTGCGCAAAACAAAAGCCCCGCTTTTTCAGCGGGGCTTGCCTTGTTACACGATATATTTGTCTTCTGCCTGAGGAGCGTCGTCCAGCTCCTTCTTCTTTGCCTCGTAGCCGGGTTTGCCGAGCAGAGCATACGTTGCCTGCTTGCCCGCTTCCACTCCGGGCTGGTTGTACGTATCGATGTTGAACATTGCGCCCGTGTAAGCGGTCTGCAATTCAAACAGATACATCAGCTCGCCCAGCGTGAACTCGTTGACTTCGGGAAGATAGATGGTGTAATTCTGTCTGCCCGCCTTTGCAAGCGCATACGCGGTAGCCTTGTTTTCCGCCTGGATGAGCTCGTTCATCGTGTGGCCACCCAGGAAAGCGACGTCGGGGATGTCCTCGCAGCCGTGAGGAATGGCAACTTCCTTGCGGTAGTTGTTGACGGACAGGAAGGTAACGACCTTATCGAAGGGGCCTTCCGTGTACAGCTGCACCTGGGAGTGCTGATCGGTAACGCCCAGCGATTTGACGGGCGTCTGCCCCACATGGCAGGGCTTTCCGTCCAGAGTGACGTTTTTGCCCAGGCTTTCCGCCCACAGCTGGCAATACCAGTCCGCCATCAGTTTGAGGCTGTCCGCATACGGCATCATGACGCCGACGTTTTTGCCGCGCTTCATCGCCATGTACTGGAGCACCGCGCAGGCAAGAGCGGGGTTTTTGGCAACGGAAGGCTTGTTGCAGATGCCGTCCATGTACGCCGCGCCCGCGAGCATCGCCTTGATGTCCAGGCCCAGCACTGCCGCGGGAAGAAGTCCCACAGGGCAGAGCTCGGAAAATCTTCCGCCCACGCCGTCGGGAATATAGAAGGTCTTATAACCGTGCTGTTTTGCAAGTTTGATGAGGTTTCCCTTCTTTTCGTCGGTGGTGGCGATGATGTTCTCGCTCGCCTTGTCGCCGAGCGCCTTTTTGAGAATGTCGCTGATGATGAGATACTGCGTCATCGTCTCGCTGGTCGCGCCCGATTTGGTAATGACGTTGAAGCAGGTCTTTTCCGGTTCGATGACGTCGAGAAGCGCCGCCATACGTTCGGGGTCGACGTTGTCCTCGACATAGAATTTAGGGCCCTTTCTCTTGGAAGGAGCCAGGTCGTTATAGTGCAGGTGGCACAGAGCGTTGAACACGGCGATGGGGCCGAGCGCGCTGCCGCCGATGCCGAGCACCACGAAATATTTGAACTTGCGGCGCACTTCCTTTGCCGTTGCGAGGATGTCCTCCACGATCTCTTTCTGATTGTACGGAAGTTCCGCCCAACCCATCATGCCTTTGCCGCGGTTGTCCGCTACGTAATCGAACGCGTCCGCCGCCGCCTCTTTCATCTCGTTGAGTTCAGAATCCTTAAACCCGTCGCTGCCGATGAATTTTTTCATCATGTAGTTGTAGTCGACGGTCAGGCGCATACTGTTGCGCCAATCCTTGTTCCTGAAATTCATAGAAAAACCTCCGTTTTCTGGTTTCTTAACGTGTCAGAAGTACAGACATTCTGTACTGCTACTATTTTAAAACATATCCCGCGCGCTGTCAACAATTTGAACGGAACAGCGGGATTTTTGTGCATTTTCACCCGATTTTATAGATGATCTCGTCCAGGTAGTCGCAGGAACGTTTCAGCTCCGTATAGTCCCCGTAATCCCCTGCATAGACCTCGATGAGCGCCGCTCCGTCAAAGCCCGCGTCCTTCAGGTGGCGGAGACATTCCTCAAAATCGAAGATCCCCTTCCCGGGCAGACAGATCTTGCCGCGCTCGTCCACGTCGGACAGATGCACGTGCGCGATGCGGCCTTCCATTTCCTTGATATACATCTGATAGGGATAACAGGACAGGCGCGCCTGCTTGACGTCGAACACCCCCATGAGATCGGGGAAAAATTCTCTGATCCCAGCAAAGATCCCCGGAGCGTTGTACATGGCCCAATGCACGTTTTCCAGACACAGCTTGATCCCGTGCTTTGCGCAGGCGGCGTCGATCTCCTTCATGCTCTGGGCAAGCTCGGAAAAATTTCTGGTGACCGAATTTTTTTTCAGGCGGGTGATACCGTGAAAGGTGTAATACTTTGCGCCGAACACTTCCGCCCCGCTCATCGCAGTATCGAGAATGTCAAAGGCGTCTTTCTTTGCGCGCGGATGCCCGCCGAACAGCTGCGGCTCGAACTGCGTATTGAGTACGTGTACGGAATTGACACGCAAATTCCCCTTCCGCGAAGCCAGCAGATGCGCAAATTCCTGCGTGTATTCGCTGAGCGTGGTGAGAAAGATCTCCGTGGCGCGCACCCCCAGTCCGTTGAGAACGGTGAGCGCGTCCTCGTTCATCTCCCGCAAAAATAAAGACGCCGTGGAAACTCCGCTGTACATGATCTTCACCTCCGCATTGCCGCAAAAAAGATACTTTCTTTCATTACAATATTTTATCACAAGCAGGAGGCGAGGTCAAACGTTCCGCGCAGGAAAGTTCGTTGACAGCAAGCCGCGCCCGTGTTATAATAGGAAAAAAGGAGATCGGAAATGCAGCTGAAACCTTACAGACATAAGACGCAATATTACGAAACGGATACCATGAAGATCGTGCATCACTCCAATTACGTGCGTTGGATGGAAGAAGCGCGGTGCGATTTTTTGGAACAGATCGGGCTCGGCTACGACGTGATGGAGCGTTCGGGCATTCTCAGCCCCGTGCTTTCCGTGTACTGCGAATACAAGTCGATGACGCGATTTCCCGATACGGTACTCGTTTTTTTGCACATGACAAACTACACGGGCGTGCGGTTTGACATTGAATACGAGATCCGCGACGAAAAGACAAACGCCCTGCGCACGATCTGCAAGAGCTCGCATTGCTTTATCGACGAGAGCGGAAAACCCATTTCCCTGAAGCGGAAATTCCCCGAATGGGACAAGCTGTTCTGCCAGTACGCCGAAAAACACAGATAACGAAAAAGCCCCGAACGTCGGGGCTTTTTTTATTGCTCCCGATAGCGGAAAGGGCGCACCCTGTATCTCGCAAAGCAGGCGCACAGCAAGGCGAAAAATACGAGCAGAATGAGCAGCACGGGATACAGATAAAAGTACGGGTACGGAATCAGCTTGTAGAAAAAGTCGAATACGGGGATCCCGTCCGTCGTGAAAATAAAGGAAAAACTGTTTTCGACGGTGAGCATCCCCTTCTGTATGAGA
>DXFX01000042.1 GCA_019114245.1 Candidatus Borkfalkia faecipullorum | reverse complement strand
CCACTTCCTCGAACGACCAGAACAGTCTGCCGCTCGACTGCGCCATTTCGAGCGCGGAAGTCGCAACGCCGCCCGCGTTCGCCGCCTTGCCGGGCAGGAACACGACGCCGTTCTTCTGGAACACTTCGGTGCCCGCGAGCGTGGTGGGCATGTTCGCGCCCTCGCCGACGAGTTTCACGCCGTTTTTGACGAGCGTCTTTGCCCCTTCTTCGTCCAGCTCGTTCTGCGTAGCGCAAGGGAGCGCCACGTCGCACTTGACGTTCCAAACGCCCTTGCAGCCCTCGTGGTACTCCGCACCCTTGACGCGCGCGGCATACTCCTTGATGCGGCCCCTCTCCACTTCCTTGATCTGTTTGACAACGGCGAGATCGATGCCGTTTTTATCGTAAACGTAGCCGTTGGAATCGCTCATGGTGACGACCTTTGCGCCCAGCTGCTGCGCCTTCTGGCAGGCATAAATGGCGACGTTGCCCGATCCGCTGATGGCAACCGTCTTGCCCTTGATGGAATCGCCCTTGCTCTTGAGCGCTTCCTCCGTGATATACACGAGGCCGTAACCCGTCGCTTCCGTGCGGACGAGGGATCCGCCGTAAGAGAGGCCCCTGCCCGTCAGCACGCCGACGTGCTCGTCGCGGATGCGCTTGTACTGGCCGAACAGATAGCCGATCTCCCTGCCGCCGACGCCGATGTCGCCCGCAGGAACGTCCGTATCTGCCCCGATGTGGCGGTACAGCTCGGTCATAAAGGACTGGCAGAAACGCATGATCTCGTTATCGCTCTTGCCCTTAGGATCGAAATTGGAACCGCCCTTGCCGCCGCCGATGGGCAGGCCCGTAAGGCTGTTTTTGAAGATCTGCTCGAATCCGAGGAACTTGATGATGGACAGATTGACCGACGGATGGAAACGCAGACCGCCCTTGTAGGGACCGATGGCGCTGTTGAACTGGACGCGATAGCCCTTGTTCACCTGAACCTTGCCGCTGTCGTCCACCCAGGGGACGCGGAACATGATCACTCTTTCCGGCTCGGCCAGTCTTTCCAGAAGTCCCGCCTTTTCAAACTGAGGGTTTGCATTGATCGCCGCTTCCAGGCTGTACAGGACTTCCGTCACCGCCTGATGGAATTCCGGCTCGTTGGGATTTTGCTCCTTCACGCGCGCCAAAACGCTCTCTACATAAGACATATTCAAAAAAACTCCTTTGTTTTTTCTTGTACAGAATCTATTTTACCATGCCCGAATAGTTTTGGCAATCCTTTTTACCTGCACAAGCTATCAATAAAACTTATATCTTCTATAAAAAATGCTTAAATTTCATCGCTGTGCCCGACGGACAGGCCGCGCTCTTTCATATTGAACCCGCGCAGCGCGAGAAGCTCGGGGAAAAATTCTTCCTCCGCGGGCAGAGATCCCCTGCGCGTGCGGCTGTGCGGGCGCCCCGCGCGGACGGACGGCTCTCTTTCCCCGCTCTCCCGCCTGTCCGCAAAGGACAAAATGCGCGAAAGCTCGTCCCACGCTGCGCGCTTTTCCTCTTCTCTTTCGGCGAGATGTTCCCTTTCCCATTTGCGGCAGAAAGGAGAAAAAACGGGCGGATGCGCGGGCCTATCCTTGCGGCGCACGGAAAACGCGCGCGAGTTTGACAAAATCACGCAATCCTTTGTCTGTTTTTTGAAGATCTGTAAGAAAAATTTCATGAGAACTTCCTCCCTGCAATGTTTACACGAACAGTATACGACAAAATACTTGACAGATATTGTCATATTTATTAAAATATTTTTGAAAATTTTAAAATTTTTTGAGGTGAAATATGAAATTTCAGGTGATGCTGCGCATTTTGTTCCGACTGCTGAAATCGCGCAAGGTGAGCGCGGCGGCGCTGGCAAAGGAAAACGACGTTTCCGAACGCAGCATCCGAAGATACCTGGAAGAGCTGATCGTCTGCGGCGTTCCTCTGGACATTATACGCGGCAGGGGCGGCGGAATATGCCTGCCCGACACCTATCGGCTGCCCGAAAATTTTTTGACGCAGGAGGAACTTGCCGCCGCTCTCAACGCTCTGGGCGCGCTGTACGAACAACTCCCCTCGGAGGCCGTGAGATCGGCGCTGGAAAAGCTGGAAATGCACTCCAAAACGGGGAGCCGCGACTTATCCCTTTCGGGGAACATCCTCGTGGACAGCGGGACGTGGGGGGACGCCTACGGCTTTTCGGACAAGCTGCACGTGCTGGAAGAGGCGACGGAAAACTGTTCCTGCCTGGACATCCAGTACATCGACCGCGGCGGAAACGCCAGCAGGCGCGTGATCGAACCCCACCTGCTCGTGTACAAGCAAAACATCTGGTATATTTACGCGTGGTGCCGCACGCGGGAGGATTTCCGACTGTTCCGCATCGGCAGGATACGCAGCGCGCGCGACACGGGCGAGACCTTTGTAAAGAGAGAGTTCGACAAGCGACACCTCCCCCTGCAATTCAACTTTGAAAATGCCGAACTCAAAGAAATACGGCTTGCGGTGACGCAGAAAGCGCTGCCCGACGTGGAGGAATGGCTGGGCATGGACAACGTGCGCGAAGAAAAAGAGGGACTCATCGCCACGGCCACGGTGCCTGCGGGCGAGGTGCTCCTCTCCCGACTGCTGAGTTTCGGAAACGGCATCCGCGTTCTGGAACCCGCTTCCCTTGCAAAAGAACTGAAAGATCGGGCGCAGAAACTGTGCGCCCTGTACGACTGAACGAAGGGGGCCGCCGCGCAGCCAGCGCGGCGGCCCCCTCGTCGTATCATCCGAGAAGATATTCCTTTAACTGCGTCCCCTCCGGCTCCGTTTCCGAAAACCGCACGCAGCGGACGCTTAAATCGTCATACGTCCTGTAAAAATAAGCGCCTTCTTTGGGATCGATGACGCAGGAATAGCGGGTGTATTCCTCCTCCCCCGACGCCGTGATCACGCTTCCGCGCACCACCGCCGCCGAGGACAGGATATGGAACAGATGCGCCGCTCCCTCCCCCTTTTTGGAATTGTGCAGCAAAAATGCGGCGCGCACGAAGCGGGAGCAGGAAGAGGCGTCCCCCGGAAGCCCCATCGCACCCATGCCCAGCGCGTACGGGCGCAGGGGCAGTTCCGCCGAGAAGGTGTTGCGCGGCTGGCGCACGGAGAGGTGCATATAATCGCTGAGCCGCTGCATCTGATACGGGAAAGGCGGGTTGTTGGTGAGTACCCCCGCGCGATTTTCGTACAAATGCAATCCGTCCGAACGCGGCTCCGCAACGAAAGTGTTCTGCGCGTCCGCGAGAATAAAGTGCAGGGGCGCAAGCGGCAGAGAGGGAGAAAAAGGAAGAGCGACGATGCGGGTCTGCCGCAGCAGGCAGACTGCCTGCAACACCGTTTCGCACCGTTCCAGAAGGAACGGGATGACCTCGTAGGGCGCGAGGTTGTACACCCCGTCCCTTTGCATGGGAAAGTAATGCGCGTTCCCTTCAAAGCGAAGGGAGGCGATGCACAGCCCGCGCTCGTTGAACGCCTCGGCAAACAGGGGAACGCCCTCCTGCACCGTTGCCATGCCCATCATGGCATACCTCCGTTCGCTCCCCCTGACCAGCTTGTACGGCATTCTGAAGGCGCGCGGCACCGCCACCACCATCTCTCCGAACGAACGCTCGATGTCCATGTTCCTGCCGAACAGGAAATTTCCTTTTCGCATTGCGATACAAGTACACATATCTGCCTCCGCAGAGCAGTATGCGCATTACCCGAAATTTTTATTTTCCGCCGCGCAATGTTCGCGGCAAGATGCGAAAAAGGGCGCGCGGCCGCGCACCCTTTTGCACAAATTTTTGAAATACGTGCATCAAAAAACAATACGGCCGCGCTTTCCGCGCGGCCGTATTTTTAAAAATCTTTTTTTCTTGCGGGGACGATCATGTTCACTTTCCCCGGCAGGACGTCCACCACCACTTTGCCGGAAAGGCCGCGTTCGCCGTCGAAATTCCACACGACGCCTTCCCCTGCCGTCACCTCGAAATGCGAACCTTCCAGCTTTTCGATGCGGCGCTCCTTGACGCGGTATCCGAGCAGAAAGAGCTTTGCCAGCACAAAATATGCGCCCACCCTGTGCAGGAAATTGGGGCGCGGACGCTGGCGCACGATGGCGACCTCGATTTTCCCGTCCGTCATGCTGGCGTGGCGGTTCAGGCCCATGCCCGCGACGTACTTGCCGTTCATGAACAGCACGAGCACGCTTTCCGATTCCGCAACGGCGTCCTTTCCCTCGATTTTGACGTTGAACACGTCGAATTTCAGATTGTTGCGGATGCCTTCGATCCCGTACGCGACCCTTCCCACCAGTTTTTTCTGCGCCTGCGGCGTGGTGTAAGTGGCGCTTGTAAACGCGCCCGCCGCCACGATGTACATGGCGTAGCGGTCGTTGATCTTCATGCAGTCCAAAAGGACGTTTTTGCCCGTGAGAATGACTTTGAGCGCGCCCCGAATGTTGTTGGGAATGCCCAGAGAACGCGCCACGTCGTTGACCGTTCCGCCGGGGATATACCCGAATTCCGGCACGGAGTTCGCCTCGCAAAGGCCCTGCACCGCCTCGTTAAAGGAGCCGTCTCCCCCCGAAAAGACGATGGCATCGTACTTTTCCGCGTTTTCGCGCACGGCGCGCGTCATATCTCCCGAACCCGTCGTGGCGTACGAATCGACGATCTCGTACTTTTCCCCGAGCTTGCGCACGATCTTTTCCAGTTTTGAGGCAATTTTTCCCCTGCCGCTTACGGGATTATAAATAAACAGACATCGCATTGATCGCTATGCTCCACCGCTTTGACTCTTCTTTTTTATTATAGACTATTTCCCGCAAAATTGCAATTCACGTATACATAAAATTGCAGGAAAACTCTTTTTTTGTGCAAATCGCTTTTCATTCCGTGCGGGATGCACTATAATGATATGCAAGGATCTTACGGGAGGATGCCATGAACTACCATATCGGCAATATGCTCATCTATCAGGAATTTGTTCCGGGGAACGATTGTCCCCTCTGCCGTATCCGCAATATCCAGGAAAAGAGGCTGGCGGAACAATACCTCAACGAATCGGTAATGGACGACTTTCAGCGGCGGATGGTCAACGAAAAGGGATTTTGCCTGCATCACACGCAGATGCTGCTGGCGCGGCCGAACAAGCTTTCGGTGGCGTTGCAGCACATCACCCGTCTGACGGCGCTGAAAGGCAAACTGGAGATCACCGCCGACCCGAAGCGCGCGGCAAAGACGGCGGAGACCTTTCTGCATTGCAAGGATACCTGCGTAATCTGCGACGGGGTGGAAGTGAACATGATCCGCTATTACAAGACGGTGGCAGAAATGTTCCTTGCGGAAAAGGACTTCAAACAGACCTTGCAGAACACGGACGGATTCTGCCTGGAACACTTCGGCAGTCTGCTCAGATACGCATCCTTTGCGGGCAGGCGCAAAAAAGATTACATCTACACCCTCACCTCCCTCGAAAAGAAATCGATGGAAAAACTGCTGACCGATCTGCAGCGCTTTGCCGCAAAGCACGATTACAGAAACGCCGACCTGCCTTGGGAAGGCGCGGAAAAGGCGCTGGAAAGATCCGTCGTCAAGCTGCACGGCGAACAGGCAAAATAACGCCGATTTTGCATATATTCGACAAATGTTGAAAAATCGGCGGGAATTGTTGACACAAATGGGAATTTCCGCTATAATAGAAGGGTAAAAGTAAAGGAGAGTTATTAAAATGAACAGGAAAGACAAGCGCAGCCGAAAGACGGTGAGCGCCATTCAGAACACGCTTCTGCAGCTTTTGTGCAGCAGGCGCGTCCGCGAGATCAAGATCGTGGACCTGTGCACGGCGGCGGACATCAACCGCACCACCTTTTACCTGCACTACGCAGGGATAACGGACGTTCTGGACGAACTGCGCGACGAGATCACGGAGCGCGTGTTTGCGGCCACCGACCCCACGACGGACTTCCTCGACCCCCAAGACCCCCTGCCTTTCCTGACGACGGCAACGGGCGTATTTGAAACGTATCCGCACTTTGCGGACTTTATCCGCCACTCGCAGGACGCAGACGTCTTTCTGACCAAGCTGAAAAACGAGTTTACGGCAAAACTGTGCCGCCGCTATCTGCAATCCTGCAAAAACGGCGAGGAAAATGCCGAATGCGCGGAATGCGTGTTCCGCTTCCTCACGGCGGGCGTTCTGGACACCTACACCGAATGGCTGAAAAGCGACCGTTCGGTGGCGTTTTCCACCATTCTTGCAAAGTGCGCCCCCATCGTGGCGGCAGGACAGGAGATCCTGGCAAAGCGCAGCTGAATACTTTTTGTGTCGGCAAAGTCCGCCGCCACAATTTCGGATGATACAAAATAAAACTATCGGAGAGACGGAATGCGGATCGCAGTTATTGCAGATGTTCTCGGGGAAGAGAACAACGGAACATCGATCACTGTCAAAAGGTTGATCCTGAACCTGAAAAAACGCGGACATGAAGTGCTTGTCGTGGCGCCCGGAGACAAGGGCGAAGAGGGGTACTATGCCGTAGACAAGATCGATTTCAAGATCTTCAACGATTACGTCAACAAAAACGGCGTGGTGCTTGCCAAACCCAATGCGGAAGTCCTGAAAAAGGTGATCGAGCAGAGCGACGTGGTACACGTTTTGATGCCCTTCCCCCTCGGGAGATCGGCGGTAAGACTGTGCGCGCAGATGCACAAGCCCGTGACGACGGCGTTCCACGTTCAGCCGGAAAACGTGAGCAGCCACTTTTTTCTGCAAAAGAGCCGCCCCGTCAACGACTATATCTACAAAAATTTTCTCAAGGGGTTTTACAAATATTCGCAGTATATCCATTGCCCTACCCTGTTCATCGCAAAACAACTGCGCAACCACGGATACACGCAGGATCTGCGCGTGATCTCCAACGGCGTAGACCCCGCCTTTACCCCCGAAAAGAAACAAAAACCCGAACAGTACGCGGATAAATTCTGCATTCTTTCCACGGGCAGACTGGTCAAGGAAAAATGCCAGGCAGAACTTCTGAAAGCCGCGGCGCTTTCCCGCCATGCAGACAAGATCCAGATTTTTCTGGCTGGCGACGGCCCGCAGAAGAAAAAGCTGCAAAAACTCGGCCAAGAGCTGAAAAATCCGCCCGTCATCGCCTTTCACAGCAAGGAGGAACTTGTCGGCATCATTCAGTACTGCGACCTGTACGTGCATTGCGCGTATGCGGAGATAGAATCCATCGCCTGTGTGGAGGCGATCACCTGCGGGCTCGTTCCCGTCATTGCCGACAGCAAGATGTCCGCGGCAAAGCACTTTGCGCAGAACGAGAGCAATCTCTACAGGGCGGGCGACCCAGCCGACCTGGCCGCAAAGATCGATTATATGATCGAGCACCCCGAAGTGCGCGAACAGCAGCGCTTGCAATACATAAAGTATGCCGAGCGCTTCCGCATTGAAAAGTGCATTGACAAAATGGAAGAAATGTTTTCCGACGCCGTCGAGGGAAAGCACCGCGAACAACTTGTATGACCTCCGACTCCAAGTCCCCTGTCTGCGCTGATTTTGCGCAGACAGGGGGTTTTTTCAACTTTAAACAACTCCCTTTGCGGCGACGGTTCGCCGCAATTTTTTTTGATTTTCTTCTTTTGCGCGCGAAGCCTGCATATCTTAAAAGAGGAGGTGCGTGATGGAAGTTTGGAAGGCGGCGGTTTTGGGATTGGTGCAGGGGCTGACGGAATTTCTGCCCGTTTCCTCCAGCGGGCATTTGCTTCTGTTTGAACGCATCCTCGGGGCGGACACGGGCGGGGCAGACCTCTTCCTCGGCGTGATGCTGCACGCGGGGACGCTTGCCGCCCTGCTCCTTCTGTACGCACCCCGACTTTGGAGGATTTTGCGCGAGGACCGCAAGATGCTGCTCTTCCTCGCCGCGGGGACGCTGCCCGCGGCCCTTGCGGGCGTACTTTTGGGCGACATAACGGACGAGCTGTTTTTCGGCGGAAAATGGCTTTGGCTGACCTTTGCCGCGACGGGAATTCTGCTCGTCTTATGCGGCAGAGCAAAGCAAAACAGCCTTCCGCTTACGATGCGCCGCGCGCTGTTTGTGGGCGGCGCGCAGGCGTTTGCCATTCTGCCGGGACTTTCGCGCAGCGGGACCACCCTTGCGGCGGGGATGCTGTGCGGCATGGACAGGGAAAAGGCGGCGGACTTTTCCTTTCTGCTCGCCATCCCCGTGGTGGCGGGGGCGGTGTGCCTGGAGCTTGTCAAGGCGATCGGCGACCCGCTTTCCGTAAGCGCCATTCCCCTTTCCTCCCTTGCCGTGGGGACGCTGTGCGCCGCGCTGGCGGGGCTGTTTTCGGTAAAATGGATGCTGCGGCTGGTAAAAACGCGGGCGCTTTGGGGATTTTCCGTCTACCTGTTTATTCTTTCCGCCTGTCTGCTCGCCTGCGAAATTTTTTTGTGAACGCGCATAAACGCCGCATCTCTGCGCATACTCTTTGTATCTCAATCAGGAGGTAAAAGATATGAGACTGAATTCCGGTGATACGGCGCCCAAGACGGCAAACTACAAGGTGGTAGACCCCGACGGCAAATGTATGGGAAGCGTGTATATGAAGGAAGGCGAAACTCTTCCTCCCACGCAGATCTCCGGTTGCCATTACGAAATGGAGTAAATCTTTACAAAAAGACGGTCGGCCCGCAAACGCGGCCGCCCGTCTTTTTGTCTGAAAACTGAAAGCGCGGGACGCCGCTTTTTGCGGCGTCCCGCGCTGTTTTGTGCAAAAAACACGTTAACGTATCCCGATTTTTGTGCAACGAACCTTTCCGGACAGCACGTCGCGGATGGAATATTTTCCGTTGGCGATCAGCACGCGCGTACCTTGCGCCGCCGCCTCCTTGACATATTCGAGCTTGGCTTTTGCGCCGTTGGCGCCCTTGCGGGAAGCGCCCTCGCAGCATTTTTTGTATTGCTCGATGTTTTCGACCACCTCGTACGCGTCCTTGCCCGAGATCTCTTCGATCAGGGTGGAAGGGTCGTGCGGGTCGGAATAGATCCCGTCCACGCTGGTGAAGATGAGCAGCGTTTCCGCCCTGACCAGGCAGGCGACGAGGGAAGCCGTCTCGTCGTTGTCGATGCACTCGTGGACTTTGAGCAGGGAGCGGGAGAGAGCCGCGATCTCCATGCGCCTGTTTTCCGCTTCGGACACGGCGTCGTTGTAGTTGATGATGGGAATGGCGTTCTGCTCGACACAGCGCAGAAGCAGCTTGCGGATGTGCTCGCGCTTGACTTCGTCGTTGAAATGATGATGCTCGACGAGGATCTGGCGCACGGAGTACTTGCTGTCCACAAACTGGCGGTACGTCTGCATGAGGATGGCCTGCCCCTGCGCGGCGTAATCCGTCTTGGCGTCCTCGTCGTCGGGCAGTTCTTTCCCCGCGCGCATCATGTAATCCAGCCTGCCGATCTCGGTGGCGCCGCTGGAGATCCAGATATAGCCGGGTTTGAGTTCGCGCGAGAGGCGCGCGACGCGGGTATAATCGATCATGTTGTCCTGCTTGTCGATGAGCGCCATCGAACCGATCTTCCCCACGAGTTCCACGTCAAATTTCATAAAAACCCCTTTTCTGCCGCAAGATTTGCGCAAAAGAGCGCATACTGTGTGCAAAAGTGCCGCAATCACTTTTATTATACCCTGTAAAGGAAGAAAAAGCAATGATTTTTGACAAGAAAAAACGCCTGCGCGCCCTGTGCGCCCTGCTCCTCGTCTGCCTGCTGGTCTTTGCGGGCTGCAGCGCGGGACTGACCTCCCTGCGCGCCTTTGCCAAGCCGTGCGCGGGGGAATACGAATGCGTGTACGCGCATCTGGGGAAAAAAGACCTCCTCAAAGGGGGACAGAGCCTGACCCTCACCCTCAGCGAGGACGGGACTTTTTCCGCCGTCGCCGTCGGAAAATCTGGCAAAACAAAGCAAAAGGGCGGGACATGGAGCTATGACGAAGAGAGGCAGGAGCTGACCTTTCAGGCAAAAATGCTCGGCAAAATGCGGACAAAGACGGTGCGCCTGCAGGACGGGCAATTCACCTTGCAGCAAAAAATTGCGGGCAAAAACCTCGTCCTCGCCTTCCGCACAAAGCTATGACCTTCTCCCGCCCCAAAAAAACTTGCGCTCTGCGTCCTTTTGGGGTATAATGCTTTCAAAAGGAAAAAGGAGGGGGCGCCGTGCTGGAAAAGATCTTCGGAAAAAAATCGACGGGAATCGTCTGCATCGTGTGCGCCGCCATCCTCCTGCTCACCTATGCGGGCGCGGCGGCCGCCTATGTTTTCTGGGACAAGGGCACCCTGCTTTCCCTGGTCGGCTTTACGCTGTACACGGCGTTCGAGCTGGCGCTCGTCAGTCTGCCCGTGTTTGTGCAGAAAAAGTTCCGCCTGTACATTCCGCCCGCCGTGGAAATAGGCATCTGCCTGTATTCCGTACTCTTTCTGCTGGGGATCTCCCTGCGTTCCGCGCAAAACTCTCCCCTCTTTTCTCTGACGGCGCCCGTGGGCGGATTTACGGTGGCGATGACCGTTTTCAGCGTGCTCTACACCCCTGCCGCCGCCCGCGCGCAGAAAAAAGGAAAAAAGACGCCCGCCCTGCGCCTGACTTTGCTGACGCTGGGCATTTCCTTTTTCATCATCCTGCTTTACGTGCTCACGTCCTGGGTGTTTGCGCTTGTCTTTGCCGAACAGCCGCCCGAAAACATCGTGCAATTTCTCTCGTATGCGGGTTCGCACCTGGGCGGAATGCTCGCCTTTTGCGTGATCGGCTATATTTCGGCGCGTTCGGGAAAGAGGCGGTATGCCGTGCTCAGCTTCAAAGACGCGGAGAGCGCCGAACGCCGCGCCCTTGAAAACCACGACAAAACGCAGTACACCGTCATCCGCAACATCGCGCTGGATACGACCGATTACAAAAATCTCCTCAAAAACATAAAGACAAAATTTCTGTTCGGGCGCATCCTCTACCTCGCGCTCTACGCCGCCTATCTCGTGTACGCGGGATTTTCCTACCTGCGCTGGGGAACGCTGGGCATTGCCGTCATCGCGTCGCTGAGCGCGGGTTTTGTGCTCATTTCCCTCGTATACACTTACGAATATTACTTGTTTTTGCACGGATCGCCCAACCAGCGGCTGCGAAAACTGAAAATCGCCAAGACGTGCGTGCGGGTGTACACCCTGCTCCTTCTGCTGACCGTCACCTACATTTCCGATTACAAGCTGAACGATCTCTCCGTGCTGCTCTCCAACATCATGGCGATCGTCAACCTGTGTTCCCTCTTTTATAACCTGTTCGGGAGCCCCAAACACTACCCCGCCGCCAGACTGAAAACAAAAAAGCTGCCACGCAAATAAGCGGCGCAGCCGTAAAATAAGAGCCCGCTCTCGCACGAGAACGGGCTCTTGTTGTCAGGAGTTTTCCCTTTTGATGAATTCCTGCACGGTCATCATGCCTTTGGAAATGGCAAAGAACTTGTCGTTGTAGTCGTCGATGGTGTGCGTGGCGATGCCCACCATTTCGCGGTACAGCTCCCTGCTCAGCCCTTCGCAGTCGGTGTAGCAGTCGGTCAGACGGAAGAGAATGGAACCGTCGGACAGATCCATGTCGAAACTGCCCTGGCACAGGCCGTAGTTGGCGGCGCAGATGGCGAGGGCGAGGTCTACCCTCTTGTCCTCGGGGATGACGAAAGGCATCCACGAACTGAAAGAAATGACTTCCTTTTCCACGAGGATGCGGATGCGGAATTTCATGGGGAGGTCGTCCCCCTGCGCCCCGCTGGAGATCGTCAGATTGCTTTCGTCCTTTTCATACTTCCAGTCGATCTCGTCCAGAGCCGCGCAGAATTCCTTGAATACTGCCTTTGCCCTTCTTTCCCTGGTGTCTTGTTTTTCCATGATTTTCCCTCCTGATGAGAAATATATTTTCCGGCGTCCCGATCAGACGTTGCCGACAATTTTTTCCACCTCTTCCCCTTTGAGATGGTTCTTTTCCAGGAGCGCCTGCGCCAGCTTTTCCAGCTGCTGCCTGTGCTCCGTGAGGAATTGTTTTGCCCTTTCAAACTGTTCCGCGAGAATGCTGCGGATGCGGCCGCGCAGTTCCTGCCCGAAAGCGCCGTCCGCGCTCTGCACGTCAAACACGGCGAGGCCGAATTCCTCGTCCATGCCGTAGCTTGCGATCAGCCTGCCCGCAAGCGCGGTTGCCGAACGCAGATCTCCGCTTGCGCCCGTGGAAAGGCCTCCCTCCTCGCCGTAGCACACGACCTCCGCCGCGCGCCCGCCGAGAGAGGTGCGGATCTTGCCCAGCAATTCCTCTTTGGTGTACAGTTCCTTGCCGTCGCTGTCCGCATATTGCATATAGCCGCCGTGGTTGTCGCGCGCGACGATGGTGAGATAAGCGGGCTTTTCGCCCGTGGAAAGACAGACGAGCGCGTGGCCCGCCTCGTGCCGTGCGGTGCGTTCGAGAAGGTCTGCGTCCCACTTTTTTTCCGCGCCGCTGCAATAGCTTTCAAACGCCTCTTCGAGAATGGCGTCGTCCACCAGCAGGTTTTCCGATTTGATGGCGTTGCGCAGGGCGAGCTCCACCACCGAATCGAGCGCGGCGAGGCTCATGCCCGCCGAACGCATGGCGATGTTTTCCGCCTGCTCCTGCGAGACCCTGATCGCCGCGTTGCTCTCCATGCGGCGTTTGAGGAACAGCTCGCGCTCCTCCCTGTTGGGGAGGTCGACGCAGATGCGCCTGTCAAAGCGGCGCAACAGGGCGGGGTCGAGGCTCCTTGCCGAATCCCCGTCCGTCTCAAAATTGGTTGCCGCAAGCACGAACACGGGCTTTTTGGCATTGGAACGGAATCCGTCCATTTCGGTGAGGAAAGCCGTCAGCACGTCGGACGCGGCACCGGTCAGATCTGTGCCGCTGCGCCGTTTGCCGATGGCGTCTATCTCGTCCACAAACAGGATGGAGGGCGCATACTTGCGCGCCGTGCGGAAAATATCGTGCACCGCCTGCGGCCCGTCGCCCACAAATCTCTTTAAAAACTGGTTGCCTTCCGCCTGCAAAAAGGTGACGTCCGATTCCCCCGCCATCGCCTTGGCGAGCAGCGTTTTGCCCGTTCCCGGAGGGCCGTACAGCAGCACGCCCTTGGGCGCCTTGACGCCGCTGCGCATATACCTCGCGGGGTCTTTGAGATAGCGGACAAAATACGCGAGTTCGTCCTTTGCGTCCTGTGCGCCGATGACGTCCGAAAAGCGGATGTCCGGCTTGTCGACGGCGCTTAAGATCAGCTTCCCGTCGTCCGAATCGTACACGGGGACGAGCTTCATGTCCGACAGATTGACGTATGCCGTGTTCCCGTTTTGCGAGAGCGTCTGCACGGAATTGTAACGAAGGACTTTGCTTTCCCTGCCCAGACGCAGGATGCTCTTGCGGCGGTAGATCTCCTCGCACAGGCCGAGAATGGTCTGCGAAACCGTGCGCTTTTGTCCCCTGACAAAGCTGACTTTCCCGAACACGCCCGCCTTGTAGAAAGACTGCATCTCCTCGTCCGAGACCGTGCGCGCGTCCGTCTCCCAGAGGCACACCTCCGCGTCCTCCTTTTCGAGAACGTGTTCGAGGAGCTTTTTCCCTTCCGAATGCACGTCCTCCAGGTGAAGGACATCCTCTTCCTCCTCCCTGCCGCAAAGCAGATCGCACAGCACGAGGGAAATGTCCCGCTCGCCGAGCAGCTTTTTCGCCTCTTCGGGGTCTGCCGTCTTGTGCAGGACAAATCCGTTGGGACGGAAGCCCGTCCTGACGGCATCGGTAAAGAGGAGCACTTCGGGCGGTTCGCTCGCGGCGAACAGCGAACAGATCTTCTGATTGTCCTTGGGAAGTTTTACGTCAAAGACGACGCTCTGCGGCGATGCGCCGCCGCCCCGTTCGAGGAGGAGGCGGAACAGTTCGTACAGCTCCCGATTGAGAAAGGAAGCCGCGCGGCTCTTGACGGTGCGCGCGTCCGCGTGCGCGCCCTCCGCATACAGAATGGCGGAAGGGACGTTGGCGCCGATCTTGCACTCCATGCCGTACGCCGAAGAAATGCGTTCGCGGTTTTTGGTCAGTTCCCCCGAAATGATGCGCAAAAGGGAATCCACGCGCAGGCTGTTGAACATGACGACGTTGCCCGAAGCAAAGCGCGAACAAAGTTCGGGCGGGAAATAGGGCGCGTTGTTGAGGGGATTGACGTCCTTTGCAAGCGCTTCCAGAATGGCCTTGCGCGAGGCGCCGCCCGCATTTTCCGTATCTTCGTACAGTTTTCTGCCCGCGTTGGTCGTAAAAATGATGACCGTTTTTGAAAAATCGATCTCCTGGTCCAAGAAATTGTCGCGCAGGCGCCCCGCGTCGAGGATCTGCAAAAACAGATAAATGACCTTTCTGTGCGCCTTTTCCACCTCGTCGAACAGCAGCACGCAGGAAGGATGTTCCTGCACGTAGCCTGTGAGACTGCCGCGGCAGGGTTCGCGATACCCCCTGTCCCTGCCCGCAAGATCGATGTTGGAAAATTCGGAGGAAAACTCGCTCATGTCAAAGCGCTTGTAGGGAAGCCCCAAAAACTGTGCCGCCTGTTCGGCAAGGAAGGTTTTCCCCACGCCCGGAGGCCCCGCAAACAAAAAGGTTGCCTGCGGCTTGGTGAGCGACTGCTGCCCGTGCGACATCACGACCGACTGAAAATACCCGGACACAAAGGTGGAGATCGCCTCCTGCTGCCCGAACACCCTTTCCGAAAGGCGCTTGCGTATGTTCATCACGCGGTCGGCAAGGGCGGTCATGCTCTCCCTGACAGCTGTTTTCTCTTCTTTTACGCTCTCTTCTCCCTCTTCTTCCTCTTCTTCCTCTTCTTCCTCCTGCCCATTTCTCTCGAACACAAAGGAAAAGGGCGGCCTTGCCCCATCTTCTTGGGAGGATTGCGGCTCGTTTTTCGGGGGCTGTTCCCCCGTCAACACCCCGCGCAGAGGAAATTCCGACATCAGATCGGCAAACAGATCGTCCGCGTGCGGCACGCCGTCTTCCAACATATGCCTGATCCCAGACTTGGTGAGGTACTTCCTGTACATGATGATCCCCATTGTGTCGCGGTCGGGGCTGATTTTTTCCTGCAGGCGCTCGCGCAGCTCGGTAAAAGTGCCGTTGCACTTTTTTGCCAGCTCGCACAGGCGGGAATATTCCTGTTTGTCCTCCTCCGCCGTCAGCTGGTTGCCGTCCGTATCGTCCAGATACGCAAACACGGCCGCGCAAAAAATATAGGACGTTATATCGGTTTCGGCTGCGGAATACACCGCTTCCGCCTTTTTTAAAATATCCGTGAGAACGTTGCTGTATTTTAAGGCCATATTTCCTCCTTTGCACGCTGCGCCGCTTTTTGTGCGGCATTATGTACGATTATAACATAGCGCATGACGAAAATCAATACTTTCATCAAAAAAACCGCTGGAAAATAAAAAATTCTCCCGCGGCAAACGCCGTGGGAGATTTGATTCAACGATTGTACCCTTCCGGGTTTTTGCTCTGCCAGTTCCACTGGTCGCGGCACATCTCTTCGATGCCGTATTTGGCTTTCCAGCCGAGCTCTCCGGCCGCCTTGTCCGAGTTTGCATAGCACTCGGCAATGTCCCCGCTGCGGCGCGGTTCGATGACGTAGTCCAGCTTCTTGCCGCACGCCTTTTCAAAGGCATGGATCATGTCCAGAACGCTGTACCCTACCCCCGTGCCGAGGTTGTAAATGTGTACGCCCGCCGTCGTGCATTTTTCAATGGCGGCAACGTGTCCGAGCGCCAGATCCACCACGTGGATGTAATCGCGCACGCCCGTGCCGTCCTTGGTGGGATAGTCGTTGCCGTACACGTGGATCTGTTTCAGCTTGCCGCTTGCCACCTGCGCCACATAAGGCATCAGGTTGTTGGGAATGCCCTTGGGATCCTCGCCGATCAGCCCGCTCGCGTGCGCCCCCACAGGGTTGAAATAGCGCAGCAGAATGACGTTCCACTCGTTGTCCGCCTTGTACAGATCGGTCAAAATGCCTTCGAGATAGTATTTTGTGGAGCCGTACGGGTTGGTCGTGCCGCCCGTCCTGCAATCCTCCGTCAGAGGAAGGCGTTCGGGGGTGCCGTACACCGTGGCCGAGGAAGAAAACACGATCTTTTTGACGCCGTGCGCGCGCATGGTTTCCAGCAAAACCAGCGTTCCGTAAATGTTGTTGTCGTAATATTCGAGAGGTTTATGGCAGCTTTCGCCCACCGCTTTCAGCCCCGCAAAATGAATGACCGAATCGAACTTGTTTTCGGAAAAGATCTTGTCCATCGCCGCACGGTCGCGGATGTCAGCATTGTAAAAAGCAAAATCCTTGCCCGTGATCTTTTTTACGCGGGCGAGCGCTTCCTCGCAGGAATTGCAAAGGTTATCCACAACGGCGACCTGATAGCCGCGTTCCAACAGCTCCACGAGCGTATGGCTTCCGATAAAGCCCGCACCGCCCGTCAAAAGAACGTTTTCCATGTTATACCTCTCTTGCTTACTTTGAAATATCCGCGGTGCGGCGCATTCCTTGCGCACCTCTTTTACTTCCCTAAAACTATACCTCTTTTCCCTGCAAAAGTCAAGAAATTACTTTCATCTTTTGCACAAACTCTGTGGATGTTTTATCCTTTCATTTTCTTTTCAAACCGAAAAAAATAATCGCCTCCGATCATGTCCGCAGGGAGATTTTCGTCCCTATAACGCGGGTTGAAAAACTCTGCCGCATGAAAGCCCGGGCAGTTGATGTAAAAGTGAATGTTCCGCTTTTCAAAACAGGGAGAAAATGTTTCCAACAGGCTTATTTCAGGATAAAGGAGACAAAATCCGCCCTGCCCTTGCCGCACTACAAAAAAATGTGGGCGCGCCCGAACGGGTGCGCCCCTTTGCCTTGTATTTTCCGAACCGTTTGTACTTTTTTACGCCTCTGCGGCAATGCTCGTGCGCATGGCGGAGATCGCGTTTTTTTCCAGACGGGACACCTGCGCCTGGGAGATACCCACTTCGTCGGAAATTTCTGTCTGCGTTTTGCCTTCAAAATAGCGCAGCTGTAAAATTTTCCGCTCCCGTTCGGAAAGCCTGCTCATCGCCTCGGCGAGCGCCGCGCGCTCCGTCCACACCTCGTCGTTGTTCTTGTCGTCCCCGATCTGGTCCATCAGCAGCAGGGAATCCCCCGACTTGTTGCTCACGGGCTCGAACAGGGAAACGGGGTCGGATATGGCATCCAGCGCGTACACCACCTCCCGCTCGCGCACCTGCATGGCCTCGGCGATCTTTGCAATGGTCGCCTCCTTGTCCTCCGCTTCCAGCTGTTCGCGCGTCTTTAAAATGCGGTACGCCGTATCGCGGATACTGCGCGACACGCGCAGGGAGTTGCCGTCCCGCAGATACCTCTTGATCTCCCCCATGATCATGGGGACCGCATAGGTAGAAAAGCGCACGCCAACGTTGACGTCAAAGTTTTCCACCGCTTTCAGCAGCCCGATACAGCCCGCCTGGAACACGTCGTCCGCGTTGGCGTTTTTTGCCCAGAACCGCTTGACGATGGAGAGCACGAGACGCATATTCCCCACAATAAACTTGCGGCGCGCGGCTTCGTCGCCTTCTTTCAGGCGTCGCATGAGTTCGTCGCTCTCCTGCGCCGTGAGGACGGGAAGTCCCGCCGTGTCCACGCCGCAGATGACAACCTTTTGCAGCATTTTACACCTCCGTTTGTGAGGGAAGTATGCGCCTTTGTAAAAAAATTATACCTCCGTACCCTGAAAATCGTGACAAAACGCACATAGAAAAAAGATCTCCTTTGACTCGAAGATCTTTTCCTTTTTTGAAATTTTTATCTTTGCAAACCTAAAATAAAGAGTTTAAACGGGGCGCTCCGCCGCAGCAATTTCTTGTTTTTTGCCCCTTTTCAGATGAACATACAACAAAATGCACGCTACCACATCCGCCACAAAAATAAACTGAAGGAGACCGAACACTATGCCCTCGCTTTTCATCAGCCGCTTTTCCGCATAAGCGCGGAAGGCGGAAACTGCGCCCACCATGCCGCTCATGACGATCGCCGCGCAGTCAAAGACGACGAAAACAATGGTAAAACCTATCCCGAACACAGAGATGAAAAAGAAGAAACCGAGGACAAAAATGACGACGTAGGCGGGGATCTGGCAGAGTTTGATGATCATGTTCAGCCGCGCCATCGCCAGAGCGTCGTACTTTTTGACGATCGCCAAGATGACGAGAATACACGAAAGCAGAAACGCCACCACCGCACAGAGCAGCACCGCGCCGATCAGGAGAAATCCGTTGCTGAAAAACACCGTTTCCATGATCGAGGGCGTGTACAGGCAATACATTCCCAAAAACAAGGAATACGGAAAAAGTGCGACCAACGCGCCGAGAATGTATTTTCCCATTTCTCCCCTCCTCAAAAACCGCCTCCAGGCTGCGGCACAAAATTGTCTGCCCTGCTCCGACCGAAATCACACACAGCCGCAAAGCTTCTGAATTTATTTTACCATACAATCTTAATTCTTGCAACAAACCGTGTAATATTTCTGAATGATATTCCGAGCACAAACGCAAACCGTCCTCTTTCAGACTGTGCAGAAGGGTTGCAGATTGCGTTTTTTCCACCGCGAGCGCGAGGACGCATACCAAAGCGTATGTAACCGACGCGCGAGACGGGCAGAAAGGGCGCAAGATGCGCCCTTATCCGCAGTTTGACGCCTGCGGTTCGCTATAAAACTTACGGGCACACCAAAAAAGGGGCAGGATACCCCTGCCCTTTTTTGGTTTTGCGGATACTTGTGCCCGCCGGGTATTTTTTGAAAAAACTTCCGTTTTTTCAAAAAGGCTCTACGAGCACGAACGCAAACCGTCCCCTTTCAAACTGCGCAGAAGGGTTGCAGATTGCGTTTTTTCCACCGCGAGCGCGAGGGCGCATACCAAAGCGTATGTAACCGACGCGCGAGACGGGCAGAAAGG
>DXFX01000041.1 GCA_019114245.1 Candidatus Borkfalkia faecipullorum | reverse complement strand
GTTGACATGTTCTATGGTGAAAAGTTTGAAAGGGTGGACGAATTCGTCCACCGCCTGAGGGAATACATTGACTACTGCAACAACGAGAGAATATCTCTCAAACTAAAAGGAATGAGCCCGGTGCAATACCGAACTCATTACCATACAATTTAATTAAATTTTGTCCAAACTTTGGGGTTCACTTCAGAACTGCCGCCTTTTTTTCTCTGAATGTATTTTTTCTCAGCAGCGGCTCCCTTGCCGCGCCCCTTTATCTGTAATTTGCAAGCCCTTCCAGAATGAGCTTGTCCGCAACGAGCGCTATAAACTCGCTGTTGGTCGGCTTGTCCGAACCGATGTACACGCGCACGCCGAACACCGCGTTGATCGCGTCTATTCTCTGTCTGTTCCACGCCACCTCTATGCTGTGACGGATCGCCCTCTCCACTTTGCTGGGCGTCGTGGAAAACTTTTCCGCGATGCGCGGATACAGCTGCTTGGTAACGTTGTTGATGATGGAGGGCTCCTCCACTGCCATCTTGATCCCCTCGCGCAGATAGCCGTATCCTTTGATGTGCGGCGGGATCCCGATCGAAATAAAGATGTTGCTGATCTTTTCGTCCAGCGAACCCGCGGCGCGCTTTTCCCTCACTGCCGCAACGGGCTTGTCCGCCGAGGAAGTGAGTTCCTGCACGCGCTCCGCCACCACTTCGGGAGAAACGGGCTTGATCAGGTAATACCTCGCGCCCTTGCTGAGCACGCGGGAAATGATCTCGTCGTCCGAAAACCCGCCCGTCGCGATGATCTGCACGGCGGAGTGTTCTTCCTTCAGTCTTTCCAGAACCCCGAACCCGTCCAGGCCCTTTAAAACCAAACCCACGACGGCAACGTCCGCCTGTTCCGAAGAGATGATGCGCAATCCTTCCTCCCCGTCGTCCGTCACCCCGCAAACTTCAAATCCTTCCCGCTTTAAACATTCCGCAATCTCTTGCGCCGTTTCACCGTTGCTTTCCAGCACGGCTACCCTCTTGATGCCCATGCCATCTTCCTCCTTCCTGTAATTTTTTATGTCCCCATTATACGACTTTTTCACGCATTTGTTAAGTGAATTTTGTACAAATATGGAAAATAAATTTACATATTTTGTACGATAAAGAAGAAAAATGGCGAATTATGTAAAAAATTACTTTTGCGTTTCGAGGAAGTTATGCAAAATCCACGCGGGGCGCCCTTCATCGGCAATTTTTCGCCAAAAAATTTTTGAGGTTTTCACGGAAAATTTTTTCCGTATCCGAGACAGAATAGCCTGCCGCCAGGAAGAGCGCGCGCATTTTTTCCTCTTGCTCAAAATTCTGTACGTCCGAAGGGAGGTCGTCCGTGCCGAAAAAATCCGAGCCGAAACAAACTCCCCCGATCCCGAATTTCTGCACGGCGTGATCGGTATGGCGGAAAATATCCTGCGCACTCGCCCTTCCCTCACTTAAAAACTTGCCCACAAAGGTGACGCCGATCAGCCCTCTCGCCGATAAAATTTTTGCGATCTGTTCATCCGTTATATTGCGCGGGTGCGCATTCACCGCGCAAAAACAAGTGTGAGAATTTACCACGGGCGCAAGATCGGACACCTCTTCCATGCTCTTTGCGTTGAGATGCGCGCAATCCACAAAGATCCCCCTTTGCGCCAGAGTGCTGACCGCCCTTTTCCCGAGCGGCGTGAGCCCGCCCTCCCCCATACAGCCGCCCGCAAGCGCATTGCTCTCATTGTGCGTGAGTGATACGCATATGGGATTCCAGCCGCAGACCTCCTCTATGTTTTCCTCGTTCAGCCAGGAGGCGTCCTCCAAAGAGAGATACATCCCCTCCCGTCTGTGCGCGAAAAAGAAATGCACGATGTCCCGAACCTGTTCAAACGTTCTGCCCCCACCGTACACGGCGCAGACGCAGGGTGAAGCCTGCGCAAGGAGGGAAAAATCCGGCTTCTTGCAGCAGGTCAAAAGATCGTTATGAAAATCGCTGACCATATTATTATAAATATGTCGCGTGCGGGATCCGCGTGCCGCACTTTGCATGGATTTTTGCTTGGCTCTGTGTCTGACGGCGGCATACCTTTGCATAAAAAAAGGAACGCCCGAAAGCGTTCCTTTTGTTTTTCAGGTCGTTCCTTCCGTGTTGTCCGTTCCGGGATCGGGCAGCGGCAAAATGACCGAAGCCCCGCCGTCCGTGATCACCGTGGCGGGAAGTTTTCCGTCCCACACGGAAAGGTATTCGATGTATTTGAGGTATTCCGTGATGAGAGACACTTCTTCCGCCGTCTTTCCTTCAAAGTCTATGGTGTACTCCATGCTTTGGGTACCGTCCTCCGCCGTCACCAGGCTTTCCGTTACGGTAAAGCCGAGCGCACGCGCCACTTCTACCGATTTGAGGCGGATGGAACGGGCTTCTGCCTGCGCGATCTCGATCTGCGCCTGTGCGTCCGCCTTTGCCGATTCGATGCGCGCCTCCGCATTGAGTTTTGCGACTTCCAGTTCCTTTTCCGCATTGACGATCGCCGTCTCTTTCTCATACTCGGCTTTCAGCTTTTCCTGCTCTGCGATCATCTTGTCTTCCACCGTCTGTTCAAACGCATCGCTGAAATCGATGTTCGTCAGGACAACCGCTTCGATGTTGACATAGTAATCTTCATCCACCGACTGCTTGATCGCCTGTTCCACTTCGGGAGAAATGGTTGCGCGCGTCTCGATGATCGTCATTGCCGAATAGGCGGAAAGCGTGGATTTTGCCTTTTCGACGGAAATGCTTTGGATGCGGTTGGCAAGCGTATCCAGCGTTCCGTAATGATTGGCGATCTCGATCGCTTTTGTCGAGTCGATCTGGTACTGGACCGTCATGGCAATATCCATTGTCTGCGCATCCTTGGAATACGCCGACGTGGTGATGTCCATGTTCTGCACTTTGGCATCGTAGATCTCGTACTTTTCCGTGACCCAGAAATCGAAATATGTACCCGCCGTGCGGATGCGCGTCGCTTCGCCCATGTGTTTGACCACCGCAACTTCGCCCGCATTGACCGTGCGGAAGCTGAACGGAATAAACAAAAACAAAAGAAAGAATACGACGCCCGCCGCGATCAGGAGAATGCCGCGCACTTTGTATGCAACGGCGCCTCCTTTGACGTGCGAGCGGATGCTAAGCCCGCCGAACACAAACGAGCCGACAAACAACAAAACAAACAGGACGCCCAGTATTACGCCTATCGTCATTTTCAGATCCTCCCCCTGAAATCAGATTTTATCTTGCGTGTTTGGGTTCGGGATATTCCACCCCGAAGGTATCCACCGTGACGGTGGCGATCGTCTGCGGCTGCAGCGGTTTATCGCGCATATCCGTGGGCGTGGATGCGATGGCGTCCACCGTCTCCATCCCCTCCGTCACCTTGCCGAACGCGGCATACTGCCCGTCCAGATGGGACGCGTTTTCGTGCATGATGAAAAACTGCGAGCCCGCGCTGTCCGGCATCATCGAGCGGGCCATGGAGAGCACGCCTCTCGAATGCTTGATGTCGTTTTGCGCAAAACCATTCATGCGGAATTCTCCCTTGATGGTATACCCCGGGCCGCCCGTACCGTTGCCCGCGGGGTCCCCGCCCTGGATCATAAACCCTTCGATGACGCGGTGAAAGGTCAGTCCGTCGTAAAAATGGTGTTTGATGAGCGAAATAAAATTGTTGACGGTGTTGGGCGCCTTTTCGGGATACAGTTCCGCCGTGATGACGCCCCCGTTTTCCATCGTGAATGTAACGACAGGATTCATGTTTATTTACTCCTTTTCCAGATCTTCGTATTTTTGAATGAGTACGTTTGCCTCGGCAAACAGCTGCAGAGAAAATTCGTCGGGATAGCCCTCTTTGTACACCACGCGGGAAATGCCCGCATTGATGATCATTTTGGCGCAGATCACGCAGGGCTGATGGGTGCAATACAGCGTTGCCCCCTCAATTTTGATGCCGAGACGCGCCGCCTGAATGATGGCGTTCTGCTCGGCGTGAACGGCGTAGCAGAGTTCCTGCCGCGTGCCGCTGGGAACGTTCAGCTTGCGGCGGAGGCACTCCCCCTTTTCCACACAGCTGGTAATGCCCGCAGGCGCGCCGTTGTACCCCGTCGTCATCACGCGCTTGCCGAGCACGATCACCGCCCCGACGTGCCTGTTTTCCTGAAAACAGCTCGACCAGCCTGCAACCGTCTCGGTGAGTTCCATAAAACGTCTATCCCATTTATCCATACTCTGCACCCTCTTTCGTATTTGTTTTATTGTACCATATCCCGAAATAAATTGCAAGCGCCGCCCGAAAATATTCCCCCTTTCCTTGTTTTAGCACTCTTTTAAGAAAAGTGCTAAAATTTTCTATTTTTGCCTTTCAAACGTTTGACATTTATATGGAAATGAATATAATATATAGTAAATTAGCACTCAGGTGTTGAAAGTGCTAAACAAATCAGAAATCAAAATGGAGGCGTAACATATGAACATCAAACCTTTATTCGATAAAGTTGTTGTTGAGAGCGTTCAGACGGAAGAAAAGACGAAGAGCGGGTTCATCCTTCCCTCTTCCGCACAGGAAAAGCCGCAGACCGCGCGCGTGGTTGCCGTAGGCCCCGGCGGAAACGTGGACGGCAAGGAAGTGAAGATGGTCGTCAAAGTGGGCGACGTCATCCTCTTCTCCAAGTATTCGGGAAGCGAATTCAAGGTGGACGGAAAGGAATTCACCATCATCCGCCAGAGCGACATTCTCGCGATCGTTGAATAAAGTTTGAATTTCAGGAGGAAATAAACATGGCTAAACAGATCAAATACGGCGACGAAGCCAGAAAGGCTTTGGAAAAAGGCGTTAATATTCTTGCAGATACCGTTAAAATCACGCTCGGCCCCAAGGGACGCAACGTGGTTCTCGATAAAAAATTCGGCGCACCGCTCATCACCAACGACGGCGTGACCATCGCAAAAGAGATCGAGCTGGAAGATCCGTTTGAAAACATGGGCGCTCAGCTCGTCAAAGAAGTCTCCACAAAGACGAACGACGTGGCGGGCGACGGCACCACCACAGCTGTCGTGCTGGCTCAGGCGATCATCCGCGAAGGACTGAAAAACCTCGCTGCGGGCGCCAACCCCATCATCCTGCGCCGCGGCATCGACAAGGCGGTCGACACCGCCGTTGCCGAGATCAAAAAGATCTCCAAAGTCGTTGACAGCAAAAAGGCGATCGCGCAGGTCGCTTCCATTTCCGCTGGCGACGAAACGGTCGGCACACTCATCTCCGACGCCATGGAAAAAGTCGGCAAAGACGGCGTGATCACCGTGGAAGAAGGCAAGACCATGAACACCGAGCTCACCACCGTTGAAGGGATGCAGTTCGACCGCGGCTATGCTTCCGCTTACATGGTCACCAACACCGACAAGATGGAAGCCGTGCTCGACACCCCTTACATCCTCATCACCGATAAGAAGATCTCCAATCTCCAGGAGATCCTGCCCGTCATCGAACCCCTCGCTCAGCAGGGCGCAAGGCTTCTGATCATCGCCGAGGACGTCGAAGGCGACGCGCTTGCCGCACTCATCGTCAACAAGCTCAAGGGCGTGTTCAACTGCGTTGCAGTCAAGGCACCCGGCTTCGGCGACAGGAGAAAGGCTATGCTGGAAGACATCGCCATCCTCACGGGCGGCACCGTCATTTCCTCCGACCTCGGCTACGAGTTTAAGGACGTCACGACGGATATGCTCGGCAGAGCCAACCAGGTGAAAGTTGACAAGGACAACACCACCATCGTTTCCGGCGCAGGCGATCCCGAACAGATCAAAGCGCGCGTTTCTGCCATCAAGGCGCAGATCGCGGAGACCACTTCCGACTACGACAGAGAAAAATTGCAGGAACGCCTTGCAAAACTCGCAGGCGGCGTAGCCGTCATCAACGTCGGCGCGGCGACCGAAGTGGAAATGAAAGAAAAGAAACTGCGCATCGAGGACGCGCTTGCAGCGACCCGTGCAGCCGTGGAAGAAGGCATCGTTCCCGGCGGCGGCGTGGCTCTCCTCTCCACTTCCGCAGCTCTGAAGAAGCTCATCAATTCGCTGGAAGGCGACGAAAAGACGGGCGCTCAGATCATCCTCAAAGCCATCGAGGAACCTATCCGCCAGATCGCAAAGAACGCAGGTCTGGACGGCTCCGTCATCGTGGAGAAGATCATGTCCTCCAAGAAGCCTAACTTCGGCTTCGATGCTCTGAAAAACGAGTACACCGATATGGTGGAAAGCGGTATCATCGACCCGACGAAGGTTTCCCGCAGCGTTTTGCAGAACGCCGCTTCCGTGGCAGCTACCCTGCTGACGACGGAAAGCGTTGTGACCGACATCCCCGCACCCGAGCCCGCAGCTCCCGCAGCAGGCGGCATGGGCGGCATGTACTGAGATCAAACGTAAACACAGACAGGCGCGGCAAATTGCCGCGCCTGTTTTTTTGTCCAAACTTATTAAAAAACATGACATAATATTTTTAATCCCAAAAAGCAAACTACTTTTTTAGTAAAGAGACT
>DXFX01000040.1 GCA_019114245.1 Candidatus Borkfalkia faecipullorum | reverse complement strand
GCTTTTGTCCGCGCAAGAAAAATTTGCCGCGCAAAATGCTTTGACTTTTTGCCGAGGATATGCTACAATGTCGTTGCGAAATAGAGGAGCGGGCGAGCAAAAGTACTTCCGCCGCACAAAAAAACGGTTTTTTGGCGGAAGAAAAGGGCATCCCCGCCGAAGCGCAGGGCGGAGCCGGACCCCTGCTGCTGGGCGCACGGGTCAATACCTTTGCGACTGTCACCGATGTGGAGAACTATTTGCCCCAACCGAATGCCCATGCTGCGCACGGGCGTCTTTAGGTGAAAGAGTTTGACGGCGGTGCGTTTTGCGCCGCCGTTTTGTTTTACGGGCGGGAAAAAGAGAATTCAATTTTCAGGAGTTTTTACAAAAATGAAAAGTTACAATGTGGCAATCATCGGCGCGACCGGCATGGTTGGCCAGCGTTTCAGCCTGCTTCTGGCAAACCATCCCTGGTTCCATGTGACCGCCCTGGCGGCCTCCCCCGCTTCCGCGGGAAAAGCCTACCGCGACGCCGTGGCGGGAAGATGGGCCATGACTTCCCCCATTCCCGAAAAGCTCGCCGACATGGTGGTGCTGGACGCCGAAAAGGACATCGATAAGATCGCTTCCCTCGTCGACTTCGTATTCTGCGCCGTCAACATGAAAAAAGAAGAGATCAAGGCGCTGGAAGAAAAGTACGCAAAGGCGGAGATCCCCGTCATTTCCAACAATTCCGCGCACCGCTTTACGCCCGACGTCCCCATGATCATCCCCGAGATCAACCCCGAACACGCGGAAGTGATCGCGGCGCAGAGAAAGAGACTGGGAACAAAGCGCGGATTTATCGCCGTCAAGAGCAACTGCTCGCTGCAATCCTACGTTCCCGCCCTGCATCCGCTGATGAAGTACGGCGTTTCCAAGGTGGCCGTGAGCACGTACCAGGCGATCAGCGGCGCGGGCAAGACCTTTGACCGTATGCCCGAGATCCTCGATAACATCATCCCCTACATCGGCGGCGAAGAGGAAAAATCCGAACGCGAACCCCTCAAGATCTGGGGCCGCGTGGAAAACGGGCAGATCGTGACCACCAACTCCCCCGTCATCACGGCACAGTGCCTGCGCGTCCCCGTTTCCGACGGACACACCGCGGCCGTATTCGTATCCTTTGACAAAAAGCCTTCCAAAGAGGAAATTTTGCAGGCGTGGGCGGATTTTTCGGGCGAGCCTCAGAAGCTCCACCTCCCTTCCGCGCCCAAACAGTTTTTGCATTACTTTGAAGAGAACGACCGCCCGCAGGCGAAGCTCGATCGTATGCTGGAAAACGGCATGGCGGTTTCCGTGGGCAGACTGCGCGAGGACATTCTTTTCGATTACAAATTTGTATGCCTTTCTCACAATACCCTGCGCGGAGCCGCCGGCGGCGCCGTGCTGATGGCGGAACTGCTTGCCGCCAAAGGATATCTGGACTGATAAAGGGCTTTTGCTCCCTTCAAAAAATATCTCAGGGGAAACATTCATGTTAAATTTCTTCAACGGTACCGCAACGGCGATGATCACGCCGTTTACGAAAGACGGAAAAGTAAATTTTGAAGCCTTCGGCAGGATGATCGATTTCCAGATCGAAAACGGCACGGACGTGCTGGTCATCCTCGGCACGACGGGCGAACCCGCCACCATGACGGAGGAAGAAAAGATCTCCTTGATGGAGTATTCCGTGCAAAAAGTGGCAAAGCGCGCCAAGATCGTGTTCGGCACAGGCTCCAACTGCACGGCGCACGCGGTGGAATCGAGCAAACTTGCACAGAAAATGGGCGCGGACGGACTTCTCGCCGTCACCCCCTACTACAACAAATGCACGCAGAACGGGCTGTACGAATACTACAAGGCCATCGCCTCGGCGGCCGACCTGCCCATCATCTGCTATAACGTTCCCCCGCGCACGGGCGTGAACATCCTGCCCGCCACGATGAAAAAGATCGCGGAGATCGACAACATCGCGGGCATCAAGGAAGCGTGCGGAAACATGGAGCAGATCGTCACCACCGCCCGCACGATCCGCGGCAAGTGCGACCTGTATTCGGGCGACGATCACCTCAATCTGCCCATCCTCGCCATCGGCGGCGCGGGGCTCATCTCCGTTTCCTCCAACATTCTGCCCAAGGAAACCAAGCAGCTGTACAACTACGTCAAAGAGGGAAACCTTGCGGCGGCAAACGAGATTCAGGACAAAATGCTGCCCGTCATCGACAACCTCTTTACCGAGGTCAACCCCATTCCCGCCAAGGCGGCGGCGGATATGATCGGGCTGGAAGGCGGCATTCCGCGCGCTCCGCTCACCGAAATGGAACCCGCCCACAAAGAAGCCCTGCGCAATGCTTTGATCGCATTCGGGCTGGACGTTACTGAATAATTCGTACAAAAGCCCTCCCCTTTGGCGAGGGCTTTTCCAAAAAGGAGAAGACATGGTCAACATTTTAATCAGCGGTATTTTCGGACATATGGGCAGGAACGTTTTGGAGCTGGCGCAGGCGGACACAGACATTTGCTGCGCCGCGGGCGTCGACCTGAAAGAGGGCGAACTCTGCGGCGTACCCGTGTACGACAGCTTTGACAAAGTGACGCAGAAAATTGATACCGTGATCGATTTTTCCAGCGCGTCCAACCTGGACAATCTGCTTGCCTTTGCAAAAAAGAGCGGCTGCGCGCTGGTGCTCTGCGCTACGGGTTACACCGCAGAACAGCTGAAACAGATCGACGCGGCGGCAAAGACGCTCCCCGTTTTCAAGACGGCAAACCTTTCCGTGGGCGTCAACCTCCTGCAGAAACTTGTCAGGCAGGCGGCGGAAACGCTGGGCGATGCGTTTGACGTGGAGATCATCGAACGGCACCACAACCTGAAAAAGGACGCCCCCTCCGGCACGGCGTTCATGCTGGCGGAGAGCGTAAACGAGGCGTTTGGCGGGGCCAAACAGTACGTTTACGGGCGCGAGGGCATGGTGGGCGCGCGCAAGAGCGCGGAAATCGGCATCCATGCCGTGCGCGGCGGCACCATCGTGGGCGAACACGAGGTGATGTTTGCGGGCGAGGATGAGATCGTCACCCTTTCCCACAGCGCGCGCAGCAAAAAAGTATTTGCGGCAGGCGCCCTGAAAGCGGCAAAATTCATGTGCGGAAAACCCGCGGGCAAATACGATATGCAGGACGTGCTTGCATAAACAAAAAAGCAAGGCGGACTGCCCGAAAAACGGGCAGTCCGCCTTTTTTATTGCCGTATGCAGAAAAACGGAACAATACGGCCGCAGTCCGCGCGGGGACTGCGGGGAAAATTCAGAGTTTGAGCAAAAAGTAAAGAATGCCGACGGCGGTGCCGGAAAGCACGCCGTACACGATGATCGGCCCCGCCACCGTAAACATTTTTGCGGCAAGACCCGTGATGAGTCCTTCCGTTTTAAATTCCAGCGCGGGAGAGCAGACGCTGTTGGCAAACCCCGTGATGGGAACGATGGAGCCCGCCCCCGCCGCCTTGCCGATCCTGTCGTATACGCCCAGTCCCGTGAGCAGGCACCCCAGAAAGATGAGCACCATGGACGTTGCGCCCGCCAGTTCGTCGCCGGAAAGGGCGAGGACGTATTCCAAAAAGGTGCGGACAAACTGCCCTATACAGCAGATGAGCCCGCCCACGATAAAGGCGCGGAAACAGTTGTGCAGGTGCTTTGTAGGCGGCGCAAACGATCGCACGTACGCGAGATAATTTTCGTTGATCTTCTGCGAGGTCGGTTTTTTTGTGCTTTGACCCGTGTGCGGCATTTCAGCGCTCCTCCTTTGCAGAAAATGGCGGAATGCACGCTTCCTTTTCGTCCGGCGTTTTAAACTCGTGCCGGGGCATGATCTTTCTCTTCATACCCCTTATTGTTGCTCTTTCGCACAAAAATTATGCGCCTGCCCCGCGGCAGACGCATTTTTTTATTGACTCAGTCCCAACAGGCGTTCCCTCTTTTTCAGAATGCGCGGCAGCATCCCGAAAAAGGTGCTTGCCGTGACAATGCCGGCGACGGCGTCCGCGATCCCCTCGCTGTAATAGATGCCCGCAACACCGAACGCATACGGGAGCGCAAAGCAGAGCGGGATGAGCAGGATCACCTTTCTCAGGCAGGCAAGAAAGATAGAGATCTTCGCCTGGTTGAGCGCGACGAACACGTTTTGCAGCGTCATCTGCGCGAAGAAACAGACAGTTCCCGCCATAAAAAAGGGAGTGTATTTTTTCAGAAGTTCCATAACGGGAGCGCTTGCGTTGAAGAGGTATCCGTACACCTGCGGCGCCAACAGGGAGACCGCCCACACCGTACCCGAACAGCACAGGGCGACGAGCGCAACGCGCTTGACCGCCGCGCGGATCCGCGCGGAATTTCCCGTTCCGTAATTGTAGCTGATCAGCGGCTGAATGCCCGTCCCCAGCCCGTTCAGGGGCAGGCTGATGATCTGCACCGCGCTGAGCATGATGGTGAGCGCCGCCGTATGATCGCTGTTGTCCCCCGACCATTTGGTCAGGTTGACGTTGAACACGATCTGAATGGCGCTTTCCGTGACGCTCATGATGAAGGGCGAAAGCCCGAGCGCGGCAATTTTAAGAACGGTGCGCAAAGACGGGAGCATTTTCCGCAAAGAGAAGCGGAACAAGCTCTTTTTGCGGAAGAAGAAAGACGCCACCCACGCCGCGGAAACGCCCTGCGAAAGGATGGTGGCCAGCGCCGCGCCCTCGACCCCCATATTCAGCACAAAGATAAAGATCGGGTCGAGCGCGATGTTGAGCACCGCGCCGATGGCGACGGTGAGCATGGAAGTCACGCTGAACCCCTGCGCCGTGATAAACGGGTTCAGCCCCAGCGAAAACATGACGAACAGAGAGCCGCAGCCGTACACGAAAAGATAGCTGCGTGCATACAAAAACGCGTCCTTCGGCGCGCCGAACAGGCGCACCAGCGGGTCGCAGAACACCAGCACCGCCGCCGTCAGAAGGACGGAAAACACACACAGCATCCCCACGCCCGCATTGAACACCTTGTTGGCGTCTTCCGGCTTTTGTTCGCCCAGAAAAATCGAGGCGAGGGGCGCTCCGCCCATGCCCACGAGATTGGCAAACGCGCTGACGATGAGCGTGACGGGAAACACCACGCCCAGCCCCGCAAGCGCCTGCGTTCCCACGCCCGCGATGTTGCCGACATACATTCTGTCCACAAGATTGTATAAAAGATTGATCAGCTGCGCCAGCACCGCCGGAACGGCAAGCCGCACGATCAGCCCTCCCACGGGATCCTTTCCAAGATCGATCCCCTTTTTTCTTTTCTGATTCATCCTTAGTCTGCCCGAAAAAAAGGCGCGCCCAAAGCGCGCCTTGTGTGCGTTCCTCCGCTTACAGGACGGGGAACAATCCGCTGATGAGAATTGCCGCCATGCACACGGGCGCAACGTAGCGGATCATGATCTTATAATACATACGGTATCCCTTTCTGCGCATCCCGATCTCGTCGGCAAGGCTTTCCGTATCCGTGAAAAATCCTGCGATCAGGCAGGTGCCGATCGCCACCAGCGGCATAAGAATGCTGTTGGAGAAGAAATCGAACATATCCAGAATGCTCTTGCCCGCCACGGAGACCATGCTCAGCGGCCCGAACCCCAGCGACGAAAGTATGCCCAGCACGATCATCGTACCCAGCACGATGACGCACGCGACAGTGCGGCGCAGATGCAGATTTTCGCGCAGGACGGCGACGATGGTCTCCGCCAGGGAAATGGAAGAAGTGAGCGCCGCAAACAGCACGAGCACGAAAAAGACAAAGCCGATGATCCTGCCCGCAAACATTCCGTTGAACACCTGCGGCAGAACAATGAACATCAGCGAAGGGCCGGAAGAATTCATGGCCTCTTCCGCCGCCGCGCCGCCGCCCGTCACCGAATAAATGGACGGGATGATGATGAGCGCCGCAAGAATGGCGAACAGCGTGTCGCAAACGGAGATCTGTCTGCCGCTTTTCTGGATCTCCGCGCCCTTTTTCATGTACGAACCGTACGTGATCATGATGCCCATGGCAAGGGACATGGAATAAAACAGCTGCCCCATCGCCGCGAGGAGCGTCTGCGGGCGGAAATCGTTAAAATCGGGGACGAAGAGCTTTTTCACCCCTTCCAGCGCGCCCGGCTGGCACATGGCATAGATAGCAAGGAACAGGGCGAGAACGGCCAGAACGGGCATGAGAATTTTGCTGACCCGTTCGATGCCCTTCTGCACGCCGAACACGACGACAAGCACCGTAGCCGCCGCAAAGATGAGGAAAAACACGATCGGTTCCCACGTGCCGCCCGTAAACGTCCCGAAATACCCCGTAGCCGCCGCATCGGAGGAGAAGGCGGACGTATCCCCGACGAGAAACGCCCACATATATTTGATCACCCAGCCGCCGATGACGCTGTAATAGGGCAAAATGAGGATGGGAACGACGATACAGACGAACCCGAACCACTTGAATTTTTTGTTGAGGGCCGCAAAGGCGCCGATCACGCCCTTGCCCGTCTTTCTGCCGATGGCAATTTCCAGAACGAGCAGGCAGAACCCGAACGTCACGGCAAGCAGGATATAGCAAAGCAGAAACATTCCGCCGCCGTACTGCGCTGCCAGATAGGGAAATCTCCACAAATTTCCCAGCCCTACCGCCGAACCCGCGGCGGCAAGCACAAATCCGAGCTTACTGGAAAAGCCCGCCTTTTTCTTCCCTTCCGTTTCCTGCTGCGCGGAATCGGGCGCGGAATCTTCCGCAAAATCCCCTACGAGGGGCTTTTGTTCTTCCGTCATAGTCACTCTCCGATAGATTTTTTTCGCCGTTGCGGCATATATACAGTATTTTGCTTTTTTCTATTTTAATAGAAAAGGGAAATTTTGTCAATCCCCTCTTTTTTCAATCGGGGGATCGTCCTCATTTTGTGGGGACGTACCCTCGTTTTCCTTACCGTACAGGACGCCCGCCTGTTCCGCAGGCGGAATTTCCGCGCCTTCGGGCGGAAGGAGTTCCCCGCTCTTCATGGTGGGGAAGCGCTTGAAATAGCTCTTGGTTTCGCGCGCGACCACGCCGGACAGCAGCAGAAGGGCGATCAGGTTGGGCAGCGCCATCAGGCCGTTGAAAATGTCCGCGATGTTCCAGACGGCGGCAATGGTCATGTAAGGCCCGATGAACACCGCCGCGATATAGGCAATGCGGTAGGCATACAGGGCGGCCTTTTTGCGGCCCGTAAGATATTCAAGGCAGCGTTCCCCGTAAAAATTCCAGCCGAGAATGGTGGTAAACGCGAAGAAAATGAGGCAGATCATCAGCAGAACGGGCGCCGCGGCGCTCAGAAATCCCGGCAAGCCCTGCACAAAGGCTTCCATGGTGATGTTCACCCCTTCCTTGCCCCCGTTCCACGCGCCCGTGATCACGATGGCAAGCCCCGTCATCGTGCAGACGACGAGCGTATCCAGAAAGGTCCCCGTCATGGAAACCAGTCCCTGCCGAACGGGTTCGCGCGTCTTTGCGGACGCCGCGGCAATGGGCGCGGAACCCAGCCCCGCCTCGTTGGAGAAAATGCCGCGCGCGATGCCGCTCTGCATGGCGACGATCATGCTGCCCGCCACGCCGCCCGCCACCGCCTTCGGGTTGAACGCGCCCACAAAGATCTGCGAGAGCGCCTGCGGGATCGCCGTTATATTGGCAAAGAGAATGATGAGGCAGATCAGCACGTACACGATGACCATGAAAGGCACCACCGTTTCCGAAACTTTGGCAATGCGCCTGATCCCGCCCAGCAGAACGAGCGCCACCGCCGCCGTCAGAAGAACGCCCGCAATGATGACGGCAAGGTTGTACTCTCTTCCGAACAGCGTGAGGACGGGCGCCTGAGAAAAGATGCTGTCCACGGCGGAAGTGATGGAATTGACCTGCGAAAAAGTGCCGATCCCGAACAGTCCGACGCACATTCCGAAGATCGCAAAGATGATTGCTAGGAATTTCCAGCGCCTGCCCAATCCGTTTTCAATATAATAAAAGGGGCCGCCCAGCGTGTGTCCGTCCGCATGGACGACGCGGTACTTGACGGCAAGAAGCCCTTCCGCGTATTTGATCGCCATGCCGAAAAAGGCGGCCAGCCACATCCAGAACAGCGCACCCGGCCCGCCCGCGGCGATCGCCGTGGCGACGCCGACAATGTTTCCCGTGCCGATCGTCGCAGAAAGCGCCGTGCAGAGCGCCCCGAAGCTGGAAACCTCCCCTTCCCCTTCCTCTTTTTTGAACATATATCGGAATGCCCTCCCGAGCTTGCGCACGGGAAGAAAGAGCAGGCGCACGGTGAAATAGATCCCCGTGCCGAGGATGAGGACGATGAGCGGGATCCCCCACACAAAATCGTCCACCGCTTTTATGATCGCATCAAAACTCATTTGTCTTTTTTCGCCAAAAAAAGCCGCCCTGCGGCGACTGCGGAAATCCGCTCCGTCCTTTTGCCTGAGAGATCACCGCTTTTTTTCGCGGCTTACACCTTCGGCGCCCTTTTCTTGGCCTCTCCGGAGTTTAAATTTTATTTATTATATAGGAAAAAAGCGCGTTCTGTCAACCAAAACGCGCCCGCGGCGGCATATTTTCACATTTTCGCTCAGCCGAGCATCTTTTTCATCTCCGAAAATACCCTGCTCTCTATCCGAGAGATCTGTACCTGCGATACGCCGATCACCTCCGCCACTTCGCTCTGCGTCATGTCGCGGAAGTACCGCAAAACGATGATCTTGCGCTCCCGTTCGGGAAGTTCGGCCAGCGCCGTCTTTAACTGCAGATGATCGATCAGCTCTTCCTGGTTGTCCACTGCGGCGATCGTATCCAGAAGTTCGCGGCTCTTTTCGTCCTTGTATTCCCCCTGCTCGTAAATGGAAAGAGGCATTCTCGAAGACCCCAGCACGAACACCGCTTCGCTCTCTTCCATGTGGAAATGCTCCGCGATCTCGCGCATGGAGGGCGCCTCTCCGCGGCGCGCGCGCTCCTCTTCGATATAGCTGTTCATCTGTTTCGCCGTCGCCTTCATGGCGCGCGAAACTTTGACCGATCCGTCGTCGCGCATGAACCTTTTGATCTCTCCCGCGATCATCGGGACGGCATAGGTGGAAAAGCGCACGCCAAACCGCTCGTCAAAGCCGTAAACGGCCTTTAAAAGCCCCATACTCGCCAGCTGGAATAAATCGTCGAACTCCACCCCTTTGCCCAGATAACGGCGCACAATGCTTTTCAGCAGGGATACATTGGCAGAGAGAAGTTCCTCTTTTGCGCTGTCGTCCCCCTCTTTTGCGGCACGCAGAAGGCGGAGCGTCTCTTCCTCAGACAGCATCCGCTCTCGACCGCTCCTCTGCCTGAACGGAGAATT
The DNA here is from genome assembly GCA_019114245.1 of Candidatus Borkfalkia faecipullorum. Taxonomy (GTDB): domain Bacteria; phylum Bacillota; class Clostridia; order Christensenellales; family Borkfalkiaceae; genus Borkfalkia; species Borkfalkia faecipullorum. Next base: position 1,402 of record DXFX01000040.1, on the reverse strand, counting down.
TTTTGCTCATATACACCGTCGTCCCCTGCCCCGGCGCCGATTGCAGGCGAAAGGACGTCATAAACGTCTGCATGATGGTAAATCCCATTCCCGAACGCTCCTCCTCTTCCAGCGTCGTAAAAAAAGGCTCGACGGCGCGCACTACGTCCTCGATGCCTTTTCCGCTGTCAGAAATGCGAATATGTACCGTATCCCCCTCCGCATTGCAGAAGATCTCAATTTCCCCTTCCCCGCCCGCATACGCGTGCACGATGCAGTTGGTCACCGCCTCGCTGACCGCCGTCTTTACGTCGGAAAGTTCGTCCAGGGAAGGGTTCAGCCGCACACAGAATGCCGCGACCGTGTCGCGGGCAAACGGCTCGTTTTCGGAAAGTGCGGGGATTTTCAAATACATGGTATTGTTCATGATGCGCTCCTTAAATCTTTGGAATGAGGGAATAGACGCCGCTCATCGTCAATATCTTGTCCGCCGCAAGATCGGGCGATCTGATATAGGCAGGCGTCTTGCTGCGCGATAACTGCTTGTACCGCCCCAACAAAAAACCTATGCCCGCCGAATCCATAAAATGTACGCCGGACAGATCGAACACGACGCGCGAACAGCCCGCGTGCGCCCGAATCAGCTCGTCCGCTTCCGCCCGCGCACGGACGGCAGAATACTCGTCCAGTTCGCCGCTTAAAAATATGTAGAGTGTACCCGAGCAGGCTTTTCCCGCAACGTCCATAGGCAGCTCCTCCCACCCGATCGTTCGGGCGTCTTCTTTGTTTTACGCCTTCTAAGAATACCACTTTGCGGCACGAAAAAATTGTCTGATTGCCGAAAAAAAGAGCGATTTTTGCAAATTCAGAAAAAGAAAAATTTTTTTCGTAATTTCGCGCAAAACAGTTGACTTTTTTCTTGAAATATTATAAAATAATCAAGCGTTGTGATTGAGACAATGTAACCTGTATTCAAGGGCCTTTAGCTCAGCGGTTAGAGCAGTCGGCTCATAACCGATCGGTCCGCGGTTCGAATCCGTGAAGGCCCACCAATACAAGAATACGGCCCGGTAGTTCAGTTGGTTAGAACGCCAGCCTGTCACGCTGGAGGTCGACGGTTCGAGACCGTTCCGGGTCGCCACCTTTCCAAAGGAAGCCTGTTTGATAGCATATGTTGGCTGCCAAGCAGGCTTTAAAATGCCTCGGTAGCTCAGTCGGTAGAGCAAGGGACTGAAAATCCCTGTGTCGGTGGTTCGATTCCGCCCCGAGGCACCACCGCGCTGGTGTAGCTCAACTGGCAGAGCAGCTGATTTGTAATCAGCAGGTTGTGGGTTCGATTCCAATCACCAGCTCCACGCAAATGCGAGCGAGCGAACGCTTCAATTTTATATATGGGAAGATTCCAGAGCGGCCAAATGGATCA
>DXFX01000039.1 GCA_019114245.1 Candidatus Borkfalkia faecipullorum | reverse complement strand
TTTTTTTATGATATAATAATCCAGCAAGTTTGGACATGGCCTCATGGTCAAGCGGTTAAGACGTCGCCCTCTCACGGCGAAAACTGGGGTTCGATTCCCCATGGGGCTACCAAAAAAGCCACGCACGGAATAATCCGTGCGTGGCTTTTTTTGCGTTCCGCTCTTTTGCGCCGCGCAAGCTTTTTAAGTTAGCATATTTCATACGATCGTAAGTCCGTAAACCAGAAGCACAATTCCCGCCAGCGCCAATACGACACACAACAACGAAACAAACAACAACACTTTTTTCAAATTTTTAAATTCAACACAGACAGTATTCCCGTAATTGTAGTGAAGTTCCAGGCGGGATAAAGACGTTTTACACTCTTTCTTGCATTCTACCATGGGGCCGATACAAAAACACGACATAATAGCGCCCCCGATTACCAGTAACATTCCCAGAGCGAAAAGATACCCTACTTTGTCGATTCCCGCCCTACAGGCATACGCACTCATCATACCGCCAGCAAAAACCAAAACGAGAAGGAAATCCTGAAACAGCGAATATCCTTTAAACTTTTTACGAGATACTTTGTATTGTTCAAGGTCTTTAGACAGAAGTTTATCCAAACGCTCTTTTTCCTGCGATTCTCTCCATCTTCGTTCCACTCTTTCCTTTATGATTTTTTCATGTTTCTGTTTTACCGAAGAGGGTACAAAATCCCATTTGTAATCGGGGCATTTTTTCATGATCTCAATATCGATCGTACAATCGTAATCGGGATCCTGATTACACTTGACCGCAGCATACTCTCCCCAGCTTTTGCACAGCTGAGGATATTTCGAACATACCTGCTTTGCATACGTCAGCGGTTCTTCTCTCAGCCCCACTTTCATCATTTCGCGAATGACTTGCAATTCGCTTTCCAGTTCCTTATCAAGCTTTTCGTTTAGTAAGCATATCTCCGCAATTTTTTCATAACTGCGCTTTGTCTCTTCATCTTCGCAGACGAAAAGAAACTTTCTGTACCAATCGTTTCGGATATCCTTTTTACACAGGGAAAGCCCGTATTCGTCTTTCACTTTCATACTCGCAAGAAAACGAAGCCTGACCGCCGCAGGGATCTCGTCGGACGCCTTCCAAATCAGTGAAAACAGCTTCATATTTTCCGACTGAAAGAGACTTTTTGGCGTTTTGCAGGCGCTTGTTGATGATTGCCGTTTTAGCATCCAACACCTTTATCTCATCCTCTACTTTAATGAGAAAACTCCTCTTGCTCTCTTCCAGTTTGCGTCCGAATTCTTCCGCGTCCAATCTTTCCACATCCGCATCGACCTTTGCATCGATGATCTTCAGCATGATCGCGCCGCAATAAGAGCATTTGTAATGCCCGTCTGCGTATTCCATTCTGCCGCCGCAGTTGGAACATTTCATATCTACAAATTTCATTTTCTCCACCACCCTGTTTTAACCATATCATTATATCATAGCGTATGCAAAATGTCAATGATGCTTTGAGTTTCTTTCATACGTTTATACGATTTCATGCCATTCCGATTGACTTTTTCTCCCGTTTTGTGGTACTGTTATTCTGTTGTATTTTTAAGGAGTTTATTTTGGAACAGCAATTTTTACAGGGAAAGATCCTGCCCGCCCTCATTCGTTTTTCCGTTCCGCTCATGCTCTCCCTGTTTTTACAGGCACTGTACGGAGCCGTCGACCTGGTCGTGGTGGGACAATTCGGCTCTACCGCCAGCATCTCCGCCGTGGCTACGGGCAGCCAGCTGATGGTTGCCGTCACCACCATCGTCACGGGGCTGACCATGGGTGTGACCGTGCTCATCGGCCAGGCGATCGGCGCAGGCGACAAGGAAAGAGCGGGAAATGTGGTCTGCGGGATGATCAAACTGTTTTGCGCGGTGGCGATCGTCATTACCGTTCTGCTTCTCCTCTTTCCGAGACAGCTTGCCATATTGCTCCATGCCCCGCAGGCCGCCCTGGAACAGACCGTCCTCTACATCTGCATTTGCGGCGGCGGAATGGTCTTTATCACCGCCTACAACGCCATCAGCGGGATCTTCCGCGGAATAGGCAATTCCGCTACCCCCTTTTTATTTGTTGCTATCGCCTGCGTCGTCAATATCCTGCTCGACCTGCTGTTTGTCGCCCTCCTGCATATGGATGCCGCGGGCGCTGCCATCGCCACCGTCATTGCACAGGCAAGCAGCGTTTTCTGTTCCGCCCTGTATCTGAAAAAGAAAAAACTGCCCTTCCCCGTGCGAAGATCGGGATTTTATCAAAAAGAAACGGTAAAGAGCATTGCGGCAGTCGGCGCGCCCATCGCCTTGCAGGGTTTTCTCGTCAGCGTATCCTTTCTCATCATCACAGCCATCGTCAACAACATCGGTCTGACAGAATCGGCGAGCATCGGGATCGCGGAAAAATTGTTTGTGTTTCTGTCCATTGTCCCTATGTCCTTCCTGTCCGCCCTTTCCGCTTTTGTCGCGCAGAATATCGGCAACGGAAACTCCGAACGGGCCGCAGGCGCACTCTTTCAGGCGTGCGGCGTCTCCTTTGCCTTCGGCGTCGCCGTGTTTTTCCTCACCTTTTTCGGAGGACACCTGCTTGCACGCATCTTTACGCAGGATTCGGACGTGATCGCCAAGACTGCACTGTATTTCAAGAGCTGTTCCTTTGAATACCTCATCATCGCCCTCTCTTTCTGTATGCTCGGTTATTTCAACGGACTGCGCAAAACCGTCTTTGTCATGGTACAGGGTCTCGTCACCGCCTTTGGGGTGCGCATCCCCCTGTCCTACCTGTTCAGCACGTTGGAAAATACGAATATGCTGATGATAGGCATTGCCGTCCCCGTTTCCGCCGCGGTCAGCCTGATTTTGTGTCTCTGCTTTTTCTTTTTCGTAAAAAGATCCCTTTCCAAAGGACAGCACAATCAGGAAAAGCTACAGGAAGTTACCGACTGATAAAAACCTCCCCGAAAGAACTTTCGGGGAGGTTTTTATATGCGTTCGCTTTCAGTTGAAGCGCGTTTCCGCGCTCTCCCGCCGGGTATTTGACGCGAGGCGTCAAGGCACTTCGTGCCCGAACAGCAGGCGGCTTGACTGTTCCTATTGAAGCTCCTGTTCTCCCCCGCCTGCGTTCGCTTTCAGTTGAAATACCAAAAAGAGCGGACAGGTTTAAAACCTGTCCGCTCTTTTTGGTACTCCCGCTGGGAATCGAACCCGGAACGGCCCCTTAGGAGGGGGCTGTTATATCCATTTAACTACGGAAGCATTTTTGCTTTTTCCGTATAGTATTGTACTATAATTTTTTGAAAAAAGCAAACACTTTGCCGACTATAAAAAAATTTCTTTCTTACAAAACCCGCGCAGGAGCATCCTGCGCGGGTTTGAGAAATTATTCGATCGCTTTGAACATTTCGTCCAGATAATCCCCTTCAAAGAGCTCTATAAGGCCCTGATCGGCGCACTTTGTGAGAGCGGGATCGAACGGCACGCGCGCGACGCACTTTACCTTATGCTCCGCCGCAAGTTGCTTGGCACGGCTCTTGCCGAAGATGTCGATCTCTTTGCCGCAATCGGGGCATTTGACATAGCTCATGTTTTCCACGATGCCGAGCACGGGAATGTTCATCTTTTCCGCCATATTGACCGCCTTTTTGACGATCATGGAGACGAGTTCCTGCGGCGTGGTGACGACCACGATGCCGTCCAGCGGGATAGACTGGTAAATGCTCAGCGGGACGTCGCCCGTTCCCGGGGGCATATCGACAAACATATAATCGACGTCGTTCCAGATGACGTCCGTCCAGAACTGCAGGACGGCGCCCGCGATGACGGGGCCGCGCCAGATGACGGGCTCGGTGTCGTTCTCCAAAAGCAGATTCATGGACATGATCTCGATCCCCTTCTTGCTGAGAACGGGAAAGATCCCCATTTCGCTGCCCGTCGCCTTGTCGGTGATCCCGAACATTTTCGGGATAGACGGGCCCGTGATGTCCGCATCCATAATCGCCGTTTTAAAGCCGTTGCGCGCCGCCGTAACGGCAAGCATGGCCGTTGTAAGGGATTTCCCCACGCCGCCCTTGCCGCTGACGATGCCGATGACTTTTTTGATTTTGCTCAGTTCGTGCGGCGCCTTTTTCAGGTCGCGCTCCGAGCAGTTCTGCGAACAGCTGTCGCAGTTGTGCGTACAATTTTCTGACATTTGTTTCACCTGCCTTTTTACAAGAGATCCTTCGGATCGTATTCCGCTTTCTTGAAAACTTTGTCCTGTTTCTTCGTGACCTCTTCCTCAAAGACTTTCTGCCACTGGACGGCGTCGAAGTCCTCGATGGTACAGGTGACGTAATGTTCGGAACAGCCGAGTTCCTTTGTCAGCGTCCTGACAAGGGCGGCGGCAAGCTTTTCCTTTTGTTCCTGCGTCCTGCCCTTGAGCATTTTGATTCCGATATGAGGCATCTTGTATCTCCTTTATTGATTCAGACTCTTATACAGATTATAATACAAACCATGCTTGTTTAGCAACTGTTCGTGGGTACCTTCTTCCGCAATTCCTTTATTTGCGATAAATAAAATGCGATCGGCATTGCGGATGGTGGAAAGTCTGTGCGCGACGATAAAGGAAGTTCTGCCGTGGAGAAGAACGTCCAGCGCCTGCTGAATGAGCAATTCCGTATCCGAGGAGATAGAGCTTGTCGCCTCGTCCAGAATGATGACCGCGGGATTTTTGAGAACGATGCGCGCAAAGCTGATCAGCTGTTTTTCCCCTGCGGAGAGCCCTTCGCCGCGCTCGGCAAGCTCTTCCTGATATCCGTTGGGAAGGCGCATGATGCACTCGTCCGCAAAGATCGCCTTTGCCGCGGCGATGCACTCCTCGTCGGTGGCGTCCCTTCTGCCGTAACGGATATTTTCGAGCACCGTTCCCTTGAAGATAAAGGGATCCTGCATCAGCACGCCCACCTGTTGGCGCAGGGAATGCAGCTTTACGTTGCGCACGTCGATCCCGTCGATGGTCACGCTGCCCGATCTGACGTCGTAAAACCTCGTCAGAAGGTTGATGACCGTAGTCTTGCCCGCCCCCGTCGGCCCGACCAGCGCAATGCGTTCCCCGGGACGGACGTGCAGATCGAAATGTTCGAGAATGTTGATCCCCTCTTCATAGCTAAAGGAAACGTCGTTGTAATCCACTTTGCCCTTTACGTCTTTGAGTTCGACGGAATTTTCGCCGTCTGCGATGCTGACGGGCGCATCGATGGTTTCAAAGACGCGTTCGAGGTTGGCAGAGACCTGCGCCAGGTTCTGAATGATTGCGGAAAGCTGGGTGAGCGGCGCGGAAAACAGCCCCATATAGCTCAAAAAGGCAATGACCACGCCCGTCGTGACGCCCATGATCCCCCTGTCCATCAAAAGGAAGGAAATGGCATACAACAGCAGAGTGCCCGCGTTCCAGAAAATGCCGACGATCGGCCCGTTGAGTTCGTTGCGGCGGACAATTTTCATCCACGTGTCCGCGCAATCCTTTTGCAGGTCGTGGTACACCTTTTCGTTAAATTCCGTGCGGTTGTAGTTCTGGATGATCTTCTCGCCCATGATGGATTCCAGAATGAACGCCGTGCGGTTGGAGCCCTTGGCGCGGTTGAGGCGGAACAGCTTTCTGATCGCCTTGCGGATGAGGATGACGCAGGCCGTGAGCGGGACGATGGCCGCATACACGATGAGCGTCAGCACGGGGCTGAGCACCAGCATGAACACCGTGACGACCACGATCTTGACGATATTGAGGATAAAATTCATCAGATAGCTGATGAAAAAATCGGCAAGTTCGGTAATATACTCGGTCACGCGAACGACGATCTTGCCCGAAGGGCGGTTGTCGAAATAATCGAAGGGAAGCTGCTGTAATTTATAAAAGATGTCCTTGCGGATGTCCGCGATGATGCCGTGGCCCGCGCGGCCGAGGCTCTTCTGCTGAAAATAAGTGATGATGATTTCCGCAAACCCGCAGACGACAAATCCGCAGACCGCCAGAATAAACGTTTTGTACTCTCCCGTAGCGGAATACTCGGGAATGGCCGTATCGACGATCATTCTGAGCAGGAGCGGCGTGACCATGGACGACACGACGGCAATGAGCATGACGATCAGCACAAAGGCGAACAGCTTTTTGTGCGGGGCCGCATAGTGCAGAAGTCGCTTCAGATTTTTGAAATCGATCTTTTCCTGTGTGACGACTTCGTCCTGAAAATATGTATTTCTCTCTGCCATGACTCACTCCTCCCTGCCCGAGGCGAGGATCTCATCCGAAAAATCGTCTTTCTTGCCCTCTTCCGACGTCTGCATTTTGTAAATGGCCGCAAACCTGCCGTTTGCCGCGATCAGCTGGTCGAAGGTGCCGCGCTCGATGATCTCCCCGTCCTGCATATACAGGATTTCGTCGCAGTCGGCAACGCTGGAAACGCGGTGCGCCGCAATGAGAAGCGTCCTGTCCGGATAGTTTTCCTTGATGCTCTTCATCAGGTTTTTCTCCGTAGTGACGTCCAGAGCGCTGGACGCATCGTCAAACACGAGCACGGGAGCATTTTTCAGCAGCGCCCGCGCAATGGAAATGCGCTGTTTCTGTCCGCCCGAAAGGCCCAGCCCCTTTTCCCCGACGATGGTTTCAAATCCGTGCGGGAGCGCGCGGATAAACCGCCCTGCCTGCGCAAGATCCGCCACCCGCATCACCTCTTCCTTTGCCGCGTACGGGGCGTAAAAGGCGATGTTGGCGTCTATGGTATTGGAAAAGAGAAACACGTCCTGGAACACATACGCAAACTTGTTGCGCAGATCGTCCAGTTCAAACTGCCGAATGTCCTCGCCGTTGATCTCGATACAGCCCTGCGTCGGATCGTAAATGCGGACGAGGGATTTGAGCAGCACGCTCTTGCCGCTGCCCGTTCCGCCCATGATCCCCACCTTTTTCCCGTAAGGGATACTCAGCGACACGTTTTTGAGGATCGGCTTTCCGTCCTCCGTGACGGAAACGTTTTTCACTTCGATGTTGGGATTGTCGCGGATCTTGTCGGGATGGGGCGCCTGCGGGATCTTTGTCTTGCGTTCGAGAAACTCTCGCAGTCTCTCGCCCGAGACGAGCCCGTACTGCATCTGATAGGACGCCGTGCTGATCTGCGTGAGATAATCCATGATGCGCAGGACATAGGTCACGCTCGCCGTCATGATTCCGACGCCGAAATGCCCCTGAAACACCATCAGCGTGCCGATGACAATGGTGACGACGTAGGCAAACTGGCGGATCGAATTGAAGATCATGCCGTACTTTGCGGACACGTCCGTCTGCTTCCAATACGCGTTGCGCAGATCGCCGTTGACCTTGTCAAACTTGTTTTCCTCGTATTCCTCGTTGGCAAAGGAACGCACCAGCCGCACGGCATTGATATTTTCCTGCACATTGAGGTTGAGCGCGGCATTGCAGGAGCGGATGCGCGTGGAGACCTGCCGCGCCGCGCGCATATAGCGCAGCAGCGCAACCAAAAGCACGGGCGCCATGACGGCGGGCAGAATGAGCATATACACGCTGTTGAACGCAAGCACCACGCAGGTGACGATGAGGATATAAAAGCCGTCTGCGATCTGCAAAAGAGTGCGGCTGTACATATCCTTGATGGTGATGGCGTCCGAGGAGAGCGTGGTAAGCAGCTCCCCCGAATTGTAGGATGCTACCGTGGAGCTGTCCAGCTCCACCAATTTTTTATAGGTGACGTCGCGCAGTTCGTTTTCCATCTGCAACCCGTTGTACTGGAACAGCACGTTGCGGAAATAGATGATCGCTTCGCGCACGATCTCCAACGCCCCGAACACGGAAGCTATGACAAAAAACAGCCGCCACGTCTGAGGCTGACCGAATTTCAGCAAAAACGAAAAGAGACCGTCCGACACCATCCCCTCATAATTGAGGACGTAGTCGACAAACATCGCGCCAAGCAGAGGCAGCACGATATCTATGGTCAGACCGACAAAACCGATCAGCTGGCAGAAAACCGCGCACGGAATGTGTTTTTTCCAGTATCGCAGCCCGTATCGGAATACGCTCATATAAAAATCCCTCACTCTTTGGATTGTTTATATTGTAAAGAAAAAAACAATTTTGTCAACAGTTTTACGACAAAATTTTCCTGCGGATCGAAAATCTTTTTACAGTAAAAAAACCGCGCGTTGAAAAACGCGCGGTTTTGCCGTCCTGATGCGGTCAGCGGATGAGTTCGTGAATGTCCGCGTAAGCAAAATAGTCGTAACGGTACATATTTTCAAGGTATTCCTGCCGCTCGTAATACTGGTTGACGTTGAGCAGGAACATGGTAGCGGAATCGGAGAGAAATTCCTCCCCTTCGGCCACGACGACAAACAGATATTTCCCGTCCGCATCGGAATAGACGTTTCCGAGCACTTCCTCCGCGGAATACTCTTTCACGCTCCCCAGCTGCTGCGTTTCCACGCTCCCGTCCGGGTGCAGTACGATCTGCCCGTCGTAAGAGACGCAATCGCCGTTTTCCTGACGCTCTGCGTCCATGTACAGGATCTCGCTGTCAAAGTACAGGTGCTGGGTAAAGATGCCCGATTCGCGGCTGATAAAGGCATTCGTCCCCTCGCGGAAGATGCTCCTGCCCTGGTACAGATTCATGTTGAAGTCCACGCCCAGAAGATCGAGCAGCGTGGGCAGAACGTCGAAGGAGGAACACACCTTTTCCACCCTCTTTCCGCCGATCCCCGAATTGCTGTCGTGATGGATCTCGTAATAGAACGCCCCGTCGTACACGGACGTAAAATAAGTGCTCCGGTTGGTGTAGGGACGGTTTCCGTAGATGTTTTCTATATCCAGGTCCATGTCGCCCGTCCAGATAAAGAAAGGAATGTTGTACAGGTGGGTGTTCCAGAACTCCCCTTCCTTCACGCCCTTGAGCGGATACTGCATATCGCCGTAATAACTGCAATGGTCCGCATAGCAGAGAAAGACGGTGTTTTCCAGTTCTCCGCGCTCTTTCAGATCGTTGATGAGCCTGTTCAGGCCCACGTCCAGATCCATGATTCCTGCCTGATGCCGCTTGTATTGCAGGTACAGGTCGGTCAGCGCCCCCTTTTCATCCCGTTCACTGATGGGAATGGCGAACTTTTCGTCGATGTAAGTTTCGGGGTAGCCGTCGATGATCTCATAATAGGGTTCAAGATTTTTGACGACGTACTTTTCCGAAAGCGCCGCCTTTTCCGCATCGGAGAGGCCCGCCGTATAATCGCCGTTGTTGACGAGGTCGAGATAATTCCCGTGGCTGATCAGGGAAAGCATCATGGTAAAATATGCCTGATCGCCGCTGTCGACTTTGGTGAACTCATCCAGATATTGAGAGATCATCTCGCTGTCGCGGTCAAAATCCTGAAAGACGCCGTTCTTGTCGTAATGCCCCTGCAGGCGGTCCATCGTTTCCAGGAAATGAGTGTTTTCAAAACCGTACAAGCTGTTGTGCGTCAGATCTCTTCCGTAAAAACTGCCGTCGTTGGCATGGAAGTAGTTGGTCGTATATCCCCTTTCGGAAAGAATATTGGCTGAAGTGAACGGCAGAGTGTTTTTCAGGAGCCCGTCCGGATTGCTGAACGAGGGAATGACGGAATTGCCGATGTCCGCAGGATAACTGCCGAGAATGGAGAGCGCTTCCGAATGATTTGTCTTATCGCGGGCATAGTAGTTGGTCATGGCAAGCCCCTGCGACGCGAGCGCGTACAGCGTGGGCGTATATTCGGGGTTGATGTCGTACCACTCGCCCGATTCGATGACGACGAGAACGACGTTTTTTCCCGCACAGCTGCCCGTCATGATGCCGCTGAACCTGTCGTAGACGGGGACGGAACTGTTCCATTCCCCTTCGTCAAAATAGTTGTTCAGGCCGCTGATATTTTCGTACAGCTCCTCCGCCGTGACTTCCGCGCGGGCGCCCGTGACAAAGTTGACAAAGTTTTTGGTGTAAAATCCGTAAGAACCGAATTTTCTGTAAGCCGCCGCCGTCACAAACTGCGTTTCCCACAGATATTCGTCGTCGTTGAAGATATAAAAGGGATCTTCGGGGTCGGCACGGCTGAAATTGCTTTTCGTGACGTCGTACAACCCGAAAGAGACGAGCGCGGAGAGAAGATAAAAAAACAGGATCATCGGCACCGCGTGCAGGACAAACGAACCCGACGCGGGAAGCTTTTTGTTGACCAATACCAGAAGGTAAATAAACAGGGCATATAGCAAAACATAGGTGCCGATGAGTACAAAATCCACCATTTCCGCGGAAAAGACGTTCCCCGCCTCCCCCAGAATGTTGAGCATGGAAAAGCTGAACACCATGTTGCTCATGGAATAGAGCGTGACGTTTACGACGGACAAAAACAGCTGCAAAAACAGAATGACGCAGATGACGATCTCCTGAAACAAAAACCCCGGCAAAACAAAGATACAGAGCGTAAACAGAAAAATGACGCCGAGATCCAACAGGAAATATTTGGGAAGAACGACACCGATCCAGAGAAAGGTGACAATTTCAAAAATGAGGGCAAAGAGCAGAAAAATTCCGCTGAGCGCCGATTTTTTTATCAGCATACGCCTAAGCTGCGTACTCTGAGAAGAAAAGGCAAGGTCTTTTTGCATTTCATCCTCAAGTGTGGTCTTTTTTATGAAAAAATGATACCATGATTTTTTTTATTTTGCAAATGCTTTTGCCCATAAAACTGTTTTTGACAAAAAATCTCACCTATTTATCAAAAAATCGGTTGCAAAAAAGCCGCGTATCGTGTAAAATAATATTGCTGTGCTAGGTGGGGAGTTAGCGGTGCCCTGTATCTGCAATCCGCTATAGCAGAACCGAATGCCTCCCCCGGACTGACGTGTGGAAGGTCTGCACGACGTAAGGAATGTTGATAGCAAGGTCTTATGCAACGGACTGCCGTGAACCGTGTCAGGATAGGGATATAGCAGCACTAAGCGGATTTGTTCGTGTGCCATAAGGTAGCTTTGAAGGAGTCACCTGCGGCGTTTCCGCTTCGGCACGCCTTTTCAAAGGAGGATGCACAGTTTTTTGAAAAAAATCCCCTGCTCTTAAGCGCGGTGAGATAAGAAAACAAGCAAAAGCCCTTAAATCATCGCGTTTATGGACAGCGGGCAAACAGGTTACAAGTGAATAACCAAGCAAAAGGGACGTTATCGAGAGATAGCGTCCCTTTCTGCATACCACGCCACAGCTTGAAATAAGTTGTGGCGTTTTTTTATGCTCGCAGGAAAGGAGGCGCAGCCGGAATGTATTTCACAGAGGGCAAGCAGCGGGCGTTTGCCGTTGCGATTACAATCCGTATGCCCTTATCGCTCATACCGTCCAGCAGCGCGTCAAGCTGCCGCCGATTGGTAGATTTCTCCGCGCTGCTATTCGGAAAGAAAAATTGATCGACGGAAATATGATACCG
>DXFX01000038.1 GCA_019114245.1 Candidatus Borkfalkia faecipullorum | reverse complement strand
TCCTCGATGGTCTTGCCGATGCCGAGCACTTCGCCCGTCGATTTCATTTCCGGCCCGAGCTGAGAGTTGACGTCGTTGAGCTTTTCAAAGGAGAACACAGGCACTTTGACCGCCACATAGGGAGAACTCTTATAGAGACCCGTCCCGTAGCCGAGTTTTTTAAGTTTTGCCCCCACCATGATCTTGGTGGCGAGCTCCACATCGGCACGCCCGTGACTTTGGAAATATACGGAATGGTACGCGAAGCGCGGGGATTGACCTCGATGACGTACAGCTCGTTGTGGAAGACGAGGAACTGGATATTGATGAGCCCCTTGGTTTTCAGGGAGAGCGCCAGCTGGGTGGAGCATTCGATGATCTTATCCAGCATGATGTCGCTGAGGTTGTAAGGCGGATACACGGCAATGGAGTCGCCGCTGTGAACGCCCGCGCGCTCGATGTGTTGCATGATGCCGGGGATGAGCACGTCCTCCCCGTCGCTGATGACGTCCACTTCCAGCTCCTGCCCCATCAGGTACTTGTCGCAAAGGACGGGGTTTTCGATGTGCTGGGCGAGAATGACGTCCATGTATCTGGAAATATCGCTTTCCGTGAAAGCAATGGTCATGTTCTGACCGCCGATGACGTAGGAAGGACGGAGCAGGACGGGATAGCCGAGTTTGTCCGCGGCGGCAAGCGCCTCTTCCTTGGTCATGACCGTAAGTCCCTTCGGGCGGCTGATGCCGAACTGTTCGAGCAGCTCGTCAAAGCGCTCGCGGTCCTCTGCCATGTCTACGCTGTCCGCAGACGTTCCGAGAATGCGCACGCCCTTCTTATCCAGATAGTTGCACAGTTTGATCGCCGTCTGGCCGCCGAACGTGATGACGACGCCGTACGGCTTTTCCTTGTCGATGACGTTCTGCACGTCCTCGGGCGTGAGGGATTCAAAGTACAGCCTGTCCGCCGTGTCGAAGTCGGTGGAGACGGTTTCGGGGTTGTTGTTGATGATGATCACTTCATACCCCAGCTGTTTGAGCGTCCACACGCAGTGCACGGAAGAATAGTCGAACTCGATGCCCTGTCCGATACGGATGGGGCCGGAACCGATAACGATGATGCGCTTTTTGGTGCTTTCCTTGATGAAAAGCGTCGCCTCGTCGTGCGCGTATTCGTCGTAGGTGGAGTAAAAATAAGGCGTTTCGGCGGAGAACTCTGCGGCGCAGGTATCCACCATCTTGTAGACGGCCTTTCTGTGATACGGGATCTTCTGTCCCGAGATCTTTTCCAGCTCCTTGTCGGGATAGCCCAGGCGTTTGCCCTCGTCGTACAGGGCGCGGGTGAGTTTTTCGCTTGCAAGGCGCGCCTCATAATCGGCAAGATTTTTCAGTTTGTTCAGGAACCAGCGGTCAATTTTCGTGATCTCGAAGATCTCATCCAGAGAAATGCCCGCTTTGATTGCGGCAAACACGGTGAACAGGCGCTCGTCGGAAAGCTTATGCAGCTCTTCGCGCAGGTCTTTCCCCTCGTATTTGTTGAGGTTGAGCGAGGAGAGAGAGATCTCCGCGCCGCGCACCGCCTTCATGATCGCCATTTCAAAGGAAGTGCCGATCGCCATGACTTCGCCCGTAGCCTTCATGCGCGTACCCAGTTCGCGCTTTGCGTACAGGAATTTATCGAACGGCCATTTGGGAAGTTTGACGACGACATAGTCGAGCGTGGGCTCGAAGCAGGCGAACGTCTTGCCCGTGACGTCGTTTCTGATCTCGTCCAGCGTGTAGCCGAGTGCGATCTTGGTTGCGACCTTGGCAATGGGATAGCCCGTCGCCTTGGAAGCGAGCGCGGAAGAGCGCGACACGCGGGGGTTGACTTCGATGACCGAATATTCAAAGGAATCGGGGTTGAGCGCAAACTGGCAGTTGCAGCCGCCCTCGATGCCGAGTTCCGTGATGATCTTCAAAGATGCCGTACGCAGCATCTGGTACTCTTTGTCCGAAAGGGTCTGGCAGGGCGCCACGACGATGGAATCGCCCGTGTGGATGCCGACGGGGTCGAAGTTTTCCATCGAGCAGACGGTGAGCACGTTGCCGTGGCTGTCGCGCAACACTTCAAACTCGATCTCTTTCCAGCCGTAAATGTATTTTTCGACCAGAACCTGGGTGATGGGCGAAAGCATGAGCCCGTTGTGGGAGATGATGCGCAGCTCTTCTTCCGTATAGGCAACGCCGCCGCCCGCGCCGCCGAGCGTAAATGCGGGGCGGATGATGACGGGATAACCGATCCTGTTTGCAACGGCGACGCACTCCTCCACCGTATAGGCAATGTCGGAAGGGACGACAGGCTGACCGATCTTCTGCATGGTCTCCTTGAACAGTTCCCTGTCCTCTGCGCGGTCGATGGCGTCTACCTTGGTGCCAATGAGTTTGACGCCCCACTCGTCCAGAAATCCCTCTTTGGCAAGCTGACAGCCGATGGTGAGCCCCGTCTGTCCGCCCAAGGAGGCGAGCAGGCTGTCCGGCCGCTCCTTTTTGATGATACGCTTGATGGATTCGAGGGTGAGCGGTTCGAGATAGATCTCATCCGCAAGCGCCTTGTCCGTCATGATCGTGGCGGGGTTGGAGTTGCACAGAACGACGTTGACGCCCGCATCTTTGAGAACGCGGCACGCCTGCGCGCCCGCATAGTCAAATTCCGCCGCTTGACCGATGACGATCGGGCCCGAACCGATGACAAGAACTTTTTTGATATCGCTTCTTTTAGGCATTTGTTTTTCCTCCGTCCATCATGGCAATGAATCTGTCAAACAATCCCTTCGCTTCGAGAGGTCCCGCGCACGCTTCGGGATGGAACTGCACGGTGAACGCATTGAGATCGGGATATTCCACTCCTTCACAGGTGTTGTCGTTTACGTTGATAAAGCTCTGCACGCCCACGTTTTTGATCGAATCGGCGATCACTTCATAGCCGTGGTTCTGGCTGGAAATATAGACGGTGTTTGTTTTCAGCTCCTTGACCGGCTGGTTGACGCCGCGGTGGCCGTATTTCATTTTCTTTGTCTGGCCGCCCATGGCGAGCGCAAACAGCTGATGTCCGAGGCAGATCCCGAAGATGGGAAGTTTGCCCGCCACTTTGCGGATATTTTCGATCAGCTCCACATTTTCGGCGGGATCGCCGGGGCCGTTGGTGAGCATGAGTCCGTCCGCGTTGTAGGAAAGAATTTTTTCCGCCGTACAGGTGGACGGAACGCGGATGACCTTGCAGCCGCGGTGAACCAGTTCGCGCGCAATGTTTTCCTTGGCGCCGAAATCCCATAAGACGACGGTGCGCTTTGCGTTTTCGCACTCGTACACCATCTCCCCTTCGCAAGTGCAGGTTTTCACCGCATCGCGGATGATATATTTGCGGATGGCGTCCATATCCTGCACGGGTTTGGAGGAGATGACCGCATTCATCACGCCCGTTTCGCGCACGGTGCGCGTCAGTTCGCGCGTGTCGATCCCGTACACGCCGGGAATGTTGTTCTTTTTGAGAAATTCGTCCAACGTTCCTTCACAGCGGAAGTTGGAAGGCGTCTTGCAGTATTCGCGGACGATATAGGCGGAGAGGTAAGGCTTTTTGCTTTCGCAGTCGGACGGGATCATCCCGTAGTTTCCGATGAGCGGGAAGGTCTGAATGACGATCTGCCCGTAATAGCTGGGATCGGTGAGCGTTTCAATGTAGCCCGTCATGCCCGTGGTAAAGACGAGTTCGCCCAGAACGTCCCCTTTTGCGCCGAAGCGTTTGCCTTCATACACCTGTCCGTTTTGCAGCGTTACATAAACTTTTTCTTCTTTCATTTCGTAACCCTTCCGAATGATCACTTGAGCAGCTTTACAAGGACTGCCTTTTGTGCGTGCAGGCGGTTTTCCGCCTCGTCAAAGATCTCTTCCGCGTGCGCTTCGAGGACTTCTTCCGTGATCTCCTCGCCGCGGTGCGCGGGCAGACAGTGCAGGACCATGGCGTCCGGCTTTGCAACTTTCATCAGCTCCGCGTCGATGCAATACCTCGCAAACGCCTTTTCGCGCACAGCCTTTTCGCTTTCCTGTCCCATGGACGCCCAGACGTCCGTATACAGAACGTCCGCATTCGCCGCCGCCCCTTTCAGATCGGAAGTGACGGTGAGCGTTCCGTTCTCTTTTGCCCAGCGGACGATCTGCTCGTCGGGACGGTAATTGTCCGGGCAGGCAATGGCAACTTCCATACCCACCTTGATGCCGCCCACGATCAGGGAATTCGCCATGTTGTTGCCGTCCCCCACAAAGCACAGTTTCAGTCCTTTCAGGCTGCCCTTGTATTCGCGGATGGTCATGAGGTCGGCGAGCACCTGACAGGGATGGCAATAATCGGTCAGACCGTTGATGATGGGGATAGAACCGTACTTCGCGAGATCTTCCACGTCCTGCTGCGCAAAGGTGCGGATCATGATCCCGTCGAGATAGCGCGAAAGGACGCGGATGGTATCCTTAATGGGTTCTCCCCTGCCGATCTGCAGATCGCGGTCGGACAGGAACAGCGCGTAGCCGCCCAGTTCGTACATCCCCACTTCAAAGCTGACGCGGGTGCGGGTGGAAGACTTGGAAAAGATCATTCCCAGCTTTTTGCCCTGCAGGTGCGGGTGGGGAATGTTGTTCTTGCGCTCATATTTGAGCTGATCGGCAAGATTTAAGATCCCGTAAATTTCCTCTGTTGAAAGATCGGCAAGCTTTAAAAGGTGCTTCATTCGGATATTACCTCGTTGAGAATTTGTAATGCAAAATCAATTTCGTCTTTTTTTACGTTGAGCGGCGGCAGCAGGCGCACTTTGTTTTTGGCGGTGAGCACGATCAGGCCGCGTTCCAGGCACTTTTCCGCGATCTCGCGGGAAGGTTTTGTCGTTTCCAGCCCGATCATCAGGCCCATGCCCGTCACGGACAAAACATTTTTGATCCTGCCGAGATGGGTGAACAGATAGGCGCTCTTGCCCTGCACTTCGAGCATGAGCTTTTCGTCCAGCCTTTCCAGAATGGAGATAGCGCCCGCACAGGCAACGGGGTTTCCGCCGAAGGTGGAGCCGTGGTCGCCCGCGCCGAACACGTCGCGGCACTTTTCAAAGAATATGGCAGCGCCCAAAGGAAGTCCGCCGCCCAGGCCCTTGGCCGTGGTGACGATATCGGGCGAAATGCCGAAGTGTTCGTAAGCGTACAGCTTGCCCGTCCTGCCGTTGCCCGTCTGCACCTCGTCCACGATGAGAAGGATGTCGTGCTTCTTGCAGAAGCTCTCTATCTTTTTTACTTCCTCCGCGTCCAGCGGCCGCACGCCGCCCTCGCCCTGGATGGGTTCGATCATGACGGCGCAGGTCTGTTCGGAGCAGCATTTTTTCACCCCTTCAAAGGTGGGATCCGCGTACGAAAAGCCTTCGAGGAAGGGCATGAAGTATTTGTGCATTGCGTCCTGCCCCGTAGCGGACAGCGTGGCGATCGTCCTGCCGTGAAAGGAATTTTTCAGCGTGACGATGCGGAACCTCCCCTCGCCGTACTTGTCGAAGGAGTATTTGCGCGCCGCCTTGATGGCACACTCGTTGGCTTCCGCGCCCGAGTTGCAGAAAAACACTTTTTTTGCGCCCGTCTTTTTGCACAGCAGGTGCGCCAGATGCGCCTGCGGGCGCGTATAATACAGATTGCTTGCGTGCTGGATCTTGTTCAGCTGATCTGTGACAGCTTTTTTCCAGACTTCGTCGTTGACGCCGAACGTGTTGACGGCGATCCCGCTTCCGAAGTCCACGTATTTTTTGCCCTCTTCCGACCAGAGCGTGGCGCCCTCGCCGCGCGCAAGATCTACCGCAAAACGGTTGTAAGTGTTGGAAATGTACTCTTTGTCTTCTCTCTGTAATTCTTCAAAACTCATGGCAATATCCTGTATCCGCGGCCTTTTTCTCCCGCCTGCAAAAGCGGAAAAAATCGCAATGACCTATTTTATCTATTTTATCATAAACAGATAAAAAATGCAATGATTTGGGGATCGCTTTTCCCCCGTTTCCCGAAAAGCCGCCGCGGCAAAACTGCCGCGGCGGTAGGATCAGATATTCATGCGGCAAAGCTCTTTGCCGTCCAATTCTTTGAGGACGAGAACGCCCTCCTCCAACAGAAGATAGCTGTTGGGCGTGCCGCCCTTGGGCAGCGATACGGAACCGCAGTTTGCAACGAGCACTGCGCCCTCTCTCTTGATAAATCCGGTATGATAATGCCCGTAAATAAAGCAATCCCCGCAATTTTTGGGAAGATTGTCGATGCAATACTTGTCCCCGTGCTGTAAAAAGATCTTCTTCCCTCCCGCATAGAGAACGGCTTCGGAAACAAATTCAAAATCGGAAATGAGGGTATCGACGTCGCTGTCGCAATTTCCTTTCAGAACGATGAGTTTGTCCGCCAGCGGATTTAAAATCTTTGCCACGCCCAAAGGATCGTACCCTTCCGGCAGAGGATTACGGGGTCCGTGATTGTAAATATCGCCCAGCAGAACGAGCTGTTCGGCGCCTTCCGCCGAAAAACGCTCCGCGAGCTTTTGCGTATAAAATGCCGATCCGTGCAGGTCGGATGCAATGAGAATTTTCATATCGATCGCCTTACTTTACGCTGAATTTGTATGCCGTGACAGAATGATAGATCTTGTTTTTCTCAAACAGACAGTCGCCGAGCGCCGCATAAGCGGGGACGTTGACGCTGTTCGGAATGTACTGCGTTTCCATGCAGAAACCGTAATTGCGGTTATAAAAAGCGGATTTGCCTTTCTGGCTGAGCCCGTTGCCCGTATACAGCTGCAGCGCGGGCATATCCGTGAACACTTCCATGCAGATCCCGCTCCGCTCGCTCTCCGCTTCCGCCACTTTTCCGTAGACGCCCGCCGCCTTGTTGAGGACGTAGTTGACGTCGTAACCGTTCTGGCGCGCTATGTCCTCATCGTCGCTGCCGATGCGCTCGCCGATGCGGTGCGGCTTTCTGAAATCGAAGGGCGTTCCCTCCACATTGCGGAATTCGCCGTGCGGAATGAGCGCGTCGTCCGTGGGGGTGATCCTGTCCGCCGCAATGGTCAGGAAGGTGTCCAGAACGTTGCCCGAACCTTCCCCGTCCAGATTGAAATATGCGTGGTTGGTCAGGTTGATGGGCGTCTTTTTGCTGGACATCGCGCCGTACTCGATCCTGAGTTCGCCGTTCACGAAAGTATATCTGACCTGCAGGCGCAGATTTCCGGGATAGTTCTCCTCCCCGTCCGGGCTGACCGTGCTGAGATTGAGGATATTTCCGTCCCCGCCCTCGAACACATAGTTCCAGACTTTTTTGTCAAAACCTTCCCTGCCGCCGTGCAGATGATTGCCGCGGTCGTTGCAGTACAGCTGGTATTCCGTTCCGTCCACGACGAGGTGGCCCTTTTCGATGCGGTTGCAGCAGCGCCCGACGATGGCGCCGAGATACCCGTCGTTCTTTTCGTAAGACGCCACGTCGTCATATCCGAGAACGACGTCGACGAGCTTCCCCTCTTTGTCCGCGATCTTCAAAGACTGGATGATGCCGCCGTAGCTGAGAATGGTGGCTTCGTTTGCGCCGTCCTTGATCTTGAATGCGTGTACGTCTCTTCCGTCCGACGTTCTGCCGAACAAGCTTGCATGAATCATAACTCTTCCTCCTCTCTGTATTTATGGTTATCGGGACAAAGGATTTATCCGATGAGTTCGCCAAGATCCAACTCGGTTGCACCCGGCAGGCGTACGCTCGCCGTAAAGACGTTTTCTCTGCCGAACACCTTTGCCATCTGCGCGACGTAGTTTTCCACTTCCGCGTCCGCGAGGTAGGCAAGCACCGTACCCGCAAAGCCGCCGCCGTGCACGCGCACCGCGCCGTCGCGGATGATGCGTTCGGAAATATGTATCGCGAGGGATACGGGCTGTTCGGTACTGCCGGGAACAAAGCAGTTCTGCAGACAGTTCAGACTGCTCACCCCGGACGCGCCCACCGCCGCGAGGAAATCTTTCACCCTTCCCTCTTTCAGCGCGGCCGCCGCCGCATCTACGCGGTCGTTTTCTTCATAATAATGGAATGCGCGGAGAATGGCGCGCTCGGAAACTTTTTTGCGAAGCTGCGGAATGCTTACAAAGAACTGTTCGTAGGGCACTTCGCGCAGCACTTCCTTTCCGAAATAATTTGCCACGGCAAGCATTTCCGTCTTGATGGCGGCATAGTGCTCGGTGAGCGCCGCATGGGATCCGCCCGTGTTGGTGATGACAAGCGTGTAGCCCGCAGGCGGCGTGAGGGATTCGATGACGGGAGCTGCGGGATCTTTGAAATCGATCTTGTTGATCCCTCCCAGCGAAATGCCCGACTGATCGAGCAGCCCGCACGGCTTTCCGAAATACACGTTTTCGGCATACTGGGATATGATCGCCTTTTCCACCTTGCTGAGCTTTCCGTCCAGATACAGAGCGTTGAGGATCTCGCAGATGAGAAGCTCGTACGCCGCCGAGGAAGATACGCCCGCCCCGCGGAACACAGTGCTTTCCGAACAGCAGGTAAAGCCGCCCACTTTATAGCCGCGGTCCGTGATCCCCTTGACCACACCGCGCGC
>DXFX01000005.1 GCA_019114245.1 Candidatus Borkfalkia faecipullorum | reverse complement strand
ATGTCGTAGATGATCTCGCGCATGGTGGTGCCCATCGGGATCTCGACGAGGCCGGTGTTGTGGATCTTGCCGCCCAGCGCGAACACCTTGGTGCCGCGGCTCTTTTCCGTACCCATGGAGGCGAACCAATCGGCGCCCTTGAGGATGATCTGCGGAATGTTGGCGTACGTTTCGACGTTATTGAGGATGGTAGGTTTTCCGAACAGGCCCTTGACCGCGGGGAACGGAGGGCGGGGACGGGGTTCGCCGCGGTGCCCTTCGATGGAGGTCATCAGCGCGGTTTCCTCGCCGCAGACGAACGCGCCTGCGCCCAGACGGATGTCGAGGTCGAAATTAAAGCCCGTACCGAAAAGATTTTTCCCGAGCAGGCCGTACTCGCGCGCCTGCTTGATGGCGATGGTGAGGCGTTGCACGGCGATAGGATATTCCGCACGGACGTAGATATAGCCCTGATCGGAACCGATGGCGTATGCCGCGATGGCCATTGCCTCGATGACCGCGTGGGGGTCGCCTTCGAGGATGGAACGGTCCATGAACGCGCCGGGGTCGCCCTCGTCGGCGTTGCAGCAGACGTACTTTTTATCGCCCACGGAGTTTTTGGCGAACTGCCACTTTCTTCCCGTAGGGAAGCCCGCGCCGCCGCGGCCGCGCAGGCCCGATTTGAGGATGACGTCGATGACGTCCTGCGGGGTCATTTCGGTAAGCACTTTGCCGAGAGCCTCGTAGCCGTCGTAAGCGATGTATTCCTCGATCTTTTCGGGGTTGATGACGCCGCAGTTGCGCAGTGCGACGCGGTGCTGTTTTTTATAGAAATTGGTGTCGTTGAGCGCCTTGATGGAGCCGTCCTCCCCCACCGTTTCCTTGTACAGAAGGCGGGTGACGATGCGGCCTTTGATGATGTGCTCGCTGACGATCTCGTCCACGTCCTCCACCTTCACCTGGGAGTAGAAGGCGCCCTCGGGGTAGACGATCATGATGGGGCCGTAAGCGCACAGACCGAAACAGCCCGTTTTGGTGACGTGCACTTCCTTTTCCAGCCCTTCTTTCTGAATGCGGTCGACCAGTGCTTCGTAAATTTTCATGGAATTGCCCGACGTACAGCCCGTGCCGCCGCAGACAAGAATGTGTGATCTGAACATAAATTCTCCTCTCCTTCGCCCTTAATTCTCGCCGATGAGATATTCCTTGCAGGGATTGCCGTTGACGACGTGGTCGGCGATCACTTTGCGCGCCTTGTCCGCCGTCATGTGGATATACGTATATTTCTGCCCGTCTTTGAACACCTCTACGATGGGTTCGAGGCGGCACATTCCGATGCAACCCGTCTGGGAAATGCTGACGTTGTGCAGCTGACGCTTGTCAGCCTCGTCCAGCAGAGCTTCCAGAACGGGGCGCGCGCCCGCCGCGATGCCGCAGGTTGCCATTCCCACCTTGATGACCGTCTCGTCCGAGCTCGCCACGCTGCGGTTGTCTATCTGCGATTTCATCTTTTCGCGCAAGGCCCGCAGTTCTTCCAAACTTTTCATAACCTACCTCCAAAAATGTCCACTAAATTTTCCTGAATGTAATCCTTTAAAAATGCACGCACTTCCGGTGCGGACAGCGAGATGTCCTCCCCCAGCACCGCGCGCACTTCGCGCGTGTCCAGCACGCCTTCTTTCCCGTCCCCTTCCGCGCGGATACGGAAATCCACCGCGGGATTCATGGTGACGAGCTGCAGGCAAACGCCGCCGAAATCCCCCAGCGGCATCCTGTCCACGTGACTGATGACGTATTCCGCCGTCACCTCCGTGCCCTTGCCCTTTTCCGAACGGATGCCGAACCGTCCGCCGGCGCTCTCTGCCGAAAACTTGAACAGCGGAACGCCCATCCCCACTTTGCGCGTCGTGCGCGTGGTGGTAAAAGGATCGGTCACGCGCGCAAGCATCTCTTTGTCCATGCCGCAGCCGTCGTCGCGGATGCGGATGACCATTCTGTCCGCCGCAAAGTCCGCAGATACGCCGATCTCGACGAGTTTCGCCCCCGCCGAAAGGGAATTTTCCGCAATGTCCAGAATATTGAGGGCAAGTTCGCGCATATCAGTCCGAGTACTTGGCGAGAATGCCTTCCACCTCTTCGGGCGTGACCTTGCCGTACACGTCGTCGTTGATCGTCATGACGGGCGCGAGGCCGCAGCATCCGATGCAGCGCGTGGCGTCCAGAGAGAACTTCCTGTCGTCCGTGCACTGTCCGCCCTCGATCTTCAATGTATCGCAGATCTTCTTGTACACGTCCCCCGAACCCTTGACGTAGCAAGCCGTGCCGAGGCAGACGCCGATCTTGTATCTCCCCTTCGGATACAGAGAAAACTGCGCATAGAACGTGGCGACGCCGTACACTTCCGCGAGGGAAACGCCCAGCTCGTCCGCGATCGTCTGCTGCACCGCTTCGGGCAGATAGCCGTAAATTTCCTGCGCCTTCTGCAAAGCGGCGATCATCAGCCCCTTGCCTTCATGCTCGATCCTCAGCTGTGCGAGCTCTTCGCGCAGCTTTTCCTCCTGTTCCTTGGTACCGTTGAAAGGAACGTCGATTTTCTTAGCCAATGAAACCTACCTCCGACTGTAATCGGGCGATCTTGACAGTGCGCCCGTATTCTGATATCTCAACGTATCTATTTTATCACACATTCAAACTTTTTTCAATACAAATGTATGGTTATTCAGAAGAATTTTTTCAGAATTTGTTCCCAAGAAACAAAAATATGCGCCCAAAATGGTAGTATTTAGCGGTTTTTGTGTGATTTTTTTGTGTGGAAATTGCAAAAATACGTGCGCGGCGGGGCATAACTTGACGAAAGTGGCATTTTGTGGTATAATAAAGCAAATATTTTACTGCCGGAACCACCGGAAAGGAGGTAAGCCATGGATTCTGCCGAATTGCGCGACATACTGCTGAAAAAATATGCAAAGTACTCGCAGGACATTATGGAGCTGACCAAAATAGCGAGCAAGAGCGACATCATCAACCCCAAACTGTACGAAAAATACGACGTGAAGCGAGGACTGCGCGACATCAACGGCAACGGCGTGGTGTGCGGTCTGACGGAAATTTCCGAGATCGTGGCCTTCGGCAAGGACGCGGACGGGAACAAGATCCCCGCCGACGGCGAACTGTACTACCGCGGCATTTCCATCCGCGACCTGGTGCGCGGCGCCACGGGCCGCAGGTTCGGCTTTGAAGAGGCGACCTACCTCCTCCTGTTCGGGCACCTGCCCACGCAGAGCCAGCTGGAACGCTTTTGCGAAATTTTAGCGGATTTCCGCACCCTTCCCCCCTCCTTCGTGCGGGACATCATCATGAAAGCCCCCTCGAAAGACATGATGAACATGCTCGCCCGCTGCGTGCTTTCCCTCTATTCGTACGACCCGAAAGCGGACGACGTCTCCAAACGCAACGTTCTGCGCCAGTCCCTGCAGCTCATCGCCCAGTTCCCCCTGCTCACCGTCTATTCACAGAAGGCGTACCAGTACTACCATTCGAACGCCTCTCTCTTTATCCACAAGCCGAGAAAGGACCTTTCCACCGCGGAAAATATCCTGTATATGCTGCGCGAGGACTGCAAGTACACCGAGCTGGAAGCGCAGGTGCTCGACCTGTGCCTCGTCCTGCACGCCGAACACGGCGGCGGCAACAACTCCACCTTCACCACGCACGTGGTCACTTCCTCGGGCACGGACACCTACTCCTCCGTCGCCGCATCTTTGGGTTCGCTCAAGGGCCCCAAACACGGCGGCGCCAACGTCAAGGTGTGCGATATGTTCGACAACATCAAGGAACACGTCCCCGACTTCGACCGCGGAAAGCTCAAAGACTACGTGGGCAAGATCCTCGACAAGGAAGCGTACGACCACACGGGTCTCGTGTACGGCATGGGGCACGCCGTATATTCCCTCTCCGACCCGCGCGCGGACATCCTGCGCACTTTTGCGGAAAAGCTGGCGGCGGAAAAGCACAAGGAGGAGGAATACGAAATGCGCAAATACGTGGCGCAGGCGGCGGCGGAACTCATCGCCGAAAAGCGGCGCATCTACAAGGGCGTTGCGCCCAACGTGGACTTCTATTCGGGATTTGTGTACGATATGCTGGGACTCCCCCGCGAACTGTACACCCCCTTCTTTGCGGTATCGCGCATTTCCGGATGGTCGGCGCACCGCATGGAGGAGATCACCAACGGCGGGAAGATCATCCGCCCCGGCTACCAGGCGGTGGCGAAGCGGAAAAAGTACGTTCCCATCGAACAGAGAAGGGAAGAAGAATAAAAAATACAGGGACGTATCCCTGTTTCAACGACAAAAGGACTGCCGCGGCGTTTTGCCGCGGCAGTCCTTTTGTTATGCGAATAAACCCTCCAGCGCCGTCCAGACGAGGGCGACGGCGGCGGCGCCCGCCAGCACGCCCGCCCAGATCAGCGCGGCGCGCAAAAGGCGCTGCTTTTTGGTAGGAACGCGCTTTGCAAGTTTTTCCACGCGCTCCTGCAGCTGCGAGGCGAAGCAGAATTTCTTTTGTCTCCGATACAAAAAGGCGTCCGGGCAGGCGGACAGCTTTTCCAGCGCCGACGCAGGGTCGTACTGCGCGTCCGACGCGCACCGCACCGCCGCATACAGATCGTAACAACCCGCGCACAGCGGGTATTTTCCGATCAGTTCGCAGGCGAGCGAGGCCGCCTCCTCTTCTTTCCCCTGCGTCAAAAGCGTTTTTCCCTCCGCAATTCGCGTATAGACGACGGACTTTTCCGCGCACGAGCGCGCAATTTCCGCGTAAACGCGGCTGTTTGCCCCCGCGAGGGTGCAGAGGCGTTCAAACCCCCTTTTCATGGAAAGATCGCACGGCAGGCAGGCGAGCTCCGCCTCCCCTTTTACCTGCATCCTAGCCAGAAAGCGCAGGCGTTCCGCCGCAAAGGACGCGTCCTCCGCAGGGATCTGCTCCGCGGCGCGTTCAAATTGCCCCTCTTCCAAAAGATGCGACGCGCGGCGCAGACTTTCGCCGCGGCTTCCCGCCAGGGAGGGCGCCCCCTCCGCGAGAGGGGCGTATTTTTTTCTCTCTTCCGCCGCCCTGCGCACGAGTTCTGTCCGCGTGAGCAGCTGTACCTGCATTCCCACAGTTTTCCTCCTTTCAGAGAACGCGCACCGCCGCGTTCAGATCGGGAATGACCAGCGTGGGGCGGTCGCTCTCGGGCAGGGACGCCGTCTTTTTTGCGTCCGTTTCCCCGCTGAGAACGAGCAACGTGGCAAATCCGTTGTTGTTGCCGAAGCGGATGTCCGTATGCGGACGGTCGCCCGCCATCGTCACCCTTGCGGCGGAAACGCCCAGCCGCGCGCACAGCCGTTCCCCCATCACGCGGTACGGCTTGCCGCAGATGACGTCAGGCTCCCGCCCCGAAGAAGTTTTCAGAAGGGAAATAAAGGACCCCACGTCGGGCGGGTACACCCCCTGCGCGGGACAGACGTCGTCCGGGTGCGTGGCAATGTACGGCAGCCCCATAACAATATATTCGTTGATCGCGCACAGCTTGGCATAGGTGAGCGACGTATCATATGCGAGAACGCACACTTCTGCCCCTTTTTCGCACAATTCCACCCCGTAGGAGGCAAATTCGCGTTTGAGCGCATCCGTTCCCACGAGGTACACCTTTTTGTGCGGATAGGCCGAAGAGAGATATTCCGCCGTCGCCATGCCCGAAGTGTACACGAGGTCCTGTTCCGACCAGATCCCCAGCCGCTGCAGCTTTTTTTCGTATTCCGCGGCGGTTTTGGAGGAATTGTTGGTACAATAGACAATTTTCTTGCCCGCATTGCGGAAGGCGGCGAGGGTATGTTTCATCTCCCCGATCAGAGAATCTCCGATGTACACGGTGCCGTCCATGTCCAGCAGGAACACCTGCGTGTCCCGCACCAGGGCGGCCAGACGTGCGTTTTCGTTCATATGTGTTCTCCTTCCCGCGAGGGCAAAACCGCCCTTTTTTACGCGGGATCTTTCTCCTTTGCGGCGGCGGACATATGTGCGGGCGAGCACAACAGCCCGAATTCCCGTTCCAGAACGGGCGCACTGAGAAGGGGCGTCAGTTCGGGGGAAAGGTAATACGCCTCGTCCGTGTCCGCACGCGCGCTTTCGCCCTCCGCAAAGTAACTGCGGGCGATTTTTTGTATGTATTCGCCCAAAAGCCGCGCGGAATCCGCCATGCGGCGGCGGGATTGCTGAAAGATGCGCACCCGCTCGAAGCTTTCTTCCCCCGAAGGGACGCGCACGTTGGCAAACAGCTTTTTATACGCTATGCCCGTGCGCTCGGCGCACAGGCGAAGGCGCGCCGCATAATCGGGCACGAAAAAGGGGCGCGGCTGTGCCTTTTCAAACAAAAACAGTTCGCGCTCGGCGCAGGTTTTCAGCACCGAATAGGCAAGTTTTGCCGCATTTTGCGGCATACGTGACTGCAAAAATTGCACCATTCCCATACACGCAAACTCTTGCGTGCGCGAAAGGGAAAACAGCGCGGATGCAAAAAAGAGCTGCTCCCTGTCCTCCCCTGCCGAGAGGGAGAGAGAGGCGGCACTCTGCGCGGCGCTTTCCAGCGCCGCAAGCGGCTGTCGTTCGGCAAACAGCGCGTGAACGCGCAGTTCCTCCGCGCACAGCGCGGAAAGCGCCGTCTGCGCCAGCGCCGCGGCGCAGTCCGTCTGCAGAAAATTGCCGCTCAAAAGAATTTTTTGCGGCGGACGGAGCGGGTACCCCGCAAAGGGCGGGGGAGCCGTCTTTGCAAAGCACTCTTCCGCCGAAGGGGAAGTGGGTACCGCCGCGCACTCCGCATTTCGGAGGGTGGCAAAAAAACGCGCCGCGGGAATGGCGCGGTTGCCCAGCGCCACCACGGCGCGCACGTCGTCGGGCAGAGAAAACAACCCCATCGCTCCCCTGCCGACCTCCGCGCACAGCGGAGAAAAGGGGGAAAGCGCGGAAAACAGGTGGTTCCGCACGGCGGGGCGCTCCCCTTCCGCAAAGAGAAGGGCCACGCGGCTGCCCGCGGGAAATTCCGACGCAAAAAAAGAGGAAAAGTCCTGCACGCGCAAGATCTGCGTATCGCCGAGCAGGGGCAAAAGCTGTTGTTCAACCATAACAACGTCCGAAAAAAGTATTTTTCCTCTTTTGTAACTTTAAAATTTCAGCTTAAAAAATCGTCCAGCGCGGCGAGAAGCGCGTCGTTCTGTTCGGCGCTCCCCACGGTGATGCGGCAGAAATCCGCAATGCGCGGCTTTTGGAAATGCCGCACGAGCACGCCGCGCTCGCGCAGTTTTTCGTACACTTCCCTGCCCGAAAGCCCCGATTTTTTCGCAAACACGAAGTTGGAACAGGAAGGCAGAACAAAAAATCCGCGGCGGGCAAGTTCTTTGCTCAGCCGTTCGCGCTCGGAAATGACCAGCGCGTTCTTTTCGCGGTAATATTCTCCGTCCGCGATCGCGGCGGCGCACACCGCCTGGCAGACGGTATCCACGGGATAGGAATTAAAGCTGTCGCGGCAGCGTTCGAGCGCGGAAATGAGTTCTCTGTCCCCCACCGCGTAGCCGCAGCGCAGTCCCGCCAGCGAATATCCCTTGGAAAAGGTCTTGACGACCAGAAGATTGTCGTATTTTTGCGTGAGCGGCACGGCGCTCTGTCCGTAAAAAGGCATATACGCCTCGTCCACGATGACGATGCGCCCGCTCCGCGCGACGAATTTTTCTATCTCTTCGCGCGCGATCCCCATGCCCGTGGGCGCGTTGGGATTGGCGATGACCACGCCCTGCGCGGGCGTTTTGCGCAATTTTTCAAGATCCTGCGAAAAATCCTCTTCGAGGGGCACGATCACCTGCGGAATGCCGAAAAATTCGCAGAACACGGGATAAAAACTGTAGGTGATGTCCGCAAACGCCGCGCCCTTTCCGTCCGCATCGAAAAAGGCGGAAAAACAGAAGGCGAGGATCTCGTCGCTCCCGTTGCCGCAGAACACGTTTTCGGGAGAGACCCCTTCCGCTTCCGCCACGGCGCTTTTCAGCTTGTCCATGGCAAGGGGCGGGTACAGGCGCAGATCGGAAAAATTCACGCCCTTGTACGCTTCCAGCGCTTTGGGGCTGGGCGGGTACGGATTTTCGTTGGTGTTGAGTTTGACGTACTTCTTATCTTTGGGCTGTTCGCCCGCGACGTAAGGGACGATCCCCTGCGCCCGTTTGTTCAGATATGTATTCATAAACGCACCTCGGTTGGTCTGGGTTTTATCATACCCTTTTTCAAGGCAAAAGTCAAGCGACGGCGCTCCCTGCGGGGCGCCGCCGACAAAATCCGACAAAAGTTTCCCTTTAAAAGATCCCTGGAAGAAGGAAGGAAAGCGCCAGCCCCGCCGCAAAGGAGAGGGCGTTGGCAACCAGCGCATACACAATACATACGGCCGTTTTGGGCGGACGTTCGGAAAGTTTTTTCATGCCGATGCTGTACGCGGCCGCTTCCAGGATAAATACAAAAATTTCCAGGACGGCATACAAAAACAGGAACATCCACTGCCCCGAAAAATAGTTGGCGACATTGAGCAAAACGTTGAGGATGACCTGCGTGATGCAGTTGGTGACGATGAGAAAGAGAAGCTGTTTTTGCGATCGGAACCCGAACAGCAGGGCGACGCCGATTTCGATGAGAATGGTGATGACGATGCGCGCGAGCAGGGAAAGAATTTCGCCCGTGTAATCGTACGAACGATACGGGGAAAGCTCTTCCCCGCCTGCGGAAACGGAGCCGATGTTCAGCCCGTCCATGTTTACGGTATAGTATGAATCGAAGGCGTAACGCTCGCAGACGCCGCTGGAAACAAAGACGCCCTCCTGCGGGAAATACAGCAAGACCTTGAAGTTCTGCGGCGGGTAGTACGTCCAGGCCATTTCCTTTGTTTCGCTGACCGTCCAGCCGATCTGCAAAAAGTAATAGCCGTCCGCGTCCTCGTATTCTGCAAAGGCGAGCCACGTTTCGTAACTGAAATCAGCGTATTCGTACCCGGGATTTTCACGATACACGGCCGTTTCGGGGTTGCCGTCCCACGCAGATTGCGGCCCCGTGGACGATTTTTCGGAAAGCAA
Source organism: Candidatus Borkfalkia faecipullorum (assembly GCA_019114245.1). Taxonomy (GTDB): domain Bacteria; phylum Bacillota; class Clostridia; order Christensenellales; family Borkfalkiaceae; genus Borkfalkia; species Borkfalkia faecipullorum. Next base: position 4,716 of record DXFX01000005.1, on the reverse strand, counting down.
GGTGCCGTAGCAAAGCTCTTCCCCGAGGTTTTCAAAGCGCACGCGCAGGGAAGGTTTCGGCCCCGTATCCGCGTGAACGGGCACGGGAAATGCCAGAACCGCACACAAAAATAAAATCAGAAACAATGCGGCAGATCTGCTGCTTTTCATACTTTTTCTCCGCACATTTTTTTGAGGGCGGCAAAGACGCCGTGCGCGCTGCACGTTTCCGCCTCGATAAAGTGCTCCGCCTCGGAAATGTCCCACAGCGTGTGCGCGTCCGAATTGCACAGCCGCGGAAGATCCACGCCCACATCCTGCCTGTACTCCGCCATGCGGAAGCCGAGACGGGGATCGAAAGCGCCGAGAATGCCGATCAGCCCGTTCGCCTGCTTGTCGATGTGCGCGGGAACGGCGATCCCCCCGAGAGAGGAGACGAGAGGCGCGACCTCTTCCACGGAAACGCCCGAGCTTACGATGAGCAGGTTTTCCTCCTCTCCGACCACCTCGTCCTCCTCGTTGAGGATGAGCTGGCGGCCGAAAATTTCCGGACGGTTTGCGATTTTTAAGCGGGTGCGGGAGATGTGCTCTTCCAGTTTCTGCGCGTCCTCGTACCTTTCAAACAGGCACAGGACGTGGATGTCCTCGCTGGTGGTCAGCTCCATGGCGGGCAGGACGACCAGTCCGTTTTTTCTGCCCACCGCCATCGCCGCTAGGCAGTTTTTGCAGGTGTTGTGATCGGACAGCGCAATGACGTTCAGACCCTTGATCAGCGCCATATTGACGATGTTGTTGGGCGTGTTGTCCTCGTCGCCGCAGGGGCTCAGACAGGAATGAATGTGAAGATCGTAATACAGTTTCATTTCCGCCCCCTTGCGCTTTTGTCCCGATTTTTGCTATACGTTACACAGTTTTGCGACGGTTTTGCCCGCCTCGAACACGTTTTGGTTTGTACCGAGCACCCAGATCCCCTGCTGGTTTGCGCGCTGAAAGAGCGGCTCGTCCGGCTCCGTTCCCTCGCACAGGAGGATGCAGGCGCAGTCGATGAGGGTAGCCACCGCCGCGACGTTGACGTTGTTCATCACCGTCAGCCAGCAGCAGCCCTCGGGGGCGCGGGAAATGATGTTGCTTAAAAAATCGCCGCTGTACCCGCTCTCGATCTCCCGATCTTCCCCGCGGCAAAAGACGGCAAAGCCGCTTGCCTGAACCAATTCGGAAACTTTCATTTGCCCTCCTCCAGCTTTGCACAGTTGAGCTTGCCGCCGTATTGCACCACGTCCTCCGCGTGACAGCGGCAGGTGGGCGCGCCGCACGCGCCGCAATCGATGCCCGGCAGTTTTCTGACGTATTCCTCCACCTGCATCAGTTTCTGCATGGCGGCGAACCTGTCCTTATCCAGCTGGAAAGAGGTGGAAGGCGCGGGCGCTTTGTCCCATTGGAAAAAGCTTTCGTCCAGGCCGTACTCCTCCATGGTGGCGGGCGGGATCTTCATTTTTTCCGCCAGCTGGCGCATACGGTTGCGCGCGATAAAGGGATTTTCCACATTCAGCACGCCGCCCACGCACCCGCCGGGGCACATATTCAGCTCCACAAAGTCGGCGCCGTCCAGTTTGCCGTCGCTCATCTCTTTCAAAAGCCCCAACACGTTGCGGACGCCCGAACAATGGATATAGTTGCCAAGTCCCAGAGAATTGCTCTCCCCGCCCGAAGAGCCCCAGCCTATCCCCGAATAGCCGCATTTGCCCAGCTTTCTTGGATTTTTGATCTTGTTCATTTTTTCCACGAGGCGGAAATAGACGTCGCTCTGCGAGAGAACGCCCGAAATATACTTTTCGTTGGAGACCTCTTCCTTGTGCAGGGAATACACCTTGGCGGGACAGGGCGAGATAAAGAAAATGCCGATGTCGTCCGCGGGAATCCCCTTTTCCAGCGCCTGTTTTTTGGCGAGTTTGGCCGCAATTTTGGCGGGCGCATACAGGTTGAGCATATGGTCCGTGAGCTCGTGAAAGCGCAGAAGGATGAGTTCCGCCACCGCCGGGCAGGCGGTGCTGATGACGGGACGGGGCAGAGTGCTTTTCTGCATGACTTTTTTGGTGCAGTCGGTGACGAGTTCCGCCGCCAGCCCCACCTCGAACACCTCGTCGAATCCGAGCGCCAGAAGCCCCTCGATGACGTAATTGGGATCGTCTAAATTGTTGAATTGCCCGAACAGGGAAGGTGAGGGCAGCGCGATCTTGTAGTTATAACTGGCAACAAGATCGAAGCTGTCGTACACGGGACGCTTTGCTCCCCCCTTGCAGCTGCGGACGCACTCGCCGCAGTTGATACACTTATCATATAAAATTTTTGCTTTGCCGTTTTCGATGCGGATCGCCTCTGTGGGGCAGCGGCGCATACAGGTGATGCAGCCGATGCACTTTTCGCTGTCCAAAACGACGGTTTTCAGCGTTGCCATGACATCCTCGCCGATATGTATTATTCAAAAACGTGAGCACGATTTGCGCAGACGTATGCAAAAAATCATTCCAGATTGACGCGCAGATACACGGTGGTACCCACGCCGACGGTGGAATCGATCTTCATTTCGTCGCTGTATTTTTTCATGTTGGGAAGCCCCATGCCCGCACCGAACCCGAGGCTGCGGATGCTCTCCGTTGCGGTGGAATACCCCGCCTTCATCGCGAGATCGATGTCGGCAATGCCGGGGCCCTTGTCTTTCAGATAAATGTCGATGCGGTCGGGATAGATCTCCACTTCCGCCTTGCCGCCGTGCGCGTGGATGACCATATTGATCTCCCCTTCGTACATGGCGATGGCGACGCGGCGCACGGATGCGGGCGAGACCCCCATCTGTTTCAGCGTGTTTTTGACGCTTTCGCTGGCGTTGCCCGCAGAGGCAAAGTTTTCGCCGTCCACATCGTATTCGAGCCTGATGCACTGCATATCAGCCGCCCAACCCGTTGGTATAGAGAATGCCGCAGGCGACAAACAGCCGCTTTTCGGTGGTGAGCAGGACGATCCCCTTGCTTTCGGCAAGGTCGATGACGGGCTGTTCGGGGCGCTTGCCGCGCACGAACACGATGCAGAGCATATCCATCATTTCCGCCGTCCGCACGACCTGTGGATTCAAAAGCCCCGTCAAAAGGACGGACTGGTCCTTGACGTAGGCAAGGACGTCGCTCATCATGTCCGAACCGCAGGCGGTGTGGATCTCGGTATCGAGATGTTCGGCGCCGCACAGGATCTCCGCGTCGAGCAGTTTGACCACTTCTCTGATTGTCATAAATTTCTCTCCGGAAATAAATTTACAAACCGCCCCGCAAGCGGGGCAGGGATCTTTTTCCCTATCATACCATATTTTGACCCGTATTTCAATAGCTTTTAAAAATTTGCATGAAAAAACAGCCCCGAAGGGCTGTCTGAAATCTTTTTTTACAAACCTGCCGCCTGCATGATCCCGAGGGTGATGTACCCTACCGCCACGCTGACGACGTACATCACGCCGAGCAGGGCAAAGGCGCGGCGCAGATTTTTGCGGCTTTTGAACAAAATGGTAAATCCCAGCCCCGCATTGGCGCAAATGCCCGCGATGAACCCGCCGAAAGAGAGCCCGTTGAGGATATACGCCTGCGTGACGACTGTGCTTGCGGCGCAGTTGGGGATGAGCCCGATGGCGGCGGCAATGAGCGGCTGATACCATTTTCCGCTCAGAAGAAAGCTTTCGATGGCGCTTTCCGCATAGTGCATGATAAACCCGAACGCAATGTTGACGATGAGAATGTACACGAAGATCTGCAGCGCGTGCGTGAGCGGATGCAGGAAATAGCGGTGAAAGTTGGAATCCTCTTCATGGTCGTGTCCGCAGGGCGTTCCGTGGATGTCCTCCCCCTCTTCCAACGACGCGAGCGGGACGTTGCGGAACAGGAAATTGAACAGATACCCTACCCCCACGGCGACGACAAAGAGAATGGCGATGACGGGCATGACGGAGACGGTTTTGGACGCCTCGCCGCTGGTGAGCAGGAGCACGATCGCCTCGTCGCTGGTGGCGAGAAAGACGGAAAGCACCGTTCCCGCGCGGATGAGCCGCTTATCGAACAGCTTTGCCGCCATCACCGAAAAGCCGCACTGCGGGATGATGCCCGCGGCGGAGCCGAGCAGCGGCGCGAGATTCCCCGTCAGAATATTTTTGTTTTTCGTAAAGTTTGTCCTGTTTTCCAGCAGTTCGATGAGCACGTACATGAGGAACAGAAAGGGAAAGACCTTTAAACTGTCCAAAAACGCGTGCAAGAGGACGTGCAGCACTTCTTCCATAAATTGTCTCCTTGTGGACAATGATTATACAGCGAAACGGCGCGTAAAGCAAGTGTTTTTCCGTGCGTTCCCAAGCGGAGGGAGAATTTTTTTGACGGATCTTGTAAAAACGCCCCGCCTTCCCCTTCCCGTGCGGCGCGGCACATATGCGTCAAGAAGAAACCGACCGAAAAAAGGGCTTTGCCTGCGCGCACAGACATCTGTCCCTTCCTTACTAGAAAGGATATGCACCGAAAAAGCGCGGGCAACGTTTGCCCGCGCGTAAAAAAATCCCCCGCGATGCGGGGGATCTTCGTTACTGTGCCTGATAGACACTGACCTGCTTTTTGTCTTTGCCCAGTCTCTCGAACTTCACGACGCCGTCGACGAGAGCGAACAGAGTGTCGTCCTTGCCGATACCGACGTTGTTGCCGGGATGGAACT
>DXFX01000037.1 GCA_019114245.1 Candidatus Borkfalkia faecipullorum | reverse complement strand
GGAGGTGAAATTATAAGCTACTTAGTTTGTCACATGGAAAAGTATCACAAGACAGACATTGCGCCCGTCGAAAATGAAAACGAACGCGACGAAACCTATCAGGCGGTCAATCCGCAGATAGACTTCACGCGCACACGGAACAATTACAACATTATCAAAAGGCAGCGGTCGTACACTCAATTTATCAATGATAAGATTGAGGCTCTCGACCTGCCCACGAAAGTACGCAAGGACGCTGTACTTATGTGTTCCTTTGTCGTGGGTTCAGACAGAGAGTTTTTCGGCAGGCTGTCGCCGAGTGAGCAACAGCAATTTTTTGTTGATTGTACTCGCTTCTTTGCGGAGCGGTACGGCGAGGACAACATTATCTCGGCGGTTGTCCACATGGACGAAACCACGCCGCACCTGCACCTGAATTTAATTCCGATAGCCGACGGCAAGTTATGCGCAAAGCAACTGTTTGACAGGAAGGAATTACAAAACTTGCAGACTGACTTTCATTCCGTCGTGGGGAAGAAATGGAACTTGCAGCGTGGCAAAGAAGGAAGTCAGGCAAAGCATCTCGATACGGCGGCTTACAAGTTAAAAAAGATGAGCGAGGCGGCAGACCAAGCCGAGCTGCGGGCGGACGAGGCTGAAAAGAGGAAACTCATAGCCGAAAGCAGGCAAGTCCACGCCGAACGGGAAACGCGACAACTTGAAGATAGGCAGAAACAACTTCAACGCGACACCGCTCCGCTACAAGCCGCTGCTGAGGTTTTGCAGGAGTACAACGACGGAAGGCGCAAGCTCAACAAACGCGACCTGCCCGTCATCGCGGCAGAAGCAGCAAAGCTCAAAGCCGAGAACGGGCAACTCGAAGAACGGCTGCAAATCAGTACCCGCGACCAAAGCGATGTATTTACGCTCTATCAAAAGACGGAGCGAGAAAAGCAGGCGCTTCAAAGCGACGCCGACGTTCTGCGCGAGATAAGAGAACACGCGCCCGACAAGCTGAAAGAAGCTATGGAAACGGTCAGACAGCGCAAGTTGGACAAGTACCGCCCCAAGCCCTTCAAGTCGTCGGGCAATCATTGGAGCAAGTAAAACTGAATAAACGCTTAAAAGGAGGAAAGTTATCGAATAGACTACATAACAACGGGGGATGGCGAGAAAGAAAAACAACACAGGGATACCGCCCGCTGCGGTAGAAGGGCTGCATGCCCGCAGGATGGCGAGAAAGAAAAACAACACAGGGATACCGCAACACGAGATTGATTCGCTGGCTCGTGCCTTTATCCCGGCAATTTTGAACTATTTTAACAGCGATGAGGGACAGCGTGAGTTTGAAGAATGGAAAGCGCAACGCGCCCAAAGACAATTGAATATCAAAGAATAAGGAAACGTCCCATTGATTTTCACGGGATGACCGCTCTGACGGTTTACGAAAATCCGCGCAAAACATAAAGCGGATTGAGTATATGATTTTTTTCATTTAATCAGACAGGTTGCGCCGAATATCACAAACCTAGAAAAACGGCACGAGGGGCTTGCGGAAAACCGCAAGCCCCTCGTTTTATTTAATTCTTTTTAATCTTTTCTTAATTTTTCCATAGTGAGTATTTAATACTTTAACAACTTTTTCGTTTGCGCCAAATACTTTTTTGCACCTTTTTACATAACTTAAAAAATTACCTTTAGAAATTTCGCTACTGTTCGCTCCTTTTAATGAATATGTATTATAGAGATTCTTGTTTGAAATGATGTTACCTTTTGGCGAAATTCCTTTACATTTTACTACAGTATCTGCCTTCTTATACATTCTGTAATAATATTTACTAATAGTCTTATCTCTTAAGTAAATATTTTTACCATCAAAACTGAATCCCAAGTAATCTATTATATTTTTATCGTTTGCTCGTCCATCAATTAAAGAATCTTTGTTTAACAATTTGCCATCATTGTAGTAATATAACTTCGTTTTTTCTGCTTGCAAAGTGAGATTCGGTATTTTGCTAATAATATTCCTAATTTCGAGATGGATTTTTTGTATCTCGCTCTCAGCGGTAACAGGCAGGACAAAAATTGTATCATCGCTATAGCGTAGATACTTGCCGTTATATTGTTTAATAAACTCATTAACATTTTGATCGAATTGGAGCATGTAGATATTTGAAAGTACTGCACTGATAGCAGACCCTTGAGGAATGCCATAACTCTTTTTATTGCTTTCAATAATACCCATTTTTCGTAAAGTTTGAATCGGTAATATAATATCTTTTTTGTTTAATTCCCTACGGGAGGTAATAGTATCTGGCATTCCATAATGCTTAAGTATTTCAGAAAAATCTACATAGCTATATTTTGTTATGCTACGAAAAACTTTGTAATAGTCTTCTGGCAATCTTTCCGTGCCTAGTAAATTACAAATCTGACTTTTAAGATAGGAATGATTTAGTGAGTCAAAGAAATCTTTAAAATCACCAACTATAATAAAGCAACTCTGCTGCTCTTTAATAAAATCAAAAGCTTCCTTCGCAAAATGAATATTACTTTTATGCAAATTTGTTCTATATGCTATACTTGCTTGGTTGATACCCACTTCATCTGCTTTTATATTGTAACGTTCATTAAGTAGATAGGAATAGTATTGATAGATACACCTATCGTAGTGCGATGAATAGTACAATTGTCTAATTTTATCCTTGCGTCCCTTATGCTTAGAATATTTGTGAAAAATAAGAGGTGAGTGAATGAAAGGCAAGAAAGCATGAGTTATTATATTTCGAGGTTCTTTAATTTCATTCCAAACAGTTTTTATTGATACACGCCTATCAAAATGAGCATACTTTTTAATAGAATTGCTTTTATCCAGCCATTGATTTAATTCCATCGTTTTCTCTTCCATAAAACACCTTGATATAGCAAGATGCCCGCCGCATGAGGAACAGCATCTCTTAGCGGCAGGCACATACCTTAACTTGGTATTAAATTTTTTGTGCTTGTTGGTTCACATAAAACCATCAACCAGCTGCTCCATTTTGCACAATTGTGAAATATGATATAATATTATCGTGGATAATATTTATTCTCATATTCCTACTGGAGGTGATAACAAATTATATGCAACCATTTACTTGTTGCAGACAATCGTCTCACACACTCTCAAGCTTTATAGTGGATTTCTTGCAAGAAATCGCGTATAAATACTTGACAGAAATACAGCACCTCTAAATCTACACTTAGAGTAAATATATTTTACTTGTTTTATCATATAATGTCAAATAAATCGGCTTATAACAATAAAATAAATCCGAACCAATCGGCTGTTGCCAAAAGGTTCGGATTATTTTGACTTGGTGGGGACGGTAAGACTCGAACTTATGACCTCATGCATGTCAAGCATGCGCTCTAACCAACTGAGCTACGCCCCCGCGTTTCAGCTTTATAATAATATCATTTTTCGGCGGGTTTTGTCAAATAAAATTGCGCGGTTTTGCAGAGAAAATTATTTTTTTCGCGGGAGGGTGGCAGGAGAGGGGAGGCGGGCATAATTGCGGGCGCAGATGAATACATTTCTTTGTATCACTTTTTTACGGAGGTCGAATTTATGCCCGCATATCATTCCATGACAGCCGCGCAGGCGCTTGAATTCGTACAGAGCAGCGAGCGCGGGATCTCCGAGCAGGAAGCACAGAAGAGGCTTCTCAGCTATGGGGAAAACGCTCTGCGCAACAAAAAGAAGGGCGGCGCGATCAGACTGTTTTTAGCGCAGTTCAAGGATTTCATGACCATTCTGTTGATCTGTGCGGCGGTCATTTCCGGAACGGTCGCCTATTTTACGGGGGACGCGCACGAAGTAGCCGATACGGGGATCCTGCTCTTTATCATCCTGCTCAACACCATCGTGGGATTTATTCAGCAATACCGTGCGGACACGGCGGTGGAAAAGCTGAAAAAGCTTTCGGTGTGCCAGGTAAAAGTGCTGCGCGGCGGAAAGGATATGCTTTTGCCGGGGACGCAGCTTGTTCCCGGAGATGTCATCTGGCTGGAAGAGGGGGACATGGTCCCCGCCGATTGCAGGATCCTGCAATCGGAGGATCTGCGATGTGACGAATCCGCGCTGACAGGGGAATCAAACGGCGTGGCAAAAACGCCCAATCCGTGCGAGGAAAAGTCTGCCATGGCGGACAGGAAGTGTATGTTGTACTCTTCCTCGTTTGTCCTGAAAGGGCAGGCAAAAGCGCTTGTCGTAAAGACGGGTCAGAATACGGAACTTGGCAAGATCGCGGGAATGCTCACGCAGACAAAAGAGGCAAAGACGCCTTTGGAAAAAATACTCGCCACGCTCGGAAAAGTGATCACCGTGTTTGTGATCTCCGTGGCGGCAGTGATCTTTGTTTTCGGCATCTTTTTCAAAGAGAACAGTTTGCTCTCCAATTTCATGTCGTCGGTGGCGATCGCAGTGGCGGCGATCCCCGAGGGGATGCCCGCCATCGTGACCGTCATCATGGCGCTGGGAGTGCAGCGCATGAGCAAACAGCGAGCCATTATCCGAAAGCTGCACGCGGTGGAAACGCTGGGCGGCTGCAGCTGTATTTGTTCGGATAAGACGGGTACGTTGACCGAAAATCGCATGACGGTGGAAGAAATTGTGGTCGATTTTCGCGCAGGCACACCGCTTGCGGGCGACCCTTTGAAATCGGGACATCCCGCCGTGCGCCCCTTGCTGGAATGTATGCGGATCTGCAACACGGTCAAGGGGAAAGGCGGAAAACATATCGGAGATCCCACGGAAGTGGCGCTTGTGCGCTATGCGGACAGCTGTGCGTTTTTCACGGATTTCCGCCGTCTGGGCGGCATTCCGTTTACCTCAGAAAGGAAAATGATGACGGTGAGCGCGCAGACGCCGCAGGGCAGGAAAAACTATGTAAAAGGGGGAGCGGACGTCCTTTTGGGCAAATGCACGCGCATCTGGACGCAGGGCGGGATCCGCGCCATTACGCAAAAAGATCGGGAGGAGATCCTTTCGGTCACGAAAGAACTCGCTTCCCGTGCGCTCCGCGTTCTGGGGTTTGCCTGTTCGGAATATACGGGCAAGCCTGCCGAGGAAAATCTGATTTTTCTCGGGGTATGCGGAATGATCGACCCTCCCAAACAGGGGGTGAAAGAGGCGGTTTCGCAGTGTATGCGGGCGGGCATCATGCCCGTGATGATCACGGGTGATCACCGCGATACAGCGTTTGCCATTGCAAAGCGGCTGGGCATTGCGCAGTCGGAAGAGCAGGTCCTTACAGGCACGGAACTGGACACCCTGCCCGAAGAAGTTTTAAACAAACAGATCCCAAAAACGCGCGTGTTTGCGCGGGTCAGTCCCAAGCATAAGAGCGCGATCGTCGAGCGCTTTCAGAAAGCCGGCAATGTCGTCGCCATGACGGGGGACGGCATCAACGACGCGCCGGGGATACGCAAGGCGGATATCGGCATTGCGATGGGGATTTCCGGAACGGACGTCACGCGCAGTGCGGCTGACATGGTGATTGCGGACGACAATTTTTCCACCATTGTTTCCGCCGTGCGGGAAGGCAGGCACATTTTTTCCAACATCAAAAAGACCATCCTGTTTTTCCTGGCGACCAATCTCGCGGAAGTATTGTGCATTCTTATCGCGTCGCTCGTCCTGTGGCGGCTGGAATTTCTCACCTCCACGCAGCTTCTCTGGATCAATCTGATCACGGACAGTCTGCCCGTCCTTTCGCTGGGTGCGGAAGTGATGGAGCGCGACTGTATGCTGCGTCCTCCGCGCAGAGAGGGGATCTTTACGAGGGAGAGCATGACTTCGGTGGCCGTGTACGGCATCCTGCAGTCGATCGTCTGTCTTTGGGTGTTTGTGGCGGGCGCAAGGGCTTACGGGAATGCCGTTGCCTTAACGATGACCTTCTTCGTCCTTTCCTTTCTCGAACTGTTTCATTCTTTCAACATTCGTTCGGAGCGAGGAAGCGCCTTCTCCAAGGACTTTTTCTCCAACAAAATGCTGTTCGTCACTGTATTTGCGGGGATTGCGGTCAATCTTCTTCTCTGCCCGTTTGCGCCCGTCCGCGCCGCGTTTGACATTGTCCCGCTCACGTGGAAACAGTGGCTCATCGTGTTCCTTTCCTCGCTTTCCATCATCCCTCTCGCCGAGATCTACAAGGGTTTCGTGCGGCTGGTTTGTTCAAAAAAGAAGGGGACGTATCGAAAAAATCACGCCAAAATGCAAAAAAAGGACGTATCCGTCTGCGCATGAAAAAAGCGCCCGCCTTCAAAAGGCGGGCGCTGTGTTTTATTCGGGAATGACCGTTACAAAGATCTTGGCGGAAACGCCTTCCATTAAACGGATCTCCACGGCGTAATCGCCGACGGTTTTGAGGGCTTCCTTTAAAAGGATCTTTTTCTTGTCCACGTCAAAGCCGAGCTCGGCAAGTTTGGAGGCGATCTCTTTGGAAGTGACGCTGCCGAACACTTTTCCGTTTTCGCCGCACTTGATGGAGACTGTCACCTTGCTCTTGTCCATCTTTTTGGCAAGCTCGCGGATCTCGCGGATCTCCTCCGCTTTTCTGCGCGCTTCCGCTTCCTGCTGCAGTTTCAGGCTGTTCACCGCTACGGAAGAAGCCTGTTCCGCAAGTCCTTTTTTCAGCAAAAAGTTTTTTGCATATCCGTCGCTGACGTCGAGGATCTCGCCTTTTTTGCCGGTACCCTTGACATCCTGTTTCAGTATTACTTTCATGGTTTACCTCGCATTTGTTGGTTGGTTAGTACTATTGTACAATGAAACGGAAAAAAAGTCAACGGTTTACTAATAAACGCGCCCGAAGCGGCGCATAATAGGGGAAAGGAGGTGAATCAAATGAACATCAACAGCTCTATCGGATGCGAAGTTTCCGCCTGCAAGTACATCTGCGACGGTAAAAACTGCACGCTGGACCACATCATGGTCGGCAACAACTGCAACTGCGAAGACGGTGCTTGCACCTGCTGCGAAAATTACTGCAAAAAGTAATTGAAAAAAACACATTGCCGCGCGGCAATGTGTTTTTTTTCAGATCTTGGATTTTTTCAGCTCCGACACGGCGGTTTTGAGGAAAAATCCTGCCGTGGAATCGGGGTCTACCGCCTGCAGAGCTTCGTCAAAGGTGCACCAGCGCGCCTCCGTGATCTCGCCCTCGTTGAGTTTGATCTCCCCGTCGGAAACGACGACGATGTAGCCCAGCATCAGCACATCGCGCGGTTCGTGGTAGCGCGAACACATATACTTGTACTTTACCGCATTCAAACCCGTTTCTTCCTTCATTTCGCGCACGATCGTCTTTTCGGCGGATTCGCCTTTCTTTACATATCCCGCAAACATGAGGAAATTGCCGTTGGTGTGCTTTGCGATCAGCACACGGTCCTGTGTTTTGTTGACGGCTACCATGCTGACAGCGGTTTTGAAGGGCGGAAACTTGAACCCGCCGCACTTGTTGCAGTAGGGGACCAGTCCTTCGTTATCGAGAAATTTCAAGGTCAATTTTTCACCGCAGTCCTGACAGAACATATCGATTCCCTCCTTTTTGTATTTTTATTAGAATATACCTTTTTTTATGAATTGTCAATAGGGTTTTGAACGATTTCCCGCGATTTTATAAAATTTTTACAAAATTATTGCATTTTTATCAGACAGGCGGCGTGCGGGTATGAAAATGCGGGGCGATCGTGTAAAATTCCGCATACAAATTGACAAACGGCGCCGCGTGTGATACAATAAAACTGCCGCCGTCGGGAAAAGAGGGGGCGGCGTTTACGAAGGAAACGAAATGAAAATGCGGAGGGTTTTCCCTCCGTCTTTGCTATCACAAAAGCGAAAGAGGATCATATGAATTGCTTGTCTCTGGATTTTCGCAGGGCAGAGGTGACTCTGCGCGAAAAATTTGCCTTTTCTCAGCGCGTCCGTGCGGAAATTTGTTCTGCTTTTTCGGAGTACGGCGGGTGTGTGCCCATCGTCACCTGTAACCGCACGGAGGTCTACTTTCATTGCGAACAGCCGGAGGCGGAAGAGATCCTGTATCATTTTTCGGGAGTACGTACCAAAAAATTTGCGTTTTACGCGGGAGAATTTTGTCTCAGACACCTGTTTGAACTGGCGGCGGGGCTGTGTTCCATGCTGGTGGGGGAAGACGAGATTTTGGGACAGGTGCGCACCTGTTACGAGTATGCGCGCTCACTCGGGGCGACAAACGGGCTGGACGCCCCCTTTCAGGCGGCTCTTGCCTGCGGGAAAAAGGTGCGCACGCAGACGCACATTTCCTCGATGGCCTGTTCGGTGGCGACGCTTGCGGCAAACAAAGTTTTTTCCTTCAAAAAAGGCAAAAAGAATGTGTTGCTGGTGGGGGCCTCCGGCAAGATCGGGAACAGCGTATTAAAAAATCTCCTCTCGTCGGACGAGGTGACCGTCATCGCCACAACGCGCAGTCACGAATTTTCCGCGCAGGCGGAAGGGGGCAAAGCCGTCCCTTACGAAGAAAGGTATCGGTATCTGGACGGAGCTGACTGCGTGGTCAGCGCCACTTCTTCTCCCCACGTTGTGTTTGAAAAGGACCGCGTCCGCACGGCTTTGCGCGCGCGCAGGGAAAGGCTGTTCATCGACCTTGCGGTGCCGCAGGACATCGACCCGCAGGTGGACGAACTTCCCGGGTGTACGGTCGTCGGGATCGATGCGTTCCGCACGGCGGCGCAGGAAAACAATATCAGAAAGAGAAATGCGGCGGCGCAGGCGGAAATTCTGGTAGGAGAACTCTTGTCCGAATATCTTGCGGACGAGGCGGCGCGGGAAGGGGCGGAACTTCTTGCCTCGCTCGATGAGGAAACGAGAAAGAGCCTGTATGCTCTGCGCAGACAGGCCCCCCGCGCCTTTACGGAGCAGGTGCGGCTTTTGGCGGAGGAAAAGCAATGAAAGCGTTTCCCTTTATGCGCCCCGTTGCGGGCAAGACCTGCCTGATCGTGGGCGGTGGGGAAGTCGCTCTGCGAAAGGCGGAAAAACTGTATCCGTTTGGGGTCAGACTGTTTGTCTGCGCGCCCGAATGTGCGGACTTTTCGGCGTTCGGGGCGAAAGTTTTGCGGGAAAAATATCGGCCGCAGCTTCTGGAAGGGATAGATTTTGCCGTTGCCGCTACGGACGACAAGGCGCTCAATGCGCGCGTGGCGGAGGATTGCAGGGCGCGCGGGATCCCCGTAAACAGCGTGGACGACGTAGAAAATTGCGATTTCTTTTTCCCCGCACTCATTTCCCGCGGGGAAGTTACCATCGGCATTTCCACGGGCGGAGCGTCGCCTGCTTTGGCCGCCGTCTTGCGCGAATATCTGGAAAAGTGTCTGCCCGAAGATCTTGCAGAGGTCGCGCAGCAGGCGGAAAAACTGCGCGGAACGATTCCGTCGCAGGAATACAAAGAGAGGGTGCGCAGGCTGTTTGCTGCCGCCCTGCAGCGGGAAGGAAAGCATGAATAAGATCAGGATCGGCACGCGCGGTTCGGCGCTTGCGCTGGCGCAGGCAAAACTTGCGGCGGCGGCGCTGGAAAAAAAAGGATATGCAACGGAACTTGTCGTCGTGCGCACCCGCGGGGACGAAAACCTGCAAAAGTCCCTTTCGGACATCGGCAGGGGTGCGTTTACGGACGTGTTTTCCCAAATACTCTCGCGCGGGGAGATCGACGTAGCGGTGCATTCCGCAAAAGATCTGCCCACAACAGAGGAGAAAGACGCCTTTTTCTGTCTGCCGCGCGGGGACGCGCGGGACGTACTCGTTTTTTCGGGCGAAGTTAAAAGGATCGGTACGGGTTCGCCGCGACGGGCGGCGGGCGCTTTGCACCTTTTTCCGCAAGCGGAGATCCTGCCCGTCCGCGGAAACGTGGACACGCGGCTGAGAAAGCTTGCCGCAGGGGAATACGACGCGTTGGTGCTTGCCGCGGCGGGGCTTTCCCGTCTCGGACTGCTGCAAGGCGATCGCGTGCAGTTTGAAAACCATGCTTTCGGCTGCAGGTTCTTTTCTCCGCAGGAGTGCGTTCCTGCCGCCTGCCAGGGGATCATCGCGCTGGAAGGCGGGGCGGGAGAATGCGTCAACGACCCCGCCGCGCGCCGCGCGGCGCTCATCGAGCGCAGGGCTCAGCGCGCGCTGGACGGAGATTGCAGCGGCGGAGCGGGCGCCTATTTTGACGGGACTTTCCTCTTCGTGCAAAGAGAGGGAAAAACCGCCCGTCTGATTTTTCGGGGCGAGGAGACTTTTTCCTCCCTTTCGGAGTTATTATGAATCAGGTCATTCTTGTGGGCGCGGGGTGCGGCAAAGGATCGATCACCCTGCGCGGCGCAGATCTTTTAAAGAGAGCGGATTGCGTGGTGTACGACAGTCTGCTGGATGAAGAATTGCTCTCTCTCTGCCGCCCCGATTGTGAAAAGATAGATGCGGGCAAGCGTGCGGGAAAGCACGGCATGGAGCAGGGCGAGATCAACGAACTTCTCATACGCTGCGGAAAAAAATACCCGCTGACCGTGCGGCTGAAAGGGGGCGACCCCTTTGTGTTCGGCAGGGGCGGAGAGGAAACGCTCGCCCTGCGCCGCGCGGGGATCGACTGTGAAAGTGTGCCGGGTGTGACAAGCGCGGTGGCGGCGGCGGAACTTGCGGGAATCCCCGTAACGCACCGCGGGCTCTCGCGCGGGTTCCGCGTGCTGACGGCGCATACCGCGGAGGGAGTGCCCGACTTTGCAAAGTACGCCAAAGAGGAGGATACCCTCGTTTTTCTGATGGGGAAGGCGCAGGCAAAAAACATTCGCGACGGACTGATCGCGGGCGGAATGTCCGCAGATATGCCCGCCGCTGTTGTCGGCGGGGCGGGTACAGAAGAATTTTGCGCCGTCCGCACCGATCTTTCGCATCTCGCGGAGGCGGCGGAGCGCGTCCAATCGCCCCTCGTCATCCTTGTCGGAAAAGTCTGTGCGTTGGAGTTATGCAATAAAAACGCACAGACGTCCCTGCAAAATTCAAACGAAATTCTCGTCACGGGGACAGAGAGCCATACCCGCCGCGTGTGCGGTTTGCTGCGGGATCGGGGAGTGCTTTCCCGCCCGTGTCCCATTCTCTCCCTAAAGGAAAAGAATTTCGATTTTGTCTTTGAAAAACTTCCGCAATGCCGCTGGCTTGTGTTTACCTCTGCCAACGGGGTGGAAATCTTTTTCCGCCGCGTAAAGGAACGCGGAACAGATCTTCGCCTGTTCGGGGATAAAAAGTTTGCCGCCATCGGCGCGCAGACGGCAAAAAAACTCGCGTCCTTCGGCTTTACGGCAGACCTCGTTCCCGCAACTTACACGGCGCAGGCGCTTTGCGAGCGTTTGCGGGCGCTGGGCCTTGCGCGCGAAGAGATCCTGCTTTTGCGCGCCGCTTCGGGCAATCCCGTCCTTTCCGATGTCGGGGTACAGGCCGGTCTGTACGACACAGTTCCCGACGAAGCCATGCTCGAACGGGCGGGAAAACTTCTTCCCGCCACAAAAATCGTCACGTTCGGTTCGGCGGGAGGGGCGCGCGCGTTGCTGCAAAAGTTTGCTCTCCCTGCGGGGTGTATTCCCGTCTGTATCGGGGAGGAGACCGCGCGGGAGGTGAAGGGCCGCGGATATGCGCCCGCCGTTTGTGAAATTGCGTCTGCGGAAGCGCTGGCGGATGCCGTCGTTGCGGCAAAGGAGAAAATATGCAGAGATTGAGGAGATTGCGCAGCAGTACGACTCTGCGCGAAATGGTTGCGGAAACGTCTGTGAAAAAGGAGGGGCTGATCTACCCCGTCTTTGTCACTTTCGGAAAAAATAAAAAAGAGGAAGTCCCTTCCATGCCGGGCGTGTACCGCTATTCGGTGGACAGGCTGGGCGAAATTGCGGAACAGGTCTTTCAGGCGGGGATCGCGGGCGTCATGCTGTTCGGCATTCCCGAAACCAAGGACGAGTGCGGGAGCGGCGCCTGCGACGAGCAGGGCATCGTGCCGCAGGCTCTGCGCTTTTTCAAAGAATATTTTAAAGAGAAGGGGAAAAGTTTTCTCCTCGTTGCGGACATCTGTCTTTGCGAATACACTTCGCACGGACATTGCGGCGTGCTGGAAGGGGGAGACGTGGTCAACGACAAGTCGCTGCCCCTGCACGCGGCGGCGGCGCTTGCGGCGGTGCGCGCGGGTGCGGACATGGTGGCGCCCTCTTCCATGATGGACGGCGTCGTAGCTGCCATCCGCGAGGAGCTGGACAAAAACGGCTTTAACAATATTCCCGTCATGGGTTACAGCGCCAAGTTTGCCTCGGCGTTTTACGGGCCGTTCCGCGACGCGGCGGATTCCGCGCCCCAGAGCGGGGACAGAAAGAGTTACCAGATGGATTTCCGCAACGGCAGGGAAGCGCTGCGCGAGCTGGATTCGGACGAAGCGGAGGGAGCGGATATTCTCATGGTCAAACCTGCGCTCAGCTATCTGGACGTGGTTGCGCAGGCGCGGGCGCGCACCCTTCTGCCGCTGGCCGTGTACAATGTCAGCGGGGAATATTCCATGGTCAAGGCCGCGGCGGTGCAGGGCTGGATCGATGAAAAGAGGATCGTAAAGGAGATTCTTACGGCATTTTTCCGCGCGGGTGCGGACATTGTCATCACATACCACGCGCTGGATTACGTGCGCCGGGAGGAGGAGAAATGAGCGAAAGCGAGCGCCTGTTTGAGGAGGCGCAAACCATTTTGCCGGGCGGCGTCAATTCGCCCGTGCGGGCGTTCCGTGCGGTGCACGCCGTGCCGCGTTTTCTGGTCAGAGGAAAGGGGGATACCGTCTGGGATGCGGACGGGGATTCCTATACAGACTACGTCATGAGCTGGGGGCCGCTGGTGCTCGGCCATGCGCGCGAGGAAGTCGTGCGCGAGGTGTGCGAGGCGGCGGCACAGGGGCTCACCTTCGGCGCGCCCACGGGCAGGGAAACGCGCCTTGCCGAAGAGATCCGTTTTGCCTGCCCGCATATGGAAATGCTGCGGCTCGTCAATTCGGGAACGGAAGCCACCATGTCCGCCATCCGCGTCGCGCGCGGGTTCACGGGCAGGGATAAGATCATCAAATTTGAGGGATGCTATCACGGGCATTCGGACGGGCTTCTCGTCAAGGCGGGTTCGGGCTGTCTGACGGGCGCTTCGCCCGACAGCCTCGGCGTTCCCGCCTCCTATGCGCAGAATACGCTCGTCGCGCAGTACAACGACGCGGAGAGTGTGCGCAGGCTCTTTCTCGCCAACGAAGGGGAAATCGCCTGCGTCATCGTCGAACCCGTCGCCGCCAACATGGGGGTCGTCCCTCCCGAGAAGGGATTTTTGCAGGCTCTGCGCAAGCTTTGCGATGAGTTTGGCGCCCTTCTCATCTTTGACGAAGTCATCACGGGCTTCCGCGTGGCGTACGGCGGGGCGGCGGAACTGTACGGCGTAAAGCCCGACCTTGCGGCATACGGAAAGATCGTGGGCGGCGGAATGCCGCTTGCAGTCTACGGCGGCAGGAAGGACGCGATGTCCCTCGTCGCACCGCTCGGCAAAGTGTACCAGGCGGGAACCCTTTCGGGCAACCCCGTGGCGACGGCGGCAGGACTTGCAACCCTGCGCATTTTGCGCGAAAATAAGGAGATCGTATACCCGAAAATCGAGCGAAACGCCGCTTTGTTGGAGGAAGCTTATCGGGAGGCGGGGGTACCCGTCAACCGCGTCGGCTCCCTGCTTTCGCCCTTTTTCTGCAAGAGCGCGCCGCGCTCTTTTGCCGACGTCTGCACCTGCGACACGGAGGCCTTTGCGCGCTACTTCAACGCCATGCTCGGCAGGGGAGAATACGTCGCACCGTCCCAGTTTGAGGCGATGTTCGTCTCCTTTGCGCACACGGGCGAACACATCCGCCGCACTTGCTCGGCCATCTCGGAGAGCGTGCGCGAAGCATTGCGGGAGAAATGAAAAAAATCTTTTGCAATCGCTTTTCAAACGGCGCGTAAAATGTTATAATAGAGACACTATACACAAATCAGCTTTTGCGCCGCGGCGCAGAGGGAGACTGTTTTATGCAAAATCTTCTCAATCCCGGCATCACCATTCCCATCGGGGACGGGTTTACCATTTACTATTACGCCATCATCATCGTGTTCGGTATCATCTGCGCGGCGGTGGTTGCGGGCATTCTTTTCAAACACCGCAATCTTCCTGCGGACTGGATCCTCGATCTTCTGCTCTGCGTCCTGCCCCTCGGCATCATCGGCGCGCGCACCTTTTATTGCCTGACCGATCCTTCCACTTCCATTGCCGACTGGTTTACGAAATTCCGTGCCGGCGGCTTGTCCATCATCGGCGGCGTGATCGGCGGAACGCTGGGCGTCGTCCTGTTCTGCCTCATCCACAAGCTCAATTTTCTGCGCGTGGCGGACTGCGTCGTTCCCGGCGTCATCCTGGCGCAGGCGATCGGCAGATGGGGCAACTTTGCCAACCAGGAAGTGTACGGCCCCGAGATCACAAATCCTGCACTGCAATGGTTTCCCATGGGGGTATTCATCGACGACGTGCAGGAATGGCATTACGCCTTCTTCTTTTACGAAAGCGTGCTCAACCTTCTCATCTTTATAGGATTGTTCCTGCTGATGTGGAAGTTTACCAAAAAGCCGCACGGGCTCGCCCTTTCCGGATACCTGTTCGGCTACGGCGTGGTGCGTTCGATCATGGAACCGCTGCGCGATTCGCAGTTTATTCTCGGCAGTTCTCTGCCCATTTCCCAGGTCTTTGCGCTTTGCATGGCCATCGGCGGAGCGGTGCTGTTTGTCGCGATCCTTCTCGTCAACAAAAAGCTGCACGGCAGCTTCTTCGGCGCGGCCGAGGGCGAGCCGAGCGCCATTCTTCCCAGATATTATTCGGCGGAAGAGCGCAAAAAAATGGAGGAGGAAAAGCGCAAAAAGCTTTCCGCGGCAAACGCAAACAAGGCGGAACCATCTCGAAAAGAGAAGGACGTTACCAATAAATCAGAGCAAGATCAAAGGGAGGAATAGTATGACCCGCAACCTTACGCTGCTGACAGACCTTTATCAGCTCACCATGATGGACGGCTACCTGAAAAACGGCAAGGAAAAGGACATTGCCGTTTTCGATCTCTTTTTCCGCCGCAACAATATCATCACCTATTCGGTGGCGGCAGGGCTGGAGCAGGCGCTCGATTATGTCCTCAATATCCGTTTTGAAAAGCAGGACATCGAATACCTGCGTTCTTTAGGATTGTTTGACGAAACGTTTCTTTCCTATCTGAAAAATTTCCGCTTTACGGGAGACGTGTACGCCGTTCCGGAAGGGACGGTGGTGTTCCCCGAAGAGCCCATCGTCACCGTGCGCGCGCCCTTGCTGGAAGCGCAGTTCCTGGAGACGGCGCTTTTGAACATCGTCAATCATCAGACGCTCATCGCGTCCAAATCGGCAAAAGTGGCGTACGCCGCAAAGGGCGATTCCGTGATGGAATTCGGCCTGCGCCGCGCGCAGGGGCCCGACGCCGGCATTTACGGCGCGAGGGCGTCCGTCATCGGCGGGTGTCGTTCCACCTCCAACGTGCTGGCGGGGCAGAAGTTCGGAATCCCCGTGGCGGGCACGCACGCGCACAGCTGGGTGATGAATTTCCCCACGGAGTACGAGGCCTTTTCCGCCTATGCAAAGATGTATCCCGATGCCTGCCTGCTGCTCGTCGATACATACGACACCCTGCACAGCGGCGTTCCCAACGCTATCCGCGTCTTCCGCGAGCTGCGCGCGGCGGGACACGAGCCCAAGGGCATCCGCCTGGACAGCGGCGACCTCGCCTATCTTTCCAAAATGGCGCGCGCCATGCTGGACGAGGCGGGCTTCCCGGACGCCATCATCTGCGCGTCGGGAGATCTGGACGAATATCTCATCAATTCTCTGAAAAACCAGGGCGCCTGCATCAATCTGTGGGGGGTGGGGACAAAGCTCATCACCAGCGCGGATATGCCTGCGCTGGGCGGCGTGTACAAACTTTCCGCCCTGCATACGGGCGATTCGGAAGTGCCGAAGATCAAGCTTTCGGACAATTCCGACAAGATCACCAATCCGGGCTTTAAACAGGTGTACCGCATTTACGACAACAAGACGGGCAAGGCGGAGGCGGATCTCATCGCTCTGCGCGACGAGGTGTTTGACGAAAAACAGCCCCTCACTATTTTCCACCCCAAGGACACGTGGAAAAAAACGACGTTTACCGATTACACGATGCGCCCGCTCTCCCGCCTGTATATCAAGGACGGAAAACTTCTCTCGCCGCTGCCCGCTCTGACGGACATCTGTACCTATGCGGAAGGGGAAAAAGAGAGCTTTTGGGACGAATACAAGCGGCCCGACAATCCGCACGTTTACAAAGTGGACTTGTCGCAGCGGCTCTTTGATCTGAAAAATCAACTCATATCGCAGATAAGGGAGAATCATGGTTAAGAAGATCACACAGCAGGAAGCGGAGAAGCTGATCGCAGGCATCCGCGAAGCGTATGAAATCAAGATCCGCCAGCTCAATTACAGGCTGGACGGACTGACGGCGGAAAACCGCGTCTTGCGCGCCAGCCTTGCGGAGTACAAATCCCGCGAGGGCAAGGTGGGCAAGGCCATTGTCGCCGCAGAGGAGAAGGGGGAAGAGATCGTGCAGATGTACCGTATGTCTGCGGAAACGGAGCTGAGTTCCCTGCGCCTGTTTGCGGACAAATGGAAGCGGCTTGCCGCGCAGATGGCGGGCGCCATTCCCGCCGACGAGGCGAAAAAGTATGCCGAATTTGCAGAAAATCTCTCCGCGCTTTTAGGGAAGGAGCGGGGCAGGTTCGGCATGAACGAACAGGCACAGCCCGAACAATTCGATCCCAAGGCGGTCATCGAAAAGTACGTGGAAGGCGAGGAGGAGACGGGGTTCAACCTGGACGACGTCATCAACCCGAAAGGGGAGCTCGACCTGGAAAAACTGTGCCGCAACTTAGGATTGATGGACGACTGACGTTCAAATAAAAAAAACAGGGAATTTTTATGGTATTGGCTATTGTATTTTTCTTACTTGTTTTTCTCGACCAGATCACCAAGGCCGTGGCGTTCGCCCTGATCGGGACGGACGAACCTGTGCTCTACTGGCTGGGGAAAATGTTCGGGTTCGACACGCTGATCAACAAGGGGATGTCTTTCGGGATCGGCGCAGATCAGCCGTGGGCGCTGCCTCTCTTTATTGCGCTCACCAGTCTCGCCATTGTCGTCATGCTCTTTTTTGTGTTCCGCCTGCGTCCCAAACATCGTTTTCTGCGCACGTCGCTCGTGCTCATCATGTCGGGGGCGGCGGGAAACCTCATCGACCGCATCGTCATCGGCGGGGTGCGCGACCTGATCTACATGGATTTCGGGTTTACCTGTTTCAGCAACAACATTGCGGACATCCTCATCTTTTTCGGGGCGATCTTCTTTATTCTCGCGCTCTTGTTCTTTGACGAGGACGCGCTTTTCCGCCTGGGCAAAAACCGCAAAAAGGAAAAGGAACAGCTGGAAGAGGCGGCGCATTCCCTCGTAGAGAGCGCCAAGACGGAAGAGGAGGAAAACGATTCTTCCAAAAAAAATGGATAAAAAGACATTTACGGCGGAAGAGCCGTGCGAACGGCTGGACGTCTTTCTCTCGTCCGCGCTGGGCCTGACGCGTTCGGCGGCGAAAAAGCTGATCGACGAGGGCAACGTCCTGCTCCGCGGCGCGCCCGCCAAGGCCTCGCACGCGGTGGCAAAGGGGGATGAGATCTGTGCGACCATCCCCGACCCGCAGACGCTCGACCTCACGCCGCAGGACATTCCCATTGAGATCGTCTATGAGGACGACGACATCGCCGTCATCAATAAGCCGCAGGGGCTCACCGTCCACGCGGGGAGCGGAAACCTGACGGGAACGCTGGTCAACGCGCTTTTGTTCCGTCTGAAGAGCCTGAGCTCTATCAACGGCGTGGTGCGCCCGGGGATCGTGCATCGCATCGACAAGGATACGAGCGGCCTGCTCGTCGTCGCAAAAAACGATGCGGCGCATCTCTCTCTGTCTGCGCAGATCGCGGACAAGACCTGTGCAAGGGAGTATCTCGCGCTGTGCGAGGGGATCTTCAAAGAGGATTCGGGCAGGGTGGAAACGTACATCGGCAGACACCCGACCGACCGCATCCGCATGGCGGTGGTATCTAAGGAAAAGGGCAGGTACGCCGCAACCAATTATCAGGTGGAGGCGCGCTACAAGCGCGGTTTTACGCTGGTGCGGTTCCGTCTGGAAACGGGCAGAACGCATCAGATCAGAGTACATTGCAGGTATCTGGGGTATCCCATCGTGGGCGATCCCGTGTACGGCAGCAAAAAACAGAAATTCCAGCTCAACGGACAGCTTCTGCACGCCTGCAGGCTCACGCTCACGCACCCGAGAACGGGCAAACGCATGACGTTTGAGGCGCCGCTGCCCGACTATTTTCAGAACGTTCTTGGTATTCTCGAACGGGACGGAGGAAGAATATGAACATCAAGGGAAAGCTGATGGACGCGGAGGGGATGAAAAACACCTTCCGCCGTCTGGCGCATCAGATCGTGGAGAAAAACGACGGGGTCAGAGATCTCGTCATCATCGGGATCCGCACCCGCGGCGTCATCGTTGCGCAGCGCATCAAAGAATGTCTCGATTCCATCGAAGGCGCGGACGTTCCCATGGGCGTGTTCGACATTGCGCTCTACCGCGACGACCTTGCGACGGGCGGAGAAGTGGAATTTTTCGGCAGTGAAATTTCTTTCGGCGTCACGGGAAAGACGGTGTTGCTGTGCGACGACGTCATCTATACGGGCAGAACGGTGCGCGCCGCCATTTCCGAGATCATGAGCATGGGCAGGCCGGAAAAGATCCAGTTTCTCGCCTTTGTGGACAGGGGCCACCGCGAATTGCCCTTCAAGGCGGATTTTACGGGCAAGAGCGTCCCTACGTCCAAGCGGGAGGGGATTGCGGTCCGCTTTGCCGAGACGGACGGCGAGGACGGCGTGTACATTTACGAAAAATAAAAAAGAAGCGCCGAACGCTTGTAAAAAGCATTCGGTTGTGGTAAAATAACAGGGAAAAAAATTGAAAAAGGAGTTTTGTGTTTTATGGCTAAAAGACAGAGAACGGAAGGGCAGGCAAGACGCAGTTTTGTCAAGCTTTGCGCTTTCTTCGGTTTGATCATTGCGGCTTTCCTGTTTGTGTTCGGCGGACTGTTCAGCGGTTCCACGGCGGGCTCCATTCTGGAAATCATCGGTAAACTTGCACTGCTCGTTGCGGTGGCATTCCCCGCATACGAATACAGCCGCGGCATGAAAAAAGTATGGCGCATCATTTTCTGGATCGCGCTTGCAATTTATATCCTCGGCTGCGTGCTCGGATTGCTGTCCGGCATCGGCGTCATCAACATCGGCGCGAAATAATAAGGCAGAAACGGTTCACTCGGAAAGTGAGCCGTTTTTTCTTTACAAAGAGGGGCAAATTCTGTATAATAAAGGGGAAATCACCTTTGCAGGAGCAGTTATGGCAAATCCTTTGGTAGCGATCGTGGGGCGCCCCAACGTGGGGAAAAGCACCCTGTTCAATAAAATCGTCGGCAGAAAGATCTCCATCACGGAAAACCGTCCGGGCGTCACGCGCGACCGTCTGTATGCCGATGCGATCTGGCGCGGCAAAAAATTCACAGTCATCGACACGGGCGGCATCGAACTCAAATCACAGGACACCATGTGGCGGGAAATTCTGCGTCAGGCGGACATCGCCATCGAAATGGCGCAGGTCATCATCCTGGTCGTGGACGGGAAAGAGGAACTCACTTCTTCCGACTACGACGTGGCGGAAAAACTGCGCCGCAGTCACAAGCCCGTCATCCTCGCCGTCAACAAGGTGGACAATTTTTCGCACGACAAACTGGTCGACTTTTACGCGCTCGGGCTGGGCGAACCCATCGCCGTCTCGGCGGAACATTCCACGGGCATCGGCGACGTGCTGGACGAAGTGGTTTCCCACTTTGACAGCGGGGACGAAGAGGAGCAGGATCGCCTGAAAATCGCCGTCGTCGGCAAGCCGAATGCGGGCAAGAGCAGCCTCGTCAACCGCCTGCTCGGGTTTGAACGTTCCATCGTCACCGACATGGCGGGGACCACGCGCGACGCCATCGACACCCCCTTCGAGCTGGACGGGCAGAAATATCTGCTCATCGATACGGCGGGCATCCGCAAAAAGAAAAAGGTGGACGACGACGTGGAGTATTACAGCGTTCTGCGCGCCTTCGACGCGGTGCGCCGCGCGGACGTCTGCCTTGCGGTGGTGGACAGTCAGGAAGGCCTCACCGAACAGGACGTCAAGATCCTCGGCTACGTTCACGAACAGGGCAAACCCTCCGTCATCGTGATGAACAAGTGGGATCTCATCGAAAAGGACACAAACACCATCAACAAGTTTGAGGAAAAGCTCAAGGCGGACCTCAGCTTTATGGACTATTTCAAATCCGTGTATATTTCCGCAAAGACGGGTCTGCGCGCGGAAAAAGTGCTGCGCGTGGCGCGCGAGAGCTTTGAAAACGCAAACCGCCGTATTTCCACGGGGACGCTGAACGATCTCATGCTGGACGCCGTGCGCTCCAACGAGCCCGCTTCCTACAACGGCAGGCGGCTGAAAGTGTATTACTGTTCCCAGCCTTCTGTCTGCCCGCCCACCTTTGTCCTGTTTGTCAACGACGAAAAACTCATGCACTTTTCCTACCGCAGGTATCTGGAAAACGTGCTACGCCGTTCCTTTGATTTTTCGGGGACGCCCATCCGCATCGTCACGCGCAACCGCTCGGAGGACGAGCAGGGCGTGACCCTGTAAAGGAGAGAGCCATGAAAGAACTGCTATTTTCCGACATCTGGTATTGGTTTATCGTGATGGCGGTTGTCTCCTATTTTGTCGGCTGTTTCAATTTTGCCCTTCTCATTTCCAAGATCAAGCACAAGGATGTGCGCAAGATGGGCAGCGGCAATCCGGGAACGATGAACATGAGCCGCCAGTTCGGCTTGAAGATCGGCGGACTGACCCTGCTTTGCGACATGATCAAGGGCGGCCTGCCCCTGCTCATCGCCTATTTTATTTTCCGCGGCTACGTCTTTGCGGGGACGGACGTGCTCGTTTCCGACCTCGCGCGGTATGTTTGCGGCGTGTCCGTCATCGTGGGGCACATTTATCCCGTGACGATGAAGTTCAAGGGCGGAAAGGGGATCGCCTCCACTTTGGGGATGTACTCTTTTGCGCTGTGCTGCGAATACTGGTGGATGATCTTCATTGTCCTCGCCATTTTGCTGCTCACGCTCTTTTATATCTGGGCAAGCGAATGGGGTTCGATGGGTTCTCTGCTGGGCGTTTCTCTGCTCACGGCGGTGCAGGGCGTTCTCTTTTATCTCCGTTACAGTGCGGAGATGCTCAACGGGTTCGTGGTGGCGCTCTTTCTTCTGCTCCTGCTCGACTGTTTCCTCACCTGGTTCGCGCACCGCAAAAATATCGTTGCGCTGCTGGCGGGAGAGGAGCATCATACGTCGGTGAAAAAACTTTCGCACGGCAAAAAAGAGAGCTGAACAAAAAAACAAGGCATTTTTCGTACAGCCTTCTCATATACTGAACTGTAACAGGCGGACGGGGGCTCTTCGCAAAGACGGCTTCCGTGCCAAATAAGTTTGGTAGATGGGAGGCTGTTTTTATATGTCTGACGAAGTGTACGAGGGACTCAGCCGCCGTACGGGCGGCACACTTTCGCTGGCGGTGCTCGGCGGAGCGGGGACGGGCAAGAGCACGTTCGTGCATTCGCTGGAACGCGCGTTCGGCTCCGAAGAAGGAAGCGGACAGGCGCAGGCGGCGGGGCTTATGTTCCGTTTTTCGGAAAACGGAAAGGGGAATGCCGCCGTTCTTCTCTCGTCCGACGGAACGGTGAACGGCGCGCGGAGCGAAACTGTCGCGCAGGAGGAAACGCTTGCGGCGAGTCTGCAGGGGGACGGGATCCCCTTTGTGGTCGTGCTCAACAGCGATGCACCGCATTCGGGCGAATGCGAGGAGCTGCGCAAGGCTCTGCAGGGCAAGTACGGGGTACCCGTCCTTGCGTACAACTGCGCCGAGGAAAGGGATTGGGGCGAACTTTGGGAAAAACTTCTCTTAAGATTCCCCGCAAAGCGCCTCGATTTCTGTATTCCCGAATGGCTGCGCGTTCTGCCTGCGGAAAGCAACATTGTCGCAAATCTGATACAACGTATCCGTGAAATTTCTGCAAAAATCGTCTGCATGGAAGATTGTTCCGCCCTTGCGGAAGCGTTTGCGGAAGGGGACGTGTATTGCGAATCGCTGGAAAGCGATCTCTCGCAGGGCGTTGCCGTCTGTACGCTTGCGGCGCGGGAGGGATTGTTCCACCGCGTGCTCGGCGAGGAGTGCGGAGAAGAACTTTCGGACGAACTGCAGCTGATGTCCTATGTGCGCGGCCTGCGCGAGGCAAAGCAGTTTTACGAAAAGTACGGCGCGGCGTTCCGCCGCGCGGAGGAGTGCGGCTACGGCATCACCCGTCCGCAGGAGGACGACCTCAAACTGCAGCCGCCGCAGCTGTACAAGAAGGGAACGAGAAGCGGGGTAAAGCTGAGTGCGGATGCCTGTACATACCATATCATCAAGGTGGACGTACACAGCGAGATCTCGCCCGTTGCAGGGGAATCGGCGCGCGGCGAGGAACTCGCCCGCGGCATTGTGGAAAGCTACGAAAAGGATCCGCAGGCGCTCTGGAACACGGATATGTTCGGCAAGACGTTCAAGGAAATGGTCGGCGAAGGTCTGCAGGAAAAAACCGTTCCCGAAGAAGCGCGCGGAAAATTGCGCCGCGCCGTCACGCGCATCGTCAACGAAGGCAAAGGCGGAGTTATCTGCATTCTCTTATAAATATCAGAAAAAGCACCCGCAAGGGCGCTTTTTTGTCTGACAAAGTACTCTCTATTTTCCAAATCGGCGGGCAAGACGCTTGCAATTTGAGGGGGAAATCATTATAATAAAAAGGTAATAAATCAAGAGAGTGTAAGAGAGTGAAGAGGTATTTCCAATATTTAAAGGAATACAAGTGGTCGTGCATTTTCGGCGCGCTGTCCAAGTGGATCGAGGCGGTGCTGGAATTGCTCGTGCCACTGGTCGTTGCAAACATCATCGACGTGGGTATCGGCGAGCGCGGCAGTATTTCCTATGTCCTGGCGGGCGGCGGCGTGATGCTTGCCATGGGCGCCGTGGGATTCGGCTGTGCGATCTTCTGTCAGCGCAGCGCGTCCATCGCGTCGCAGGGGTTCGGGACAAACGTGCGCAACGCCCTGTTCCGCCACATCAACACCCTTTCCTATCGCGAGCTGGATAAGATAGGGACGGCTTCCCTCGTCACGCGCACCACCAACGACGTCAACCAGATGCAGAGCGCCGTCGCCATGATCATCCGACTCGTCGTGCGCGCGCCTTTCATTGCGGTGGGTTCCGTCATTTTGTGCTTCACCATCGACTGGCAGATCGGGCTGATCGTCACGGTCGTCGCCGTGCTGGTGGGGCTGGTGCTGTGGGTCATCATGCACAAGTCGGTGCCGTACTATTCCAAAAACCAGAAAAAGCTGGACAGGCTCACTCAGATCACCAACGAAAATCTGGAAGGAGCGCGCGTCGTGCGCGCCTTTTCCCGCAGGGAAGGGGAGCGCGAGCGCTTTGATGCGGCGGCGGAGGATATGCTGCAAAACTCCCTGCGCATCGGCAAGATCTCGGCGTGGCTCAACCCGCTCACGTTCGCCATCGTCAACTTCGGCGTGGCGATCATCCTCTTTGTCAGCGGCTACAAGGTGAATACGGACGCCACATTCACCAGCGGCGAGATCGTCGCGCTCATCAACTACATGACGCAGATCTTAAACGCCATGATCGTCATTTCCAACCTCGTTTCGCTGTTTACAAAGGCGCACGCCTCCATGAACCGTGTCAGCGAAGTGTTCGATACCCATTCTTCCATCGACGTTGGCGGCACGGCTCAGCCCGATCCCGGCGCGCCTGCCATCCGCATGAAGGACGTCAGCTTTTCCTATGCGGGTACGGAGCAGTATTCCCTGTCCGACATCACGCTGGACATCCAGCGCGGCGCAACGGTGGGCATCATCGGCGGTACGGGCAGCGGTAAAAGCACGCTGGTCAGCCTTCTGCCCCGCCTGTACGATGTTTCCCGCGGGGAAGTGGAGATCTTCGGCCACAATGTAAAGGAATATCCCGCGCGCGCCCTGCGCGATCTGTTCGGCGTGGTGCCGCAGAGCGCGGCGCTCTTCTCGGGAACGGTGCGTTCCAACCTGCAATGGGGCAAATCGGACGCAACGGACGAGGAGATGGCCCAAGCGCTGAAAGTGGCCTGTGCGTACGATTTTATCATGCAGAAGGGCGGGCTGGACGAGCCCGTCACCGAAGCGGGCAAAAACTTTTCGGGCGGACAGCGCCAGCGCCTGACCATTGCGCGCGCGATCGTCGGCAGGCCGCCCATTCTCGTTCTGGACGACAGCTGTTCCGCGCTGGACTTTGCAACCGACGCGCAGGTGCGCAAAAACATTGCGGCGCTCAAAGACGTGACCACCGTCATCATTTCCCAGCGCGCCTCTTCCATCCGCAATGCGGACGTCATTTTCGTGATGGAGGACGGCAGGATCGCGGGCAGGGGCAAGCACGACGAACTGTACGAAACTTGTCCGCTTTACCGCGAGATCTGCGATTCACAGTCGAGGGTACAGGCATGAGCAAGCAAGAGATCAAAAAGGGAACGAAGCGCGGTCTGTACCGCCGTCTGCTCACCTATGTAAAGCCGTATAAGGCGAACGTGGTCGGAGCCTTTCTTTTCAGTATTTTTTACGTCGGATTCACCCTCATCGGCCCCGTCCTGTACGGCTGGGCGATCGACGCCATGATCGGCGTGGGGAAAGTGGATTTTGAAACGGTCTGGATGATGGTGGGCGGATTTGCGCTCAGCGTGCTTTTGGGTTCACTGGCGCAAAAGCTGCTCGGCAACTGCGTCAACAGCCTTTGCTACCGCCTCGTGCGCGATCTGCGGCGGGAAGCGTTTGCAAGCCTCACCTCTTCGCGTATCCGCTACATCGACACCCACGCGCAGGGCGACGTGATGACGCGCGTCGTCACGGACGTGGACATCATTTCGGACGGGCTCTTGCAGGGCGTTGCGACCCTCTTTACGGGCGTGATCACCATTTTGGGAACCATCGTCGTGATGTTTGTCATCAACTATATCATCGCGCTCGTGGTCGTCGTTCTCACGCCGCTCTCGCTGTTCGTCGCCGCATTTATTACGAGACGTACCTTCAAAAGTTTTACAAAACAAGTCCGCGTGCAGGGATCGCTCGCCGCGCACGTCAAGGAAATGCTGGGCGGGCAGAAGACGGTTTTGCTCTTCAACGAGGAAAATTCCTCCTGCGAAAAATTTGAAGAGATCGACGCGCGGCTGTACGAGATCGGCTGGCGGGCGCAGTACTATTCCGCGCTCACAAACCCGAGCACCCGCTTTGTCAACGCCATCATCTATGCGGTGGTGGGGGTGCTGGGCGCCATCTTCTGTATTTTAAGCGACGCTTCGGGCAACCTCGTCCTGGGCGCCGTGGTGTTGGGCGGATTTACGCCCGGTATGCTTGCGGTGTTCCTCAACTATGCAAACCAGTACACGAAGCCTTTCAACGAGGTGACAAACGTCATCACGCAGCTGCAAAACGCCTTTGCGTCCGCCGCGCGCGTGTTTGAAGTGATCGATGAGCCGGGCGAAAGGACGGACGGCACGCAGCATATCGAAAAAGTCCGCGGACAGCTGAGCATCCGCAACGTCTGCTTTTCCTACGAACCCGACCAGAAGCTCATCGAAAATCTCAGCGTGGAAGTGCCTGCGGGCAGCAAGATCGCCATTGTCGGGCCTACGGGCTGCGGCAAGACGACGCTTATCAACCTGTTGATGCGTTTTTACGATCTGCGCAGCGGCGAGATCATCGTGGACGGCGTAAACGCCAAGGACATTCCTTTGGACGAGTACCGCAAAATGTTCGGCATGGTTTTGCAGGAAAGCTTCCTCGCCAACGAGACGGTGGCCTGGAACATCGCCTACGGCAACGAAAGCGCCACGCGCGAACAGATAGAGGCGGCGGCCAAGGCGGCGTACTGCGATTTCTTTATCCGCAACCTCGAAAACGGGTACGATACCGTGCTTTCGGGCAAGGTGAACATTTCCCAGGGCGAGCGTCAGCTGCTGTGCATCGCGCGCGTGATGCTGGCCGATCCGCCCATGCTCATTCTGGACGAGGCGACGTCCAACATCGATACCATGACGGAAATGCGCATTCAGAAAGCGTTCCGCAAGATGATGCAGGGCAGAACTTCCTTTATCGTGGCGCACCGACTTTCCACCATTCTGGACGCGGACCTCATCCTTGTCATGAAGGACGGGAGCGTCATCGAGCAGGGCACGCACGAGAGCCTGATGAAGAAAAAGGGATTCTATTGCGACCTTTACAATTCCCAGTTTGCGAAATAAGAAAACAGACCGACAAGTGAAGTGAACCCCAAAGTTTGGACAAAAAAGAATTAGATTGTTTTGGAATGAGTTCGGTATCCAACCGGGCTCATTCCTTTTAGTCTGAGAGAGATTCTCTCATTGTTCCAATAGTCAATGTATTCTTTGA
>DXFX01000036.1 GCA_019114245.1 Candidatus Borkfalkia faecipullorum | reverse complement strand
AACAAGATGAAATCGCCTGTCAAGCGGATCCAGAACAGGTTCCGCTATCAGGTGCTGATGCGGCTGACGGACGATGCCCTTCTGCCGCAGATCTACGAGCGCGCTTTGCGCGAAAAAACGCGGGACGTACTCGTGTATGTGGAAGAAAATCCCGCAAATTTAAGTTAAAGGAGATACTATGGCCATCCGCAACGTCGTTCAGGTAGGGGACGACATTTTAAGAAAAAAATGCTTTGAAGTGACTGCATTCGACGAAAAACTGGCGCAGCTGATGGACGACCTGCGCGACACCGTCCGCAAGGAAGAGGGCGCGGGGCTCGCCGCGCCGCAGGTGGGCGTTTTGCGCCGCGCGGTGGTGGTGGACGTCGCCGAAGGGTTTTACGAACTCATCAACCCCGTCATCGTGGAGAGCAAGGGGGAACAGCGCGGGTATGAAGGCTGCCTTTCCGTGCGCGGAAAACGAGGCATCGTCACCCGCCCGCTGGTGGTGAAAGTGGAGTATTCCGACCGCCACGGCAAGCGCAAAAAGCTGGTCGCGCGCGGATTTTTTGCGCGCGCCGTCTGCCACGAACTCGATCACCTGGACGGCATTCTGTACACCGACCGCGCCGAACGCGTAGAGCGTTCGGACGATTAGGAGGGGACATGAAACTCATCTACGCGGGCGCGCCCGCGTTTTCCGTGCCGCCGCTCGCGGCCCTGCGCAAAGCGGGGTTTGAAGTGCTCGCCGTGCTCACCCAGCCGGACAAGCCCGTGGGCAGAAAGGCGGTGCTCACGCCCACGCCCTTAAAGGCGTACGCCCTGCAGGAGGGAATCCCCGTGCTGGAGTTTGCCAGGGTGCGCGACAACGTTCCCGCCCTCGCCGCACAGGGTGCGGACATCCTCGTCACCTGCGCGTACGGCCAGATCCTCACGCAGGAAGTGCTGGACGCGTTTCCCGCGGGCGTGTACAACATTCACGCCTCCCTGCTCCCCCGCTGGCGGGGCGCTTCGCCCATCCAGCACGCCATTCTGGAAGGGGACAGCGTCACGGGCGTCACCATCATGCGCACGGACGTCGGGCTGGACACGGGCGACATTCTCCTGCAAAAGGAATTGCCGATAGAGCAGGGCGAAACGGCGGAAACACTCTCCCAAAAACTCAGCGAACTGGGTGCGGAGGCGGCCGCGGAGGCGCTGCGGCTTTTGGAAAGGGGCGCCGCGCAGTTTACAAAACAGCCGCAGGAGGGCGTCACCCTCTGCAAAAAGATCCGAAAAGAGGATTGCGAGGTGCATTTTTCGCAGAGCGCGCAGACCCTTTCTTGTCTCATCCGCGCCATGAATCCCCAGCCGCTGGCCTTTTCCCGCCTGCACGGCAAGCTCGTCAACTTCTACTATGCGGAGGCGGCTTCGGAGACGGGTGGCGGCGTGTGCGGACAGGTAGTCCGCGCGGACAAGACGGGCATTTACGTCCAGACGGGCGAGGGGTGCCTGCGCATTCTGCAGATGCAGGCGGAAGGGGGCAAGCGCATGAGCGCCGCCGATTTCGTCAACGGCAGAAAGGTGTGCGTCGGCGATATTTTCGGGGGCTGACATGACAAATCCGCTCTACGATCCCTACGCCGTCCTGCAAAAAGTGTACGGCGGGGGCGCCTTTTTAAAGCAGGCGCTCGCGGACACTCCCATGGAGGAACTCAACCGCGCCCGCACGGTGAAGATCTGTTACGGCGTTCTGGAAAACGATCTGTACCTGGATTTTTGTATCCGTTCGTTTGCGCCCAAAAATCCCAAACTTCCCGTGCGTATCCTTTTAAAAATATCCCTGTATCTTCTGCTGTTTCTGCAAAAGCAGAAATACATGGTCACGGACAACGCCGTAACGCTTGCCAAAAAGCTGGGCAAAGGGGGCGCGGCGGGCTTTCTCAACGCCTTTCTGCGCAACTTCGACGCGGGCAAACTCAACTTTCCGCAGGACAAGGCGGAAAGACTTTCCGTGCAGTATTCGGTGCCGCTGTTTGCGGTAAAGCGCATCCTCGCGCAGTACGGGGAGGAGGCGGAAAGCATTCTGACCCACGCTCCCGCGCGCACGTTCGTGCGCTTTGCAAGCGCGCAGGCGGCGCAAAAGTACGCGGAAGGCGCGGAAAAAACGCCCTTTGAAAATCTCTTTTCCTACGCGCGTTTCCGCAGGGACGAGGGGTACGACAAAGGGGAATACACCTTCCAGTCGGTGGGTTCCGTCGCCATCTGCTCCGTGGTGGAGCCGTGCGAAAACCTGCTGGACGCCTGCGCCGCTCCGGGCGGCAAAAGCGTGCTTTTGTCGCAAAAATGCAAGCACGTCACCGCGTTTGAGCTGCACGAACACCGCGCACAGCTGATCTGCGCCTATGCGGAGCGAATGGGGGCGGAGATAAAAGTCGTCTGCCGCGATTCCTCCGTGCATGAAGAAAAGTACGACGCCGCTTTCGACGCCGTTCTGGTGGACGCGCCCTGTTCGGGGTACGGCGTCATCGGGGAAAACCCCGACGTCAAATTTTTCCGCAAGGAAGAGAGCCTTGCCCAGCTGACAAAGACGCAGCGCGCCATTCTGGCGGCGTGCGCGCCGTACGTCAGGGCGGGCGGCGCGCTCTACTATTCCTCCTGTTCCCTCTTTGAAGAGGAAAACGACGGTACGGTGGGCGCTTTTCTCGCCGAACATCCCCAATTTGCGGCGCAGGAACTTTCCTGCCCGCTCGCACACGAGCGCACAAAATTCGGCCTGCAGTTTCTGCCCCACGTCTCGCTGGGGGCGGGCTTTTACGTGTGCAAACTCAAAAAGGTCTCACCATGAAAGAAATCATTCAGGACCTGTCCGCCGAGGAGATCGCCGCGCTGGTGGCGGAATACGGCGAACAGAAATACCGCGCGGGACAGCTGTACCGCGGCATCATGCGCGGCAAGCGCATTTCGGACGTCTCCGAACTCTCCAAACCCTTCAAGCAAAAACTTCTCGAACGCTTTGAGGACGAGCCCGTCCGCATCCGCGAGGTGCTCACCTCCTCGGACGGCACGGAAAAATACCTGTTCGAGCTGGCGGACGGCAACATCATCGAAGGGGTGCTCATGTCCTACAAATACGGCAGAACGCAGTGCATTTCCACGCAGGTGGGCTGCCGCATGGGCTGCGCCTTCTGCGCGTCGGGGCTGAACGGGCTGATCCGCAACCTCAGCGCGGGCGAGATCCTCGCGCAGATTTTGGTGGTCAATGCGCGCTTCGGCGGCACGTTGGAAAAGCGCGCCGTCACAAACGTCGTCCTGATGGGCAGCGGCGAGCCGCTGGACAATTACGATAACGTCGTAAAGTTTTTAAAAAACGTCACGGCGGAAGGGGGCATCTGCATCAGTGCGCGCAACATTTCCCTCTCCACTTGCGGGTTGGTTCCCAAAATGTACGATCTCGCCGAGGAGGGGATCCCCGTCAATCTCACGGTGTCCCTGCACGCCTCGTCGGACGAAGAGCGCGAGCGCATCATGCCCGTCGCCAAGGCGTACAAAATTGCGGAAATTTTAAAGGCGTGCGACAATTATTTTGACAAAACGGGCAGGAGATACATCTTCGAGTATTCCCTCATCGCGGGGGAAAACGCGGACAAGGAACACGCCGCAAGGCTGGTTTCCCTGCTGCGCGGGCGGCCCTGCCACGTCAATCTCATCCGCCTCAACGAGGTAAAGGAGCGGCATCTGCGCGGCATTTCCGAAAAGGAAGCGTACCGCTTTCTGGGCGAGCTGGAAAAGGGCGGGCTTTCCGCCACCCTCCGCCGCAGGACGGGCGCGGACATCGGCGGCGCGTGCGGTCAGCTGCGCGCCTCCCGCCTCAAAGAAAACTGATCGGGGACGGACTCAAAAACAACCTTTTGCTAAAGCGGCGGCACGCCCGCAGGCGTGCGCTTTTTCGGGAGAATAACATGAACAGAATTTGCATTGCACCTTCTATTTTATCGGCAGACTTTTCGGCGATGGGCGCGGCGGTGGAACAGCTGCAGCGCTGCGGCGCCGACCTCATTCACTGCGACGTGATGGACGGCTCTTTCGTGCCTAAGATCACCTTCGGGGCGGACATGGTGGCGTCCCTCAAAAAGCACACCTCCCTCCCCCTGGACGTACACCTGATGGTGGTGGAGCCGCAGAACAAGATCGACGACTTCATCAAAGCGGGCGCGGACTACCTCACCTTCCATTATGAAGCGTGCGGGGAGCGTTCGGCCGAAGTCTTGCGCGCCATCCGTTCCAACGGGGTCAAGGCGGGCATTTCCGTCAGTCCCGATACGCCCGTGGAAAAGGTTCTGCCCCTGCTGGAAGAGGCGGATATGCTGCTCGTCATGAGCGTGTACCCCGGCAAGGGCGGGCAGAAATTTATCGAACACACCCTGTCCAAGGCGGAGACCGCGCGCGAATTTTTCGCAAAACACGGCTTTTCCCGCGACGTCGAGATCGACGGCGGCATCAACGAGGAAAACGCCGCCCGCGTAAAGGCGGCGGGCGTCAATATCCTCGTGGCGGGCAACACGGTGTTCCGCTCCCCCGATATGGCAAAGACCATTTCTTTCCTGCGCGACGTAAAGTGATATGCGCGGCATCATTCTTCTCAACGGCGAACCCTGGCAGGGAGAAATAGAGGACGGAAACGCCTTCGTCGTCTGCTGCGACGGCGCCCTGCGCTGGGCGAAAGGCAGGGTGCGAATCGACGTCACGGCAGGGGATTTCGATTCTCTGGGCTACGTTCCGCAGGGCGCGCAGGTTTTCCCCGTGGAAAAGGATTCTACGGACGGGGAGATCGCTCTGCAAATGCTCCTCTCGCGCGGCTGTCGGCAGATAGACGTCTACGGCGGGGGCGGCGGCAGGGAAGATCACCTGTTCGGCAATTTACAGCTCCTGGTAGCGGCGCACCGCGCGGGCGCGCACGCCGTCATGCACACAAAATATACGGACATTTCCTGCGGGGAAGGCGAGATCTGCTGGAAAGGTCAGCGCGGAAAGACGCTTTCCCTCGCACCCGTGGGGGAGAGGGCGCATATAATAGAGAGTGAAGGGCTCAGGTACCCGTTGCAGGACTTGACGCTCACGGCGGGCAGCTGCCGCGGGATCAGCAACGTCGTCCTGTCGGACGAGGCGCGCATACTCTGCGACGAGGGAACACTCTTCCTATTTCTTGTGCGGGAGGATTCAAAGTGGTAAAGATCATCTGCGTCAAACCGCCGCGGGCGATCCGCTGTGTCCTGCGCCTCGTGCGCCGCGCGGCGGAAAAATGAGCTTTTCCCACAAAAGAGGACCGACCAAAGAAAAAACAAGGCGGCGCACGCTGTGCGCCGCCCGATTTTATAAAGGGGAGAAAACTATGATCACCTTGCAGGAAATTCAGAAAAACATTGCCGAGGCGATCCGCACAAGCGGGATGACGCAGTCTGCCCTCGCAAAAAAAATGGGTGTCAGCCAGCAGACGGTGTCGCATTACGTCAAAGGGGACAAGCTCCCCGCCCCGGACACCCTCGCCAACCTTTGCCGCATTCCGGATGCGGACGCCAACGACATTCTCGGCCTTCGCTGACGGCGCAAAGGGAGCTTTTCCCGCGCCCGCACTTTTGCGGGCGCGGGAAAACCCTGCGGGAAAACCCTGCGGGAAAGACCCTGCGGGGAAGTTTTTGCACTTTTTCGGACGAAAAAAGCCGCAAGGCGCCCTCTGCAGAGGGCGCCTTGCGGCAAAACAAAAGGGCGCTGCCGTATGGCAGCGCCCCCGTTTTTCAGTATCAATTACGCGCGCTCTACTTTGTCGCTCTTCAGGCAACGTGCGCAAACGTAAGCGGCTTCCACCTTTCCGTCCTTGACGATCTTCACTTTCTGGACATTCGCCTTAAACGTTCTTCTCGTCCTGCGGTTGCTGTGGCTCACGTTGTTGCCGGAATTCTGCCCCTTGTTGCAAATGCTGCAAACCCTCGACATATTAACACCTCCACGGTCATAATCTGACAAAAAATTGAGCGCGAAAAAAGCGCCCCGCTCAAAACGAGCATAGATACTATACCAAAATGCGCAAAAAAAATCAATCGATTTTGCCTCTTTTTCAGCATTTTTTCATGATTTTTAAAAATAATATCGGGGAAAGTAAATTTTCTCTTGCAAAAACAGGGAAAATAGTATAGAATATAGGCGATACGGGAGTATACGTTTATGTCTGTCAATACGAGCAATGCCTACGGCAAAATCACAATTTCAGATATAGCGATCGCGAGGGTTGCGTCACAGGCGGCGATGGAATGTTACGGCATCGTCGAAACTGTTTCGCGCCGTTTTACGGACAGCCTGTCCGAGTTGTTCAAAAAACCTTCGCAGGGCAAGGGCGTAAAAGTGACCACAAACGGCGACCGCATCTACATTGACGTTTACGTGATCATCAAGTTCGGCGTTTCCATCAACGCCGTTGCGGAATCTTTGAAAGAGAGCGTGAAGTACAGAGTAGAAAAGTTTACGGGTATGATCGTGGATACGGTCAACGTGAACATCATCGGGGTCAAGCTGTAAGGTCCCCGCCTGAAAGGAGCAGAAATTTTCATGCCTAAAACCATTGGCGGCACCGAATTCCGGAAGATGATCCTCTCCGGCGCGAAGGTGCTTGAAATAAACAGAACAAAAGTCGACTCACTCAACGTGTTCCCTGTGCCGGACGGCGATACGGGCACGAATATGTCGCTCACCATCCAGTCGGCGGTCAAGGAGCTGGGGCTGTGTCCCTCCAACCGCCTTTCCGAACTGTGCGACGCCGTTTCCAAGGGCGCGCTGAAGGGTGCGCGCGGAAATTCCGGCGTCATTCTTTCGCAGCTGTTCCGCGGGATCTGCGCGCAGATCAAAAACGGGGAAGAAGTGACCATCAAGGGCTTTGCCAAGGCAATGGAAAACGGCACCAAAGTTGCCTATTCCGCAGTCTCCAAACCCAAGGAAGGCACCATGCTCACGGTGGCGCGCCTGATGAGCGAATTTGCCAAACAATCGGCGCCCAAGTACAAGGATTTTGCCGATTTTCTGACGGACGTCATCAAAAAAGGGGAAGAAGCGCTGGCGCAGACCCCCGAACTTCTGCCCGTCCTCAAAAAAGCGGGCGTGGTCGATTCGGGCGGCATGGGGCTTTTGTGCATTTATAAGGGATTTCTGGCCGTACTCAACGGCGAAGAGGTGGAAGAATACGTCGCGCCCGAGGCGGGCAAGAGCGACGAGGACGTGTTCGGCGACAATTCGGACATCATCAACCTCGACCTCGGCGAAATCGAATTTGCCTACTGCACCGAATTTTTCATCATCAATCTGAAAAAATCCACCACGCTTGCGGACATCGACAAGCTCAAGGAAAAGCTCATGCAGATCGGCGATTCGGTCATCTGCATCGGCGATCTGGAGCTGGTCAAGGTCCACGTCCACACCAACACGCCGGGGCTTGCGCTCACCTATGCGGTGGACCTGGGCGAACTGGACCGCGTGAAGATCGAAAATATGCTCGAACAGAACCGCGCCCTGCGCGCAAAGCGCGAGGCGGAGAAAAAGGAAATGGGAATGCTCGCCATCTGCACGGGCGAGGGCATTGCCGCCATTTTCAAGGATCTGCTCGTCGACCGCGTCATCGAGGGCGGTCAGACAATGAACCCCAGCGCGGAGGACATTGCCGACGCCGTGCAGAAGATCAATGCAGAACACGTCTTTGTGTTCCCCAACAACAAGAACATCATTCTGGCGGCGGAACAGGCAAAGGCGCTGGTGCACAACCGCACCATACACGTCATTCCCACCAAAAACGTGCCGCAGGGCTTTGCGGCGGCGCTCGCCTTCAACAGCGAATGCAGTGCGGAAGAAAACAAGACGGACATGATCCATTCCATCGACAACGTGCGCGCAGGTCAGGTTACATACGCTGTCCGCGCCACCAGCGTCAACGGATTCAATCTGAAAGAAGGGGACATCATCGGCCTGGACGACAAAAAGATCCTCGCCAAGGGCAGCAACGTGGACGACACCATGCTCGCGCTCATCGACCGCCTCAAAGACAGCTCCCACGAGATCATCACTCTCTATTACGGCAAGGACGTCAAGGAAGAGGACGCGCAGGCGCTTGCCGAGCGCGTGGCGGAAAAGTTCCCCGACTGCGACGTAGACGTGCATTTCGGCGGTCAGCCCATCTATTATTATATCGTTTCTTTGGAATAACGGGAGACAAAACATGAAAAAGATCCTGCTTTGCATTTATGCGGTTGTGCAACTGGCGGCATTTGTTCTCTTTCCCGTCGGGTTTTTTCTGAAAAATCCCGTTTGTTTATACGCCGGGAGTGTTTCGGCGGGGATCGCGCTGGTTTTTCTCGTGTGCTTTTTCGTTGCCGGCAGGAGTAAAAAATAATCTCACATTCATTTATCATCGGAACACAAGGGCGGATACAGTTTTGTATTCGCCTTAAAAAATCTTTGCGGTGATTCTGCCGTTCGGGGCGGCGGCGCGCAAGGGGAGGAAAGAGATGAAACTTACGCAGATACGGGGCATTTCCGAAAAGCGGGAAAAGGACCTCAACAAACTGAATATTTTCACTGCGGAAGACCTCGTGCGCTTTTTCCCGCGCGACTATCTCGACCTCACGCAGACGGTAAAGATCTCGCAGTGCTATCACAACGACGTGGTGCTGCTCGCCTGCCGCGTGGCGTCTCCGCCGCAGGCGGTGTATGCGGGCCGCCGGCCCTTTATCAAGGTGTGGTGCGACCAGGGCGGCGAACGCTTTTCCGCCATCTGGTTCAATGCGCCGTACGTGCAGAAAAACCTGAAAGCGGGGGAGGAATACCTCTTTTACGGCAGGGTGCAGAACCGTTACGGCATGGGAACGCCCTCCATGGTCAACCCCTCTTTCGAGCTGCGCGAAAAAAATTACCGCCTTAAAGGCATTGTTCCCGTGTATTCGCTGCGCGGCACGCTCACGCAGAGGGCGGTGCGCGACGCGGTGGCGGACGCGCTGAAAAAGGTCCCCATCGTCACGGCGGTCCCGCCCGAGCTCGTCAGAAAGTACGCCCTTCCCTCCCTCGCGGAGGCGTACCGCAAGGTACACGCCCCGCAGACGCTTGCCGAGCGGGAGGAAGGGGGCTCGCGCATCGCACTGGAGGAGTACTTTATCCTCATTTCCGCCTTCCGTTTCATCAAGGGGGGCAAGGAGGACGTCCGCCTGCGCACCTATTCCTGCACGGCGTCGGACGTGGCGCACTTTGCCATGCGCTTTCCCTTCGAGTTCACCGAGGGCCAGAAAAAGGCGGTGGACGACGTGTACGCCAACCTGAAGGCCCCCACCCGCATGAACAGGCTGTTACAGGGGGACGTGGGCAGCGGCAAGACGGCGGTGGCGCTGTGCGCGCTGTACATGGCGGTCAAAAGCGGGTACCAGGGCGCCTTTCTGGCGCCCACCGAGGTGCTCGCCGCGCAGAACTTCGCGCTCCTGCAGAAATATTTCCCCGAATACCGCGTCGCGTTTCTTGCGGGCAGCACGCCCGCAAGGGAAAAGACGGCCGTCAAAAAGGGGCTGGCATCGGGGGAGATCGACATCGTCTGCGGCACGCACGCCGTGTTGCAGGCGGACGTGCAGCCCAAAAACCTCGCGCTGTGCGTGTGCGACGAACAGCACCGCTTCGGCGTTGCCCAGCGCAGCGCGCTGGGGGAAAAGGGTGCGGGCGCCGATATGCTGGTCATGTCCGCCACCCCCATTCCGCGCACTCTCTCCCTCATCTTTTACGGCGATCTGGACATTTCCGAGATCAAGGACAAGCCCAAGGCGCGTTCGGAGATCGTCACGGGCATCGTGCCGCCGCGCAAGTACGACGATATGCTTGAATACATCGGCGAACAGGCAAAGCTGGGCAACCAAAGCTACTTCGTCTGCCCCAAGATCGAGGGGGACGAGGAGGGTTCGCTCATCAGCGTCACCGAGCTTTTCGACGAGCTGAAAAACCGCCTCCCGCGCGTGCGGTTCGCCCTCCTGCACGGCAAGATGAAGGACAAGGAAAAGACGGAGATCATGCAGGCGTTCATGGATAAGAAGTACGATTGCCTCGTCTCCACCACCGTCATCGAAGTGGGGGTGGACGTCCCCGACGCCACCATCATGGTCATCTACAATGCCGAACGGTTCGGCCTTTCCCAGCTGCACCAGCTGCGCGGCAGGGTGGGCAGGGGCAGCAAAAAGAGCTACTGCTTCCTGCTGATGGGCAGCGATTCCCCGCAGGCGCGCGAGCGGCTGTCCGTCATCAAAAACAACACGGACGGGTTCAAAATTGCCGAATACGACCTGAAAATGCGGGGCGGCGGCGATTTTATGGGCACGCGCCAGAGCGGCAGAATGCTGTCCGAACTGAAAAATCTGCAATATCCTCCCAAAGTGATCTTTGCCGCAAAACAGCTTGCGGACGAGGCGGTGGGCTGCGCGGACATTTCCCTGTTGCGCGAACTCGCCCTCAAAAAATACGAAAGTCTGCAAGACGTTGTGCTGAATTGATGAAATCCGCGCAGGAAAGCACCTCCAAGCGCTTTTTCTGCGCGTTTTCATTGACAGAAAGCGCCTTGCCGTGTTAAAATCTTAGTAAGAAAACCTCTGTAAACAAAGCAAAACGGCGCGGACAGCCGCGCAAAGGAACACCCATGAACTACTTCAAACTTCCCGCGGGCGTGCGGGACATCCTGCCCGAAGAGAGCGCGCGGCTGGACAAAATAGAGGACACCCTCCGCAAAAAATTTGCGCAGAAGGGCTTTCGCTCGGTGCGCACGGCGGGGCTGGAATATTACGACACGTTCGCCTGCATCCAAAGCCCCGTGCCGCAGGCAAATATGTTTAAAATGACGGACAAGGACGGCAACCTCATCGTCCTGCGCCCGGATATGACACTCTCTTGCGCGCGCATTGCGGCGACCAAGCTGCACGAGGACCGCGCGCGGCTCTGCTACTTTTCCAACATCTACAACTTTGCCGCGGGCGGCAATTCCGACCGCGAAGTGGCGCAGGCGGGCGTGGAAATTTTCGGCGAAGAGGGGGCGCAGTCGGACGCGGACACCGTGGCGTTTGCCGTGGAGTGCTTGAAATCCGTCGGACTGAAAAACTTCATCGTGGACATCGGCCACGTCGGCTTTTATAAGGGGCTTCTCGAAGACAGCGGACTTTCGGCAGAGGCGGCGGAGGAGATCCGCGGCTACATCAACGCCAAGGACGCGGTGAACACGGAGATCGCCCTGCGCCGTTACGGCGCCAGCGAAAAGGCGCAGTCGGCCATTCTCGCCCTGCCGTCGCTGTTCGGCGGCGCCGAGGTGCTGGAGCGGGCAAAGACGCTCACGGAAAATCCCGCCGCGCTGGCGGCGCTCGCGCATTTGCAGGAAGTGTACGCGCTTTTGTGCAGACAGGGCGCGGGGAAATACGTCTCCTTCGACCTCGGCACGGTCAAAAGCCTTTCCTACTATTCGGGCATGGTCTTTACGGGCCTTGCGGAAGGGGTGGGCGCTCCCGTGCTTTCGGGCGGCAGGTACGACGGATTGTGCGCACAGTTCGGGCGCAGTCTTTTCGCCGTCGGGTTTGCCGTCGGATTGGTGCGCGTGCTGCGCGCACAGGCGTACGGGGAGGTGAAAGACTGATGCTCAACGTAGCTCTTGCCAAGGGCAGGCTGGCGGAATCCTGCGCCGATCTGTTCATCCGCTGCGGCATCCGCGCGGAAGTGTTAAAGGAAGAAACGCGCAAACTCGTGCTCGAAACGCCGGACAAAAAGTTCCGTTTCTTTTTCGTAAAGCCTTCGGACGTGCCCACGTACGTCGAATACGGCATTGCGGACATCGGCATCGTCGGCAAGGA
The DNA here is from genome assembly GCA_019114245.1 of Candidatus Borkfalkia faecipullorum. Lineage (GTDB taxonomy): Bacteria > Bacillota > Clostridia > Christensenellales > Borkfalkiaceae > Borkfalkia > Borkfalkia faecipullorum. The sequence goes on along the minus strand of DXFX01000036.1, from coordinate 13,736 downwards.
CACCCTGCTGGAAGCGGGCGCCGATCTCTACGAGATGCTGGATTTAAAATTTGAAAAATGCAGGCTGTGCCTGGCGGGATTCCCCGACAGGAATTCCCTTTCCGCGCCCCACCTGCGGGTGGCCACAAAGTACGTCAATACGGCGAAAAAGCTGTTTTTGTCGCGCGGGGAGGACGTGGAGATCATCAAACTCAACGGCTCCATCGAGCTGGCGCCGCTCACGGGACTTTCGGACGTCATTTTCGACATCGTGCAGTCGGGCGGCACCCTGCGCGCCAACGGCCTCGTCGTGCTGGAAGAGATCTTCGATATCTCCGCGCGGCTGGTGGCAAACAAGGTCAGCTTAAAGACGAAGGCGGCGCAGATTTTGCCGCTCATCTCCAAAATGAAAAAATACATCGGTGAATAACATGAGGATATTCAAGGACGCCGCGTCCGCGGCAGACGTTTTAAAGAGGGGCAGGTTTGACGACGCGTCCCGCGCCGCCGCCGTGCGCGAGATCGTGCAGGCGGTGAAAGTGCGCGGAGACGAGGCTCTGTTTGCCTATTGCGAAAAGTTTGACGGCAGCGCTCTCAACGCGCAGACGGTCGCCGTCAGCGCGGAAGAAATTGCCGCCGCGTACAAAGAAGTGGACGAAAAACTGCTTACGTCCCTCAAAAAAGCGGTCAAAAACGTGTACGAATACCACGCGCGCTCCCTCATGAAAGAGGACGTGCGCACGGTAAACGGACGGACGACGGGCTACGCCGTGCGCCCCGTGCAGCGCGCGGGCATCTACGTTCCCGGCGGCACGGCGCCGCTGGTCAGCTCGGTGCTGATGGGCGTTCTGCCCGCAAAAGCGGCAGGCGTTGCGGAAATTTACGTCTGCACCCCCGCCAAAAACGGCAAAGTTTCGCCCGCCGTCATCGTCGCCGCCGCGGAGTGCGGGGTGACAAAGCTCTTCAAAGCGGGCGGCGCGCAGGCGATCGCCGCGCTCGCCTACGGCACGCAGAGCATCCCCAAAGTGGACGTCATCGCCGGCCCCGGCAACATTTACGTCACACTCGCCAAAAAAGAGGTGTACGGGGAAGTGGGCATCGATATGCTCGCAGGCCCTTCGGAGATCCTCATCATTGCGGACGGTACGCAAAACCCCGTGTACGTCGCGGCGGATATGCTCTCGCAGGCGGAACACGACAAGCTCGCGCGCGCCATTCTGCTCACCTTTGACGAGGAATTCGCGCAGAAGGTCGCCGCCGAGGCGGAGCGCCAGCTTTCTCTGCTGCCCCGCAGCGACATCGCGCGGTGCGCGCTGGACAGCGCGGGCGGCATCATTCTCGTCAAAGACGGCAAAGAGGCGTGCGCCCTCGCCAACGAGATCGCACCCGAACACCTGGAAATCGCAACGGCCGACTGCGAGGAACTTCTCAAAGAGATCAGAAACGCGGGCGCGGTGTTTCTGGGCAGCTACACGCCCGAACCCGTCGGCGATTACTTTGCAGGCCCCGATCACATTCTGCCCACGGGCGGAACGGCGCGCTTTTTCGAGGTGCTCAACGCGGACATTTTCCTGCGCAAGATGAGCGTCATCCGCTACTCCAAAGAGGCGATCCTGGAGGACGGCGCGGACATCGTGCGCCTTGCCGAGAGCGAAGGACTTTCCGCGCACGCCAACGCGGTGCGCGTCAGACTGGAGGGAGAAAAATGAGAACGGCGGAAATTGTGCGCAAAACGCGCGAAACGGACATCCGCCTGTCCTTAAATCTGGACGGGACGGGCAAAAACGGCATCGATACGGGCGTGGGATTCTTAAACCATATGCTCGAACTTTTTTCCGTGCATTCGGGCGCGGATCTGGACGTGAAATGCGTGGGGGACACGCAGGTGGACTACCATCACAGCGTGGAGGACGTGGGCATCTGTCTGGGGCAGGCGTTCCGTCAGGCGCTGGGCGAAAAGCGGGGCATCGCGCGCTTTGCCGACCGCGTCATCCCCATGGACGAATGTGCGGCGCAGGTGGCGCTGGACATCAGCGGCAGGCCGTATCTCAGCTTTTGCTGCAAGCTGGAAGGAAAGATCGGCACCTTTGACGCGGAACTCGTGGAAGAATTTTTCCGCGCCTTTTCCACCAACGCGGGCGTCAATCTGTACATGGCGCTGCTGCGCGGCGGCAATCTGCACCACGAGGCGGAGGCGATGTTCAAGGCATTTGCAAAGTGCGTGCAGGACGCGGTGAAGGTCACTTCGGACAAGATCCCGTCCTCCAAAGGAGTACTGTAAATGATCGGCATTGTCGATTACGGCGCGGGCAATCTGCGTTCCGTGCAAAAGGCGCTGGAAGCGCTGGGCAGGCGCGCCCTCATTTCGGGGGACGTGCGCGAGCTGGACGGCTGCGAACGGCTGATCTTGCCGGGCGTGGGTTCCTTCGGTGCGGGCATGGCGCAGCTGAAAGCGCGCGGCCTGGACGCATACCTCAAAGAGCGTGTCAGGAGCACAAAACTTTTAGGCATCTGCCTGGGAATGCAGTTTTTGCTGGAAAAGAGCTATGAGGACGGCGAGTTTGAGGGGCTTTCCCTCGTGGAAGGGAGCGTGGAGCGGTTCACGCAGGGCAAGATCCCGCAGATCGGCTGGAACAGCGTTCACGGCTTAAAGACGGCGCTGTTTGCAGGCATAGAGGAGGGTACGTACTTCTATTTTGTGCACGGATACCGCGCGGTCTGCGCGGAAAAATACGTCGCCGCCAAGACAGATTACTACGGGGATTACCCTTCGGCGGTGTACGCGGGCAACGCGTACGGCGTGCAATTCCATCCGGAAAAGAGCGGCGAGGCAGGCTTGCGGCTTTTGAAAAATTTTTGCGAAATGTCTTAAAAAAGGGGGAACGTATGATCTTATTTCCGGCAATCGACATTTTAGAAGGCAGGGCGGTACGCCTGTACAAAGGGGACCGCAACGCGGTGACCGATTACGGCGATCCGCTGGAATTTGCCGAAAAGTGGGCGGAAGCGGGCGCACGGTGGCTGCACATCGTCGACCTTTCGGGCGCCTTTTCGGGCAAGAGCGGCATAGACAAGACCATTTCGGAAATCAAAAAGAGGTTTAAGATCAACGTTCAGAGCGGCGGCGGACTCCGCACCGTGGAGGACGTGGAGCGCCGTCTGGACGCGGGCGCCGACCGCGCCGTCATCGGCACGATGGCGGCGTACGATCCCGACGCGTTCGCGTTGGCGGCGTTCAGGTTTTCGGGCAAGATCGTCGCGGGCATCGACGCGCGCGGCGGAATGTTTGCCGTCAAGGGCTGGACGGAACAGACGGACATGACCGCCGTCTATTTCGGCAAAAAATGCAAAAAAATGGGCATACGGTACGCCCTTTTCACGGACATTTCCAAGGACGGCGCCATGGAAGGCGTCAACGTGTGCGAAACCATCCGTATACAGAAAGAGACGGAGCTCTCCGTCATCGCCTCGGGCGGCGTTTCCTCCTTGCAGGACGTCGTCAACCTGCGCGACAGCGACGTTTACGGCGCGGTGCTGGGCAAGGCTCTGTACACGGGGGCGATCGACCTGAAAGAGGCGCTCGCCGCGGCACATCGGGAGTAACTATGTTAGCAAAGAGGATCATTCCCTGCCTGGACATCGACAAGGGCAGGGTCGTCAAGGGCGTAAACTTCGTCAATCTCATCGACGCGGGCGACCCCGTGGAGATCGCCCGCGCTTACGACAAGATCGGCGCGGACGAGATCGTATTTCTGGACATCACGGCGTCCAGCGACGGCAGAAAGACGGCGCTGGACGTTTTGTCCCGCGCCAGCGAACAGGTGTTCCTGCCCCTCACGGTGGGCGGCGGCATCCGCACGGTGGAGGATTTCCGCACCCTGCTCGCGGCGGGGGCGGACAAGATCGCCGTCAATTCGGCGGCTATCCTCAATCCCTCCCTCATCACGGAGGCGGCGCTGCGCTTCGGTTCGCAGTGCGTGGTGCTGGCGGTGGACGCCAAGGCAAACGCGCGCGGCGGCTGGGACGTCTATCTCAACGGCGGCAGGGTGAACACGGGTTTGGACGCCATTACCTGGATCCGCGTCGCGGAAAAGCTGGGCGCGGGCGAAGTTCTGCTCACCTCCATGGACAAAGACGGCACAAAATCGGGGTACGACCTCGAACTCACGCGGCAGGCGGCGGAGGCGGTCAACATTCCCGTCATCGCGTCGGGCGGCGCGGGAAAGAAAGAGGACTTTGCCGACGTGCTCACCGCGGGCAAGGCGGATGCGGCGCTGGCGGCTTCCCTCTTCCATTTCGCGGAACTGGATATGCGCGAACTCAAAAATTATCTCGCAGAGCGGGGCATCCCCGTAAGGAAGGTATAAAATGCAACTCAAATTTGACGGCAACGGGCTGATCTGCGCCATCGCGCAGGACTACGAGAGCGGAGAAGTGCTCATGCAGGCGTACATGAACCGGGAGGCGTTCGACAAGACGCTGGAGACGGGGTACGCCCATTATTGGAGCCGTTCGCGGCAGAAACTCTGGAAAAAAGGGGAGGAGAGCGGACACCTGCAAAAGGTGATCGGCGTGTATCTGGACTGCGATTCCGACTGCGTCCTCCTCAAAGTGCAGCAGACGGGCGCGGCCTGCCACACGGGCAATTATACCTGCTTTTTCACCCCCGTGCGCGAATGCGGCGTCGGTGCGGAGATGCTCGGGCAGCTGCAGCGCATCGTCGAGGACAGGAAAGAAAACCCCGAGGAGGGGAGCTATACCAACTATCTCTTTGACAAAGGGGTGGACAAGATCGCCAAAAAGGCGGGCGAAGAGGCGGTGGAACTGGTCATCGCCGCCAAAAACGGGGACAAAGAGGAGATCGTGGGCGAGTGCGCCGACCTCTTCTATCATACCCTCGTTTTGCTGGCAAATGCGGGCGTAAAACTTTCGGACGTCTGCACCGAACTCAAAAACAGACACTGAGGCAACGTTATGGCAGAAACCAAGAGAAAGGGCTCGCTGCTCTCTTTCCGTCCGGACATCAAGGTGCTGGACGCGACCTTGCGGGACGGCGGGCTGTGCAACGATTTCCGCTTTACGGACGAGTTTGCCCGCGCTCTGTATGCCGCCAACGTCGCGGCGGGCGTGGACTTTATGGAGCTGGGCTACAAGGCTTCCAAAAAGCTGTTCGACGAGGACAAATTCGGCAAATTCAAATTCTGCGACGAGGACGCCATGCGCGCCGTCGTGGGCGAAAACAAGTCGGACATGAAGCTTTGCGTCATGGCAGACGTGGGCAGAACGGAGTTTGAAAGCTTCCTGCCCCGCAAGGAGAGCGTGTTCGACATGGTGCGCGTCGCCTGCTATCTCAACGAGATCCCCACCGCCATCCGCGCGATCGAGCACTGCAAAAAGCTGGGCTACGAGACGTGCGCCAACCTCATGGCGGTGTCCAAAGCCAAGGACGAGGACATCGACGACGCCCTGCGTATGCTGGGCGAAAGCGGGGTGGACTGCATTTATCTCGTCGATTCGTACGGTTCGCTGTACCCCGAACAGGTGGCAAAGCTGACGCTGCGCTACCTCGAAGCGGGCGAAAAGTACAAAAAGATCATCGGCGTGCACGCGCACAACAACCAGCAGCTGGCGTTCGGCAACACCATCGAGGCGGCCAGCTGGGGCGCTTCCTATCTGGACGCCACCATGAACGGCATGGGCAGGGGCGCGGGCAACTGTTCGCTCGAGCTTCTTTTGGGATTTCTTAAAAACCCCAAGTTCGATCTCGAACCCGTCCTGCAATTTCTCTCCGACTATATGCTCCCCCTGCGCCAGTCGGGGACGGTATGGGGGTACGACGTGCCCTATCTTCTGACGGGCAGGCTGAACATGCACCCCTCGGCGGCCATCGCTTTCGTGCGCGAAAAGCGCACCGATCTCGCCGCGTTCCAGCGCGAGCTGACCGAGCACGATTGAGCAAATAGTAAAAATTTCCGTGTAACGTATCCCTGTTTTCTGCACATACTGCGTGCGGAGGGGAAAGAAATGGCACGGTTTGTAAAGGATGACGAAACGGCGGAACTCGCCTGGAAAATGTTTCAGAAAACGGGCAGCCTGTCCTATTATATGCTGTACAGGCAGCTGAAAAAGTAGAGAGGGTCGGTATGGAGATCAAGGTGGACGCACTCGTCCTGCGCACGGCGGATTACGGGGAATCGGACAGGATGCTCACCCTGTTCACGCTGCAAAACGGAAAGCTTTCCGCGGCGGCGAAGGGGGTGCGCAAGGCAAAGGCGCGCCTCAACTTTGCGGCGCAGCCCTTCTGTTTCGGCGAATACGTGCTGGCGCAGAAAGGGGAGCGCTACACCGTGATCTCCGCCTTCGCGACGGACGCCTTTTACGGCCTGCGCATGGACGTCGGAAAGCTGTACGCCGCGGCGTCGCTGGCGGGGCTGTGCGACGCCGTCCTGCCAGAAGGGCTGGTCAACGAGGAACTGTTCCTTCTCGCCGTGACGGCGCTGGGGGAAATGTGCGAAAAGGAGGAGACGGAAGCGCTGATCTCTTTCTTTTTGCGGCTGCTCACGCTGTCGGGGTACATGATCGATCTCTCGGCCTGCGCCGATTGCGGCGCGCCGCTCACGGGCAAGCCCTATTTCGATTTTTCGGGCGGGTGTTTCACCTGCGAAGACTGCGCGCGCGGCTCGCGCGTGCGGGAAAGCACCTTCCAGCTCCTCAGAAAGTGCGCGGGAATGGAGTACGACCCCGCCTACATCCTGCCCGAAGCGGGCAAACGGGCGCTCAGACTGCTGTATCTGTATTTCACGCGCAAGACGGAAACGCAGGTAAAGGCGCTCTCCCAGTACATAGATTTTCTGTGACGCACACGCGCGCGGACTTGTTCCGCCGCGCGTTTTTTTGCGCTTTTCCGCTTTTTGGCGCGAACGGTGTAAAATCCGCGTAAAAAATTTTAAAATTATCGGCTTTTCACTTGAAATTTGTTGCAAAGTATATTAAAATAGATACGTTAGAAAAGCCAACATAATCCAATCTTATCAGGAGGAGAAACTTTTATGGCAAAGAAATATTGCTACCTTTTCTCGGAAGGCAACGCAAAGATGCGCGAGCTTCTCGGCGGTAAGGGCGCAAACCTTGCAGAAATGACAGGCATGGGCCTGCCCGTGCCTCAGGGCTTCACCATTTCCACGGAAGCCTGCACGCAGTACTATGAAGACGGCAGACAGATCAATCCCGAAATCCAGGCGGAGATCATGGACTATATCTCCAAAATGGAAAATATCTGCGGCAAGAAGTTCGGCGACAAGGAAAACCCCTTGCTCGTTTCCGTCCGTTCGGGCGCACGCGCTTCCATGCCCGGCATGATGGATACCATCCTCAACCTCGGTCTCAACGAGGAAGTGGTGGAAGTCATCGCCAAAAAATCCGGCAACCCCCGTTGGGCGTACGACTGCTATCGCCGCTTCATCCAGATGTTCTCGGACGTCGTCATGGAAGTCGGCAAAAAATACTTTGAACAGCTCATCGACCAGATGAAGAAGAAAAAGGGCGTCACGCAGGACGTCGATCTGACGGCGGAAGACCTCAAAGAGCTCGCCAACCAGTTCAAGGCAGAGTACAAAAAGCAGCTGGGCAAAGACTTCCCCACCGACCCGAAGGAACAGCTGTTCGAGGCCATCAAGGCCGTGTTCCGTTCCTGGGACAACCCCCGCGCAAACGTCTATCGTATGGACCACGACATCCCTTACAGCTGGGGTACCGCAGTCAACGTGCAGATGATGGCGTTCGGCAACATGGGCGAAACCTCCGGTACGGGCGTCGCATTCACCCGTAACCCCGCCACCGGCGAAAAGGGCCTGATGGGCGAATTCCTGACCAACGCACAGGGCGAAGACGTCGTCGCAGGTATCCGTACTCCGATGCCCATCTCCCAGATGAAGGACGTGTTCCCCAAAGCTTATAACGAATTCCAGAAAGTCTGCAAGATCCTCGAAGAGCATTACCGCGATATGCAGGACATGGAGTTCACCATCGAAAACGGCAAACTCTATATGCTGCAGACGCGTAACGGCAAGCGTACCGCTGCCGCCGCTATCAAGATCGCGTGCGACCTCATCGACGAGGGCATGATCACCGAGCAGGAAGCTCTCATGCAGATCGATGCGAAATCGCTGGATATGCTGCTGCACCCGCAGTTCGATCCCAAGGCTCTCAAAGAGGCTGACAAGAACAACGTCGTCGGCAAAGGTATTGCCGCTTCCCCCGGCGCTGCCGCAGGTAAGATCGTGTTCACGGCAGAAGACGCCGTCAAAGAGGGCAAGAAGGGCGAGAAGGTCATCCTGGTAAGATTGGAAACCTCCCCCGAAGACATCGAGGGCATGAAATACGCGCAGGGCATCCTGACCGTGCGCGGCGGACAGACCTCTCACGCGGCAGTCGTCGCGCGCGGCATGGGTACTTGCTGCGTCTCCGGCTGCGGCGACATCAAGATGGACGAGGAAAACAAACAGTTCACCCTCAAGGGCAAGCTGTATAAGGAAGGCGACGTCCTCTCCCTCGACGGTTCCACCGGTAACATTTACGATTGCCTGATCCCGACCGTTCCCGCAGATCCCAACAGCGGTTACTTCGGCCGCATCATGGAGATGGCGGATAAATACAAGGCGCTCGACGTCCGCACCAACGCGGATACCCCCAAGGACGCAAAACAGGCTGCCGCATTCGGCGCACAGGGCATCGGCCTCTGCCGTACGGAGCATATGTTCTTCGATCCCGCACGTATCGCGGCATTCCGCGAAATGATCTGCTCGGACACCGTGGAAGAGCGCGAAGCCGCTCTCGCCAAGATCGAGCCCATGCAGCAGAGCGACTTTGAAAAACTGTACGAAGCTCTCGGCGGCCATCCTGTCACCATCCGCTTCCTCGATCCTCCTCTGCATGAGTTCGTTCCCACCGAAGAGGCGGACATCAAGGCTCTCGCAAAGGCTCAGGGCAAGACGGTCGCACAGATCAAACAGATCATCGCAGACCTGCACGAGTTCAACCCGATGATGGGTCACCGCGGCTGCCGTCTGACGGTCACCTATCCTGAAATCGCAAAGATGCAGACGGCTGCCATCATCAAGGCTGCCATCAACGTCAAGAAAAAGCACCCCGATTGGAACATCGTTCCCGAGATCATGATCCCGCTCACCGGCGAAGTGAAGGAGTTCACCTTCGTCAAGAAGTTCGTCGTGGAAACGGCTGACAAGCTGATCAAGGAAAGCGGAAGCGACCTCAAATACGAAGTCGGCACGATGATCGAGATCCCCCGCGCGGCTCTTACTGCGGACGAGATCGCAAAAGAAGCGGAGTTCTTCTGCTTCGGCACCAACGATCTGACGCAGATGACGTTCGGTTTCTCCCGTGACGATGCGGGCAAGTTCCTGAAGGCCTACTATGATAACAAGATCTACGAATTCGATCCGTTTGCAAAGCTGGACCAGGTCGGTGTGGGCAAACTGATGGATATGGCTGTCAAACTCGGCAAGTCTACCCGTCCCACCCTGCACTGCGGCATCTGCGGCGAGCACGGCGGCGATCCTTCGTCCATCGAGTTCTGCCATAAGATCGGGCTGGATTATGTTTCCTGCTCTCCTTACCGTGTTCCCATCGCGCGCCTCGCAGCCGCGCAGGCGAATATCCGTAATCCTAGGGGCTAAGATTTAGCGCCAAAAAGCGGTAAAAATTCAATTTTTAATTAAAAAATAAGGTTTTAGTAGTCATTCTTTTCGGAGAGTGACTACTTTTTTTCTCTTAAAAATCTCTTATCAGGTCAAAAATCGGTCAAAAAAACGGGGTGGTTCCTCAAATGTTACATTTTTCTGTATCTACCGCTATAGGTAAAAAAGGGCGATAAAATAGGAGAAAACTATGTCAAAATACAAATTAATCATTGAATATTACGAAAAAGGCAATAAACAAGAGCAAATCGCTACCCTTTGCAGTTGTTCTCGAATGACAGTTTGGAGATTTTTTCGACGGATAAAGGCGTTAGGAATTGAGGTTTATGCGTTAAATGATATGAGTGAAGAAGAAATTTCTTCTTTATTATTCCCCGAAAGGGCGAAAGCCGGGGAAGGATATCTAATTCCCGATTTTAAGTGGGAAGAGTTTCAAATGTGTAAACATCAATCGTCTATAAGGTTATGTTGGCATAGGTATTGCAAACGTGCCGCAAAACAAAATTTGATGGCATATAGTTGGAAATGCTTTATAACATTATATAACGCGTATCGAAAACCGAAGATTATTGTAGAAGACCCAAACGACAAGATTCGCAACAAACTAAAAGATTTTAACTTTTTATTATCTTGTTGTCCGCGTGGAAGTATAAATTATCAAGTAATCCAACGTAAAAAGGAAGAGTGGCTCAAATCTGTAAAACTTGAAGAAGATAAAATCTTAGACGAGTAATTGAATAATCAACTAAAAGGTTAGGGCAAAGACGTTCTAACCTTTTAGTTTATGTATTGTTTTAACCAAACAAGCACAAAACACTAAAATGCTTAGTGTTTTGTGTAAAAACAGTTAAAACACAAACTTTTTATACCCAAAATGCTTTAAAAACGTCGTTTTTTCTTCGGAAATCAAGTAAATTAGGTACAGTATTACTAAATATTAACTAAATCTACACAAACCACTTGACTTTTGTAGTGTTTTATGTTAAAATGGTTAAAATTAGTTTTGAGGATATACAAATGGCAAAATTTATCCCTTATACGTTTACAAAAAAGGAAGTTATAGGCTATTTTAAAAATGATAAACAATACGAAAATTGGATAGCGGGGCAAGTTCGTTCTAAAAAAATTGTTAAAGTCCGCAACGGATTATACGTTCAAGTTGACGTGTCAGGATATCCGCTTACGACAAAGTTTGAGCTTGCTACTAAAATAGCTGAAGATGCTTGCGTGTGCTATCATTCTGCCTTTGAGTATTTCGGCGTAGCTAATCAAGTTTTTAATACTGTAACGGTAGGTAGTAAAAAGCGATTCAACGATTTTACTTTTGACGATATCGACTACGTTCGTAAACCTCTAAAATACGACGTTCAAATTATGAATATAGTAACTGCTGCAGTGCGCGTAACGTCTCTTGAACGTACGGTTGTTGACTGCCTTGACGATATTGACGCAGGTGGCGGCATTGACGAAGTCTTAAATGTACTTGACCAAATACGTGTTTTGGACGAAACAAAGCTCCTTGAAACGTTAAAAGCTTATGATTCGGTATTCTTATATCAAAAAGCAGGCTATCTATTAGAATATTTTAAAGATAAGTTTATGTTGACCGATTCGTTCTTTGAAGAATGTAAAAGTAAACTAACCAATCAGATAAAATATTTTTTACAAGACGAGTATAAAGAGATAGAATTTAATTCTAAGTGGAAGCTTATGGCGCCTAAAAATCTTAAATCTCGTTTAAATGGGGGATATTAATGGAGTTTTCAAGACAATACTTGACAAGACTTGCCCAAGAATCTAACTTTATAAAAGATACTTTGGAAAAGGTTTTACGTCTTTCTGAAATATTAAAATTCTTAAATAGCGACATTGTCTTTAAGGATAAACTTGCTCTTAAAGGCGGTACGGCTATAAATCTAACTGCGGTAGAACTTCCACGCCTTTCTGTTGATATCGATTTGGATTTTACAGTAAACGTCGATAGGGAAGAATTGACCGAAATTAAAGAGAAGTTCAAAAAGCGCCTAACCGATTATATGTGGCAAGAAGGCTATTCACTTGCTGATTCTCGTGACCATTTCGCTTTAACGTCGTTCTTGTTTAATTACATTAACAACGCAGGCAATCGTGACAATATAAAGGTTGAAATTAACTTCTTGGATAGATGCCACGTTTTACCGCTTGAAAAGAAGAAGATTTTAACGAAAGGCATTGTAGAAGATTTTGAAGTTTTAACCTTAAACACTACTGAGCTCTATGCAAGTAAAATCAACGCACTTTTATCACGTGCTACGCCAAGAGATTTATACGACGTAAACGCTATGATAGAAAATAACGTTATAACGGATACCGAACTTTTAAGAAAATGCCTTGTATTTTATAACGCTATTGGCGGGGACTACGATATTCAAGAGTTAGACTATAAAAACGTTGAAAGGTTAGATTATAGGAAATATAAAACTCTATTAAAACCCGTTATATCAAAAGACGACAAGTTTGACATTGAAAAGGCAAAAGAAAAAGTTTTAGCTTATGTAAAGGATTTACTTGTTTTAACGGACGGGGAGAAAGAGTTTTTAAGTAAATTAAAAGATAAAACTTATGTACCTGAATTATTATTCGATAACGAAGAAATTGTATCGAATATAAAAAATCACCCCGCCGCTTTGTGGCGCGTTAGAGAAAATAATAATTAAAAATATAAATTAGATAGATATTGTTATATAAACTGCGTTAAAACGAGGGGATTTTGATAAAAAATAAAACTAAAGCATTTGGAGTATTTGAAATGATAAAGTTAGCTACTGTGTTTAGCGGTATAGGCGCGCCAGAAGAGGCATTGAAACAATTAGGTGAAGAATTTGAAATAGTATTTGCGTGTGATAACGGAGAACGAGAACTTTCCGTGGATTTTGAAACTATTGACAAAGAAACCGCAGGACTTACCTACGAAGAAAAATTAAAGCATATTAATCAATTATATATTAACACTAAAAAACCAAATTTTGTTAAGCAATCATATTTTGCAAATCATCCTATATCTGAAGATAAATGGTATGAAGATGTAAGGTTTATTGATGGCGCATTATATAAAGATAAAGTTGATATTCTTGTGGGTGGAAGCCCTTGTCAAAGTTTTTCCACCTATGGCAAGAAAAAGGGGTTGGAAGATACTAGAGGAACATTATTTTTCTTTTATGGCAATTTAATCAAAGAAGTTAGACCAAAGGTATTTATATATGAAAATGTTCCGGGTCTTCTTTCGCATGATAAGAAAAGGACATGGGCAAAGATACAGGAAGTTTTCGATGAATTGGATTATGAAATAAAAATGGATATTTTAAATGCTTCAGACTATGGCCTTCCGCAGCATAGACAACGTGTTTTTGTAGTAGGCTTTGATAGAAGGTTGGGGGTAAAAGATTACATATTTCCCCCAAAAAAGAAATTAGAGAAGAAGGCTGCTGATTATTTAGAGCAAAAAGTTCCATTAAAATATTATCTAGGTAAAAAGGGGTTTGAGTGGGTGACAACAAAGGAAAAACACCAGGGAAGATCGAGGGTTAATAGGGAAATAATTTGCTGTCAAACCGCAAATCAGCAGTTTAATTGGACGGGTGATTTTAGACTTGAATCTCCAACAGTAGAGATGGAAAATGATCAGCGAATATATAAAGGATTGTATAATGGTGAACGTGTTGTTGCAAGAAAAATGACTCCTGCGGAGTGTTTAAGATTAATGGGCTTTAAAGATTTTAAGATTGTTGTTGATGATAATCAAGCATATAGGCAGAGTGGAAATTCTATAGCTGTGCCTGTTTTAAAAGAACTTTTTCAATCAATATTTAAAAGAATTAATTTCTAAATATTTGTAAAATAGCCACCTAATTATAGTTGGCTATTTTTATTTCAAATGAATTTTATAATAAAATATTGCAATATTTGAAAAATGTAGTAAAAATATATCAAAAATCATTGACAAAATTAAAACAGCATGTTATACTACATTTACAAAATAAATTTGGAGGATAAACAATATAT
>DXFX01000035.1 GCA_019114245.1 Candidatus Borkfalkia faecipullorum | reverse complement strand
GCTGCCCAACGACGACATGAAGGCGCGCATCATCGGCAGAGAGGGGCGCAATATCCGTGCTCTCGAAAATGCGACGGGCATCGAACTCATCATCGACGACACTCCCGAAGTGGTCATTCTTTCGGGATTTGACCCCGTGCGCAGGGAAGTCGCCCGCCTTGCTCTGGAAAAGCTCATCAGCGACGGCAGGATCCATCCCGCCCGCATCGAGGAGACGGTGGAAAAGGTCCGCAAGGAACTCGACCAGCAGATCAAGGAAAACGGCGAAGCTGCCATGTTTGAAGTGGGCATTTTCGGATTGCATCCGGAACTCATCAAACTGCTCGGCAGACTCAAATACAGAACAAGCTACGGACAGAACGTCTATAAACATTCCATCGAAGTGGCACAGCTGGCCGGCACGATGGCGGCGGAACTCGGACTGGACGTCAACCTTGCAAAGCGTGCGGGACTTCTGCACGACATCGGCAAGGCGGTCGACCACGAACAGGAAGGCACGCACATTCAGATCGGCGCAGACCTCGCCAAAAAGTACAAGGAAAGCAACAACGTTGTCAACGCCATCATGGCGCATCACGGCGACGTCGAACCCAAGACGGTGGAAGCGGTCCTCGTGCAGGCGGCGGACGCCATTTCCGGCGCACGTCCCGGCGCACGCAGGGAGACGAGCACCAACTATGTCAAACGTCTCGAACAGCTCGAACAGATCGCTTCTTCCTTCAAGGGAGTGGACAAGAGCTACGCGATCCAGGCGGGCAGGGAAGTCCGCGTGATCGTCAAGCCCGAACAGATCGACGACGCACATACGCTCTTCCTCGCCAAGGACATTGCCAAAAAGATCGAGCAGGAATTGGAATATCCCGGCCAGATCAAGGTCAATGTCATCCGCGAATTCCGCGGCGTAGAATACGCAAAGTAATCAAAAAGATAAAACGTCCTTATAAAAACAAGACAAGCGTGCCGACAATGTCGGCACGCTTGTCTTATCGAAAATGCAGTCTGCGTATGGAAATGCCGCCATGCGCAGATACTGAAAACGGAGCCGCAAAAGCGGCTCCGTCATTTTATGCGCTGAAATCGTCGGAATCGTCCGAATCTGGCGTGGAATCGTCGTAACGGATGTCCTTGTTTGCGTTGCAGATATCCTTGACAAATTCGTTGTACCATTCCGGTTTGACAACGATAACGGTATAGCGGTCATCCTTGAAATAGACGACGAGCTTATTGGTCTTTGTAAAGAGATGCACGGACTCGATGTCTTTTAAAAGAAATGTGGATTTGATGATCCCGAACCAAAGGATGATCTCCTTGTCCGTCACCTTATATACGGAATGGATGAGGATGGCGGGGAAGATGACGAGTGCCAGCAGGGAAGCAATGATGATGACGATGTGCTGAATGATCAGCTGCGGGGAGGAAAATCCCAGCGAAGGGGCGAGCATCCTGTAAATCGTGAAGGCGATGCCGCCGATCCCCAGCAAAATGCCTACGATGCACCCTGCAAAGGCGAGTTTGGAAAGTTTGAACGTATAAGATTTCATATAGATCCTTCCTTTGGGAAAATTGTACCATATTCCAAATGAAAAAGCAAGGGCATAAACGGGAAAAGCAAAAAAGAGGGATTTTTTTGAAAAAAAGGGCTTAAAAAAGCCTCAGCTTATGGAAAAAGCAAAAAGGTATAAATTTTTTTTAACCTTTTGCCGAGTTCAATTACTTGAAAAATAAAAACAAATGGTGTAGAATAACAGTAGCATCAAGAAAAAGAGGTCAACTCTATGTTAAACATGACGGCTCAGCTGCTGTCAACGGACAAGTTTGACGGGCTGAAAGACAAAATATTCCCCAGTGACATCTTTGTGATCGGAGGGTTCCGCATCAACAACAGTGTGATCTCCGGGTTTATCGTGGTGGCCGTATTGCTGATCGTCGCAGTCATCCTGCGTCTCACGGTGATACGCCATTGGAAGACGACGCCTTCCGGCGCGCAGATGTTTCTGGAATGGCTTGTAACCTTCTTTGACAAGAGCGCGGACGAGATGACGGAGGAGTACAGCGGACTGATGGGGCCGTATACGCTCGGCGCCGCCGCATACATCTGCTGCGGCGTTCTCATCGAAATGTTCGGGCTTCGCCCCGCCATTGCGGACATCGGCGCCTGCTTCGCGCTTGCACTTTGCACCTTCCTGTTTATCCACACGCTCGGTTTCCACAAAAACAAGGCGCGCAGGCTTCTGCACTTCCTCAATCCTATCAATATCGTCACCGATCTTTCCGTGCCTGTTTCCATGACCTTCCGTCTGTTCGGCAGTATCCTCAGCGGTATGGTCATCATGGATATGATCTACATTCTCGTGGAGGGGATCTGGTATATCGGGCTGCCTCTCATCCTGCCGGCAGTGCTTACGCCGCTGTTTACGCTGTTCCACGCGTTCATCCAGTCGTACGTCTTTGCATCGCTGACGCTCACGTTTGTGCAGGAGGCAATCGAAACTCCTCCCAAAAAGCCAAAGCGGGTCAAAAATAAAAAGCAGGCCGCGGCAGCAGCGCCGCAGGTTTCTGCCTGAAAAACAGCTAAAAATTTATTCACATAAATCCTGAACGGAGGTAAAAAAATGGAACTTTTGGTTACCATGATCGCGAATCTTCTCGCAACGGACGGAGCCCTTCTGGGCGCAGGCATTGCGGCGCTGACTGGTCTCGGCGCTGGTATCGGTATGGGTATTGCTACGGGCAAAGCCGTAGAAGCTACGGCGCGCCAGCCCGAAGCGGTGGGCAAAATCAGGACGATGCTTCTGCTCGGCCTTGCATTTGCCGAAACGACGGCAATTTACGGTTTGCTCGTCAGTATTCTCCTTATCTTTGTCGCCTGATCTTGAAAATTAAAAAATAGGTGTGAAATGTTAATGAATTTCTACAATGCAGGACTCGCCGCGAACATCGGCGATCTTGTGGAATGGGAGAGTCTTGTCTGCCATCTCATTGCATTGATCATTCTGACGGTAGGGTTGTATCTTCTGCTGTTCAGGCCGGTCAAGCGCATGATCAAGGAGAGGCAGGACAAGATCAAAAAAATCGAGAAGGAAAACTCCGACCTGAATGCGGAAGTGCGGCAGATGAAAGAGAGCTCGTCTGTCCTGCTTGCCGATGCAAAAAAGCAGGCGGCCGTCATTCACGAAAATGCGGTGAAGTCTGCCAATCAGAAGGCGGATGAGATCGTTTCCGATGCGCGCAAACAGGCGAAAGGCATTGTGGAGCGTGCGGAAGCAGAGATCGACGAAGAGCGCCGCAACCTCGAATCGGACATCGAGCAGCAGATCACGGACGTGTCCATGGCCGTTGCGCGCAAGATCCTTGCAAGAGACATTTCTGCCGCCGATGACAAAAAATTGATAGAAGAAAGCCTTGCGCAATGGAGTAAGGAATGAAAAACAATCAGGCAACGACGGCAAAAGTAGTTCTCGCCAGAAAGCCGGACAGCGAAACCGCTGCAAAAATCGAAGCTTTTGCAAAGAGCAAGGGCTGTTCTGAGGTCGAATACACGATCGACGGCAAGATCATCGGCGGGATCATCGTATACATCGGGGACACCGTTTACGACGGGTCGGTCAAAAACCGCCTCGAAGAGATGAAACGGGACGTTTCCGATTGAGACAGGTTAGTTATGATTGACGTAAAAGCAATAGGAAAATCGATCGTCGAAAAAGTGGAGAACACCGAAGCACGTCTTGACGAACGCACTTGCGGCAGGATCATCTATTCGGGCGACGGGATCATCCATGTATCGGGGCTCAGTGACGTAAAATACAACGAGCTTCTCGAAATCGAGGGCGGCTATCATGCCCTTGCACTCAATCTCGAAGAGGACAGCGTAGGCGCCGTGCTCTTTTCGGGAGAGGACAAAGTCCGTTACGGCGACTTTGTCTATACGACGGGTAAAACCGTCCAGATGCCTGTCGGGGAAGAAATGCTCGGCAGGATCGTCGATCCGCTCGGCAATCCGCTGGACGGACTTGCTGACATCAAGACAAAGGAAATGCGCCCCGTCGAGTTCCCCGCTCCCTCCATTATGGACAGGGGCAAGGTCAACAAGCCTTTGCAGACGGGGATCCTCGCCATCGACAGCATGATCCCGATCGGCAGAGGACAGCGTGAGCTGATCATCGGGGACCGCCAGACAGGCAAGACGGCGATCGCCGTGGATGCCATACTCAACCAGAAGGGCGAAAACGTCATCTGTATTTACGTTTCCATCGGTCAGAAGGCGTCCTCGCTCGCCAAGATCATCACAACGCTGCACAATGCGGACGCAATGAAGTACACTTGCGTCGTCTGCTCCACGGCGGATGACGACGCGCCTCTGCAATACCTCGCGCCGTACAGCGGCTGCGCGCTTGCGGAATACTTTATGTACCAGGGGAAGGACGTCCTGATCGTCTATGACGACCTTTCCAAACACGCCGTCGCATACCGCACGATGAGCTTGCTTTTGAAGCGCCCCGCGGGCAGGGAAGCGTACCCCGGTGACGTCTTTTATCTGCATTCCAGACTTCTGGAGCGTGCGGCAAAACTTTCTGAAGAAAAGGGCGGCGGTTCCATCACCGCGCTTCCCATCGTGGAAACGCTGGCAGGGGATATTTCCGCATACATACCGACAAACGTCATTTCCATCACCGACGGCCAGATCTATCTGGAAAGCGAGCTGTTCAACAGCGGGATCCGTCCCGCGGTCAACGTGGGCCTTTCCGTTTCGCGTGTGGGCGGCAGCGCACAGCGCGCCGCGATCCGTCAGATCTCGGGGCAGCTGCGTGTCAACCTCGCGCAGTACCGCGAACTCGCCATCTTCATGCAGTTCGGTTCCGACCTCGACGCGGAGACGCAGAAAACGCTCAGCCGTGGTGCAAAAATGACGGACACGCTCAAACAAAGGCAGTACCTCAACTACTCCGTCAAGGAGATGATCGTGCTCCTCGCCGTTTCGCAGAGCGAGCTCGTGGATAAGATCCCCGAGCGCAAGATGAGCGCTTTTGTGGAGGGTCTGCTCGATTATCTGCACATCAATTATGCGGCTCTTCTCGACAGCATCGATCCGGACAAAAAACTTCCGGACAGCCAGAAAGAGGAGATCTTCCGCGCGGCGGAGGAGTACATCGACTGCTCGCTGGGCGAAGAGAATACGCAGAAGAACGCGGAGGCCGAAGAGCAAGACTCTTCGGAGAACTGATATGGCGGACATTGCGGAGATCAGGCATCGCATCAAGAGCGTGCAGGATACCCACCAGATCACAAAGGCGATGGAGCTGATCTCGGTGGCAAAAATGCGCAAGGCGATGATCAAACAGTCCTTCAGTTCCGTTTATTTCGATTCTGTGCGCTACACGCTCAAAGACATTCTGCGCCACAGCAGCGACGTGCGCAACCGCTATACCGTCCACAGACCGGACACCCGCACGGCGTACATCGTCATTGCAGGAGACAAGGGGCTTGCAGGCGCCTTCAACAACAACGTTCTCAACCTCGCATGGGAGCACATGAAACAGCGCCCCGTGCATTACGTGGTGACCATCGGCCAGATGGCGCGCGCCTTCTTTGAAAGCAGGGAACAGCAGGTCGACCTCGAATTTACCCATGCGGTGACCAACCCGACCCTGCACGATGCGCGCGGCATCATGCGCGATATTCTCGAACTTTACGACAGAAACCTGATGGACGAAGTATACGTCGTGTTCACGAGGATGCTTTCCGCCTCCTCGCACGAGCCGAAGATCGTCAAACTTCTTCCCATCGAGGCGGACGACATAGAAGCGGACGTCAAGCCCACCTTCTCAGGCGAGATCTATTACGATCCTTCGCCCAAGGAAGTCATGGACGTGCTGGTCCCGGAATATCTCGTCGGCATGATCTATTCCACACTCATCCATTCCTCGGCAAGCGAACACGCCGCGCGCATGATGGCGATGTCCAATGCCAACAAAAACGCGGAAAAAATGCTGGACGCACTCAATCTTGAGTACAACAGACTGCGTCAGAGCGCCATCACGACGGAGCTTCTCGATCTCTCTTCCGGCAGGTTCTTTTCCGAAAACGACTTATACAAAAAGGTAAAATCAAATGGTAAATCCCGGTAAGATCAGTCAGATCATCGGCCCTGTGGTCGATGTCCGGTTTGAAGGGGAAATGCCCCCCGTATATGAAAAACTTGTCGTCGACGAAACGCAGACGGTGCTGGAAGTGCTTTCACACATTGCAAAGGGCATCGTGCGCTGTATTTCCATGACGGCAACGGACGGACTTTCCCGCGGAATGCAGGTCCTCGACACGGGCGGGCAGATCACCGTCCCCGTGGGGGAAGGCGTTCTCGGCAGGGTGCTCAACGTTCTCGGCGAACCCATCGACCATAAGGGCGAGGTCAAGACGAAAGAACGCTGGAACATTCACAGAAAACCTCCCGCATTTTACGATCAGAACCCTTCAACGGAAATTTTTGAAACGGGCATCAAGGTCATCGACCTGATCGCTCCGTACAGCAAGGGCGGCAAAATCGGCCTGTTCGGCGGCGCAGGCGTCGGCAAAACCGTGCTTATCATGGAGCTGATGCACAACATCTCCAAGGAACACGGCGGCTACTCCATTTTCACGGGCGTCGGCGAACGTTCGCGTGAAGGCAACGACATGATCGCCGACATGACCGATTCGGGCGTCATCAGCAATTCCGCGCTCGTTTACGGGCAGATGAACGAACCGCCCGGAAGCCGTATGAGAACGGCGTTTACGGGACTGACGCTCGCGGAATATTTCCGTGACGTAAACCGTCAGGACGTCCTTCTCTTTATCGATAACATTTATCGTTATATCCAGGCGGGCAGCGAGGTATCCGCTCTGCTGGGCAGAATGCCTTCCGCCGTCGGCTATCAGCCTACTCTTTCCCTGGAAATGGGACTCTTGCAGGAACGTATCGCAAGTACCCGCCGCGGCTCCATCACTTCCATTCAGGCAGTGTACGTGCCGGCGGACGATATCACCGACCCTGCGCCTGCGGCGATCTTCTCGCACCTGGACGCAACGACCGTTCTTTCGCGTAAAGTGGTGGAAATGGGTATCTATCCCGCCGTCGATCCGCTGGAATCTTCCTCCCGTATCCTCGATCCGCAGATCGTGGGCAGGGAGCACTACGACGTTGCCAACAAAGTCATCGCAACGTTGCAGCGGTACAAGGAATTGCAGGATATCATCGCCATTCTGGGTATGGACGAATTGTCCGAAGAGGATAAAAACGCGGTGTTCCGCGCCCGTAAGATCCAGAAGTTCATGTCTCAGCCTTTCTCCGTTTCCAAAGTTTACACGGGGTTGGAAGGCAGATATGTACCTTTGCAGGCGACCATTGAGAGCTTTAAAACCATTCTTTCGGGCGAAGTGGACGACCTCCCCGAAAATGCCTTCTTCAACGTCGGCGACATCGACGAGGCAAAGGCGAAGGCGAGGACGATGCGCGCGGATTCCTGACCGCGAGAAAAGGAGGGCATGAAAATTGAATAAGTTTTTTCTTGAGATCATCACGCCCGAAAAGACCTTTTACCGCGGCGAAGTGGAAGGGTTGGACATTCCCGCCATCGGCGGAGCGTGTACCATTCTTGCAGGGCATCAGCCCATGGTGTTTGCCACGGAGCCGGGTTCTATCTACATCACGGCGGACGGAGCAAAGCGGGAAGCTTTTATGAGCGGAGGCTTTATCGAAGTCCGTCCCGACGAAACGATCGTCTTTTCGCAGGCGGTGGAATGGCCGGAGGAGATCAACGAACTGCGCGCCAGAGAAGCGAAGGACCGCGCGGAAGAGCAGCTTCGCCGCAACAGGAGCGCGGCGGAATACAGGCTCAACCGAATGGCGTTGCAGCGCGCGTTTGCGCGTCTGCGCGTAAAAAAACACAATCATCTCGACTGAAAAAAAAGGACGGGTCAGCTGAAGTGAACCCCAAAGTTTGGACAAAAAAGAATTAGATTGTTTTGGAATGAGTTCGGTATCCAACCGGGCTCATTCCTTTTAGTCTGAGAGAGATTCTCTCATTGTTCCAATAGTCAATGTATTCTTTGA
>DXFX01000004.1 GCA_019114245.1 Candidatus Borkfalkia faecipullorum | reverse complement strand
AGCGCCGCAGCCGTAGGTTCGTTGATGATACGCAGAACGTTGAGGCCTGCGATCTTGCCTGCGTCCTTGGTTGCCTGACGCTGGGAGTCTGTGAAGTATGCAGGGCAGGTGATGACGGCATCCGTCACCTTCGTGCCGAGATAGCTTTCCGCATCCGATTTGAGTTTTGCAAGGATCATAGCGGAAATTTCCTGCGGGGAATATTTCTTGCCGTCGATCTCCACTTTGTAATCGCTGCCCATATGGCGCTTGATGGAGCTGACCGTGCGGTCGGGATTGGCAACAGCCTGACGCTTTGCCACCTGGCCTACGACACGCTGACCGTCTTTCTGGAACGCCACGACGGACGGAGTGGTGCGCGCACCCTCAGGATTGGGGATGACGGCAGGTTCGCCGCCTTCCATGACGGCTACGCAAGAGTTAGTTGTACCTAAGTCAATTCCGATGATTTTTCCCATAATATATACTCCTTTTTCCGTAAAAGGAACGAAATTTTTTTATTTTCAGACGGCGTTTGAGCCGTTGTTGCTTTAGCCTGTTACTTTGACCTGCGCAAACCGCAGGACTTTGCCGCCGCGCTTATAGCCTTTGAGGAAAACCTCTTTGACATAGCCCGGTTCCACGCCCTCTGCTGCGGGTTCGCTCATCACCGCTTCGCAAAAAGTAGGATCGAACTCCTCGCCCACGGGGCAGATCTCCTCCACGCCCTCCTCTTCGAGAAGTTTGCGGAAGGAACGGAGCACCATTTCGATGCCCTTCTTTGTATTTTCGTCGCAATGGACAAGGGCGCGCTCGAGGTTGTCGCCCACGGGCAGGATCTTCAGCAGAATGTCTGCCTTGCCGTCCGCATAGGCGGTGCGGCGGGTGGCCTCGTTGCGCTTGCGGAAGTTGTCGAACTCCGCCGCGCAGCGCATCCATTTGTCTTTATAGTCTGCGCTTTCCGCCTGCGCCTTGGCGAGCTGCTGCTGCAGATCTTCCGCAGGCTGCTGCTCTTCGGGTGCTGGCTGTGCCTGTTCCTCCGGAACGAGGTCCTCGGGAAGGGGCTGCTTGACTTCTTCACTCATCTTTTTTGTCCTTCTTGTCTTTATTCTTGTTTCCGACGATGCCTTCCAGCGCCTTGCCCACGTTTTCCAGCACGGTGATCACCTTGTGGTAATCCATGCGGATGGGGCCGATCACGCCGTACGTGCCGAGATTTTTGCCGCCCGCCGAATAGGTGGCGGTGACGACCGAACAATCTTCGGGAACGTCCTTGTCGTCGCACGAACCGATCTTGACGCTGATCTGGATCTCGTCGTTGTCGTCACCGATGATCTCCGCAAGTTTATCCTTGCTGGAAATGACGGTGAGGAAATTTTTGACGTTTTCGATGTCCTCGTATTCGGGGTGCTTGAAGATCTTATCCGCGCCCGAAAGCACGACATCCTCGTCGCGGGGGCGGGAATAATTTTTCAGCGCATCCACCACTTCGTGCATCACCTGGCGATACTGCCCGAACTCGGAAAGCGCTTCCTCTTCCACCTCTTTTACTTCGGAAAGCGCCTTGCCCGAAAACAGCTTTGCGATCACGCGGGAAGCGTTTTCCAGATCCTCCTCCGTCATTCCTTCGGGGATCTCAATAAAGCTGTCGCGCAGGATGCGCGTGCCCGTCACGATGATCAGGAGCGCCCTGCCGTCCCCGCAGGAGAGCAGCGCAATGTTGCGGATGCGCTCTTCGTCAGGATTCGGCCCGATGCCCACAGAAGTGTAATCGGTCAGCTCGCTGATGACGCGGGATACGCTCTTGACGAGGTGCTCCACGTCGTTGCTCTTGTCCGAAAACGCCTTTTCGATGTAATCGAGGTCTTTTTCGGAAAGATTTCCCTTTTCCATCAGCTCTTCGATGTAAAAGCGGTACGCCTGCGGCGAAGGGACCCTGCCGCCCGACGTGTGGAACTGCGTGAGATACCCAAGCTCTTCCAGCGAGGCAAGCTCGTTTCGCACCGTGGCGGAACTGACGTCCGTCAGATGCTTTTCGGCAATGCTCTTGCTCGAAACCGGGACCGCTGTGTTGATGTACTCGTCCACGACGATCTGTAAAATTTTCTTTTTTCGGTCGGACATTTTCATTGTCGGATACCTCTCGAAAACTTTGGCACTTGTTTTTCAACAATGTTAGCACTCTCAACACCTAAGTGCTAACGCTATTATATATACATTGCGAAAGAATGTCAAGAGTTTTGCGACAAATTTTTAAAAAATTTTTTTTCGGAAACTTTTTCTTTCGGTTTCTTCCCCGAACGCACCGCCTTGCCGAAAAAGCAGCCCTTCCCCGCCCGGCATATTTTTATGATCGCCCTGTCCTTATTAAAATATAAAAATATCGGGAGAGGGCGGCCGCCTGTTCGGCGGCCGCCCTCTCCTGATATCGGTAGGTCGTATTGTAAACTTTTTTGTTTTGATAATTAACCGTGGTTTATTATCTGTTTTTATTTTAGCAGATCGCAGGCATCCTGTCAAGGAAATTAACCATAGTTAATTATAGAATTTTTAAAAATGCCCTGCAAGAGAACCTTGCAAGGCAAAATTTTTACAGAGCGTACTCGTAGACGTAGTCGTCCATGACGTAACCGCCGCCGATGTCCGTGACGATGCTGTCCGTGCGGACAAACCCGAATTTTTCATAGGCGGCAATGGCGCGCGCGTTCCCCTTGTTGACGGTGAGATACACGCTTGAAAGCCCCAGCCTCTTTGCCATTTCTGCCACGCCCGCAAGCGCCTTTTGACCGATTCCCTTGCCGCGTTTTTCTTCTTTTAAATAGAGTTTGGAGAGAAAGAGCCTGTCCTCTTCCGCCTCGACGGCGCAATAGCCGATCTTTTCCCCGTCGGACATCACGTAAAAGTAGATATAATTTTTGTTCATGATCTGATCGTCAATGGCGGAAGCGCTCTGCAAAGTGCTGGTCATGTAATCGACCTGCGCCGCGCCCAGCAGATCGTCATAAGCCGAGTGCCAGAGCTGTGCAATCATTTCGGCAAGCTGTCCGTGTTCCTGCGGGGGGACGAGTGAAAACATTTTGTTCATACCCTTTTCTCCTTTGTTCCGACAATGTGCGTACGAGCGCCGCAAAAACCTGCGCCGCGCCCTTTCGGATCCGATTTTATTATATTGCTTTGCAAAAATCTTGTCAAACCATTGAGGGAGAAATTTTGCGGCAAAAGCGACAAAAAAATGCAAAAATTGTATGCGGCAGGAGGAAAAGAGCGGAAAAAATCGGCATAAAGTATGCGTAAAGGAAGAAAAAAAGCGCCCGAACGGGGCGCGGAGGTGGTTATGGAAGAGCGGCTGAGCGATCTGATCGGAAAAGAACTTCTCACGAGGGAAGGGGTGCGCCTGGGGCATATACTCAACGTGCGCACGGATGCAAAACTGCGGCGCGTGCGCGGGCTGGAATGCTTTGGCGAGGACGAGGAAGAATTTTCCGTCCCGTGGTCGGCCCTGCTTTCCTGCGGGGAGGCGGCGATCCTCAAAGGAAACGAGCTTCCGCCCGCGGCGGACGGCATTCCCGCGCCGTTTGGGAAGCGGGTGTACGCCGCCGACGGTGCCCTGCTCGGCAGCGTGAGCGACCTTGTGCGGGAAGGGACAAAGATCGGCGCGCTTCTCCTTTCGGACGGGCGCACCCTGCCGACGGAAAAAGTGACGGGCGTGCAGGACGCCGTGCTCGTCAATGAAAACAAAAAGACGCGCGCGCACGCGACAAAAATAAAGAAAGCTTCTCCCCCGCAGGAGAGCGCGAAAGTGCAGGAGATACGCGCGGAAGAGACGCGCACCGCCCCGCAGGAGGAAAAACAGCCGCTGCCCAAAGCGGGAAGCTGCCTTTTGACGGGCAAACGCCTGCCGCGCGACCTGACGGACGAACGGGGAAGGGTGCTTGCCGCGCGCGGAAGCCTTGTGACGGCGGAGATCATCCGCAGGGCGCTTGCGAACAAAAAACTGTTTGAACTGACCTTGCTTTGCTGCGGCGGCACCGCCCGCAAACAATGACGTCCCGATACAAAAAAATGCCCCTTTCGAGGGGCGTTTTTTATGCGTCGTATTTGGCCAGCATCTTTAAAAGGGAGGCGAGAATGTCGTTGAGGGAGCGGGCCTCCTCCGCACACAGGTTGCCCTTTGTGCGGTAGACGTTGAGCAGGTCGGCGTATTTTTCCGATTCCAGCCTGTCCCCTGCCGCAAGCGGGAGAGAACGCAGTTTTTCCAGCACGGAAAAGATGTGACCCAGGCGCACGTCCTCCCCGACGACCACTTCCCCGCCCTGCGGAAAACAGCGCACGAGGCGGGGTTTTTCTTCGGCGGACGGCAGGGGCGAAGGGGAAACGGAAGGAGGAGGCAAAGGCGCTTGCTTTGCCTGCGGAACTTGCGCGGGAGCCCTGCCGAACAGGCATAAAATGCCGTACAGCCCCGTGCAGAGGGCGCGCACGGCGAGCGCGACGGCCACCGCGGCGAGCGCATCGGGGGAGAACAGGGCGAGCGCGGCAAAGAGGAGAAGGAAAAAATCGCACACAAACAGATAAGCGCTCTTGCTCCCCTTCCTCACCCTGCGGCTGCAAAGGCAGAGCACAAACCAGACGAGAAAGAGAAAGACGGGCGCGCACGCGAGAAAGGGTGCGGCAAAGGGAAAAAGTGCGCCCGCCCCTTCGCCGAGGGCGAGGACGGACTGACGGATGCGTTCAAACACGAGACTACCTCCCGAACAAATTCCGCATCCATTATAGCCCGACGAAAAGCGCGCTTTACATTGTTTTTTGGATTTGTTTGACGAATTTTGTCTGATTTCGTCCTGTTTTTACGCAGACGTACCCTTATTTTTATGACAAAGGCACTTCCACAAAAAATCCGAGGGCGATGTTGAGGATGTAGGCGCTCACCTTTCTGATGCCCGCCTGCTTTGCCGCCGCAGCGGCATAGATCTTCAGCTGCGGAGTATAATCCTGCAACAGCCTTTCCGCGCCGTGGGAAGAATACTTATAATCGACGACGACGCACTCCTCCCCTTTGACCGCCATCAGGTCGACCACGCCCTGCACGAGCACTTCATCTTCCGAAGTCGTTTCGTACAGGCGGTTTGCGGGAAGGGTGAGCAAGAACGCGCGCTCGCGGAACAGCTCGTACCCTTTCAGACGGGCAAACAGGGGCAGAGAGAGGATCTGCACCCCCTTTTCCTCTTCCACGCCCGCAAAGCCCTCCTGCGCAAGCAGGGCGCACACGCGCGCCGCCTCCTCCCGCGGGGGCGCAGAAAAGTCGGCACGTTCGAGAAAAGCGTGGTACGCGGTACCCGTCTGCGCGTCCGTTTTGGAGGCGTAAAACTCCCCTTGCAGTCGCTCGTCCTCCTGCTCGGCGTCTTTGTACGCTTCCCGCACGGGAGTGCTGCTGCGCAGCAATGCGGAAGCGGACGTCTTGACGGGCAGGGCCAGGCTGTCGGCATACGGATAGGCGGGCCGATAGTGCGACGAAATGGCGCGGCACAGCTCCTCGTCCGCGGGCTGCGCGGTGAGGACGCGCGTCTGCGGCGGCTCCAGTTCGCTGCCGTACACGTTCCGCCTGAGGTGCGCAAAGCGGTTTATGTCGATAAAGTCGGCAAAGCTGCCCGCGCTCTTTGTCCCCTCATCGTCGTAGTCCTTTTCCTTGCTGAAAATGAGGTGCAGCGTGCTCTTGGCGCGGGTGAGCGCCACGTACAGAATGCGCATTTCGTCCTCGGCGCGCTTGCGGACGAGGCGGCGTTTGACCGCCGTGCGCAGGAGCGTGGCCGAACTGACGTACCCTTCCAGATCGTACGCATGGGCGGCAAAGCCCCACTCGTCGTCGAAGAGAATGCCCTTCATATCCTCGTTGCTGAAGGGGGCGTTCATGCCCGCCACGATGACGACGGGAAATTCCAGCCCTTTGGAGGCGTGCATGGTCATCACACGGACGGCGTTTTCGCCGCCGCTTTCGGCAAAGCCGATGCCCTTTTCCGAATTTTTCAGCTTTTCGAGAAACTGCGGAATAGTGAGATCTGCGCAGGCGGAAACCAGCCTTTGCAGGCGGCGCACCTTTTCCGCGCCGCAGGACGTGGAGAGCAAAGCAAGCTCCATCCCCGAGACGTCGAAGATGCGGTTGAGCATTTCCGCCGCCCCGCGCACGCCCGCTTCCAGGCGCAGGCGGTCTGTCTTTTCATAGAACGCCCTGATCTTTTGCGCCGTTTCGTCCTTGCCCTGCGCATAGCGCTCGCAGGCGGCGCAGAAACTTTCCTTTTCCCGCGAGGCAAGGCGGATGCGCGCCAGTTCCGCATCCGTCAGTCCGCCCAGCGGACTTTTGAGCGCGGCGGCGAGGGGAATGTCCTGCTCGCCGTTGTCCAGGTATTCGAGCAGGGCGATCGCCGTCTTTACTTCCGAATAATCGCAGATGTTCACCTCTGCCGAGGCGGCGACGGGGATGCCGCGCCGCACCAGTTCGCGCACGATGCGCTGCATCTGCCCCTGCTTGCTGCGCGTGAGCACGACGATGTCGCCGTAGCCGTTGCGCACTTCGCCCAGAACGGGGTCGTGGCGGGTGCGGGACGCTTCCTCGCACACGAGATCGGCGATCAGCGCGGCTTCGGCGAAGTATTCCCCCTGCTCGGCGTCCATGTGCCCCGCAACGGAATACACGTCACGCTCCTTTTTCTCCTCCTCTTCTTCCTCGTCCGGTTCGTCCGAAACAAATTCGATGCAGACCTCTCCCCCTATCTGCTCTTCGGTTCCCGGTTTCATCATTGAGGTCGCCTTATAATCGATGGAACAGGTCTCCTGCGTCATCGCCTGGGAGAAAAGATCGTTGACCGTATCTAAAATTTTGGAACAGCTGCGGAAATTTCCGTTGAGGGTGAGCGCGCGTCCCTGCTTTTTCAGGCGTTCGTATTTTTCGGTGAAAAAAGAGGCGTTGCAGCCGCGGAACCCGTAAATGGACTGCTTGGCGTCCCCCACCATGAATACGTTCTCGCCCGCAATGAGGGAGAGGATGCGCTCCTGCACGGGGTTGACGTCCTGGTACTCGTCCACGAAGATGTGGGTATAGCGGGACGCGACCTCCGCGCGCACGCGGTCGATCTCCAGAAGTTGCAGGCATTTTTGCTCGAGATCGGAAAAATCCAGGACGCCCGCGCGCCGTTTGAGCTGGTTGTACTGCCCGTCGAAGGCAATCAGCAGGGCGCACAGCGCGGAGGAAGTTTTTTCCGAATCGAGAAAGGCGGCGAGTTCTTCTTCCCGCGGGCGCAGGCCGTCAAACGATTCCTTGATGCCGTCCACGCGGTCTTTGATCTTGGACATTCTGCGGTCCAGCTGTTCGATCTCTTCCGGCTTTTCTCCCTTGCTGAACCCCTTCCATTTGGGCTTTGCCGTCAATTTTCCGTACCGTAATAAAATTTCTGCGCCCTCGAAGAGATCTTTTGCCTCCGCAAGGCTGTTGCCCAAAGTTATGCGTTCCCTGAAAAAATCTTCCTGCTTGGAGGAGATCATGTCCTGCTCCGCATACGGACGGATGAGCTCGGAAAGTTCGGTGCAGACCTCGGCGAGCCGCTTTGCGCTTGCGCGCACGGGCGCAAAGACCTCTTCCGCGACCGCATCGAAGGACTGCTCCGTGTATTTTTGGGGAAGCCCCTGCAAAAAGCCGATGTAATCGGCGCGGGCGACCAGTTTTTTATACGCTTTGAGCAGCGTATCTTTCAGTTTGGAAAATCCCTTGCTGCCCGCATAGATGCGGCAGAGGCGCAGAAACTGCGGGTCCTTTGCTTCCAGCAGGGAATCGAAGGTGAGGGAGACGGCGCGCTCGAGCATCTTCTGCGATTCCTCTTCGTCCGCGACGCGGAAGTTGCCCGCCACGTCCGTTTCGTAAAAGTAACGGCGAATGACGTTGGTGCAAAAGGAATGCACGGTGCTGATATCCGATGCCGAAACTTCGGCCAGCTGGTTTTTCAGGCGCGTGCGCTTTTCCGCGTCCTTCTCTTCGTTGATGCGGTCGACCAGCGCGGCGCGCAGGCGCTCCTTCATTTCCGCCGCCGCGAGCTTGGTAAACGTGACCGCAAGCACGGAGGAGACGTCCGCCTTTTCGTCCAGAATCAGCGCGATGAGTTTTTCCACCATCACATACGTCTTGCCGCTCCCTGCGGACGCGGAGACAAGGATCTCTCCGCCCGCCAGAATGGCGGCGCGCTGTTCGCTCGTGGGATTGCGTTTGCTCATACTTCTTCCCTCCTCTTCACGATCGCGGCGATTTCTGTCTCTGTGATCTTGGTCTCCTCGCGGTCTCTGCCCCTTTCAAAGTTGCACAGACTGCCGTACGGACAGTATTCGCAGGCCTCCTTGTAGGGAGAAGCCGCGATGCAGCCCCTCTCCACTTCCGAAAGGCCCTGCCGCGCCACCAGCAAGGAATAGCCGAGAAATGCCTCAAAATCCCCTTGCACGAGCAATTTTGAGCTTCTCTTGCCCTTGCCGCGATAGCTTGCCTCGATAAACCTGCTCTTTTTGCCCGCTTCCAGCGAAGTGTCGCTGCGCAGAATGTTCTCCTCGGTGTCCAGCGTGTAACCCAGCATACGGAAGGGCAGCTCGTCCGCATGGTGATAGGATACCTGTGCGGGGAAATAATACGCCCCCGCGGGCTTTGCCCCCTGCGACGCCGCCGTGAGATACAGTTCCAGCTGCAGCTTTCTGCCCGTGTAGTACGGGACGGGCTTTGCCTCGATGCGGCCCGTCTTGTAATCTATGACGCGCCTGTACTCCCCGCTCGCGTCCACGCGGTCGATCTTGCCCGCAAGCGCGATTCCGTCCCTCAGTTCCACGCCTTTCAGCGCCGCACCTTCAAACCCGAAACTTTGTTCGGTACCCGCAACGGAATATTCCGAACACGTCACCGAGAGATACATATTGCGGCAGACGATCACCGCTTCCCGCAGGAGGGACTCCGCCGAGTACCCGCCCGTATCCGTGTCTTTCAGGTAGCAATAGGGCGGAATTGCAAGCATCTGCTCCGCCTGCCCGCGCACAAAGGCGTCGCAGGCGGCCGTGTCGGGCAGATCGGCCAGCTTTTCCGCCGTGCGGCGCAGAAGTTCGTGCATATAATCGCCCGTATCGGCGGCCCGTACGCTCGCTTCCTCCCGGCGCGCGAGATACAGTCCGTTTTCCGCGAAACAGCGGTACGGGCATTCAAAATACTTCTCCACGAGCGTGGGCGAAATGTAATTTTTGCCGCGCAGGAGCACCTGCGCCGCCTCCGGGACGAACCGCGGCACGGGATCGGGGAACAAGAGCGCGTCGGGCGCCTCTCCCCTCTCTCTCAGAACGCTGTACAGCGCGTTGTGCAGGGTGAAATCCGCCTTGCCGCGACGGAAAAGATCGGCACGTTCCAGCAATTCGCGCACCGCGGGGATGCGTTCGGACGCCTTTTCCGAAAGTTCGCGCACGGACAGGGACCTGTCCCGCTCCCCCGCGCGCTCCAGCGCGGCGCGGTTGAAGGGACGGACGGGCTTGTCCTTTTCGCGGCAATACAGGGTACAGCAATGCCCCACGATCTCGCTGCGCTTGCGCTCCTCCCCCGCCTCCGAGAGCGGGTAAGAAAGATACAGTTTTTCCGAAAATCCGCACAGTGCGAGCAGGATGTTCTCCCGCGCGCGGGCGTTGATCTCGCGGATCTTGGGGGTGATCTCCACCTGCAGGGAACGCAGGCGGTCGATGTCTCTGTCCGAAATGAGCGCCGTGTCCGCGCCGCAGGGCGGAACGCCGTCCGTCAGACCCGCCGCAAAGACGACTTTGGCCGTGGGGCGGCGGCTTTCCGTGATGCTGCCCACAAACACCGCGTCCAGATACTGCGGAATGAGCGAAATTTCCAGCGCGCTCAGCGCTTCGGACAGGACGGAGGCAAATTCCTCCGCACGCAGGCTCATGCAGCCCGCGAGCTCTTCCGCCTCGTCCAGCACGCGGCAGATCCCCTCGTAACCGCGGGAAAAATAGCTGCTTTCCGCAAGCAGCCCCTCTTCCGAGAGGGCGGTTGCGATCTTTTCCTGCGTCTCGTCGCAGCCGAACACTTCCAGCAGCCTGCGCACCCACGCCGTAAACTGCACGCCCGTCCCCTCGCGGCGGACGTTTTCAAAGGCGGAAAGGAGGCGCGCCCGCTCCCCTTCCAGCAGCTCTTTTTGCTGCGCTTCTTCCTTGATCGGGCGCTTGCAGCCGCCGCGGAAATTGGCGTAACGGAGCAAATAATTGCGGTACGTATCCCTGTTTTTGCGTTCACCGCCGAAAAATTCGCTGCCGACAAAGGCGTCGGCGTCCGAAGGCTCGAACCCCTCCGAGATCATGGAAAGGAAGGTGAGCACAAAGCGGGCGAGGGGGTGGCGGGAAAGGCTTTTCTGCACGTCCGCATAGTACGGGATCTCGTACTCCCCGAACACCTTTTCCAGCGTGACGGCACAGGCGGCGGGGTCGGGCAGATACAGCGCGACGTCGCGGAAGCGCACGCCGCGCGCCGTTTCGCCGCGGATGCGCGCGGCGGCAAAGCGAAGTTCGTCCTCCGTGTCCGCCCCCTCGAACACAAACACTTTGTCCGTGGCGACGGGCGCGGGATAAGAGGGATCGAACAGCGTTTTGCGCAGAGCTTCCGCCTCGGGCACCAGCGCGGAGGGTAAGTATTTCTTTTCACAATGCGCGCCCGCAAGCGCGGCATACGTTTCAAAGGCGGCCACGCCCTCGTTGGTGTACGCGGCTTCCTCTCCCCCGATCAGCAGAGCGGAGACGTGCGCGCCGCTTCTGATCGCGGCGCGGATGCCTTCCGCCGCCTGGCGGGTAAAGGAAGAAAACCCGACGAACAGCACTTCCGCGTCTTTCAGGTTTTCGCGCGCGATGGCGGCGGGGAGCAGGGCGAGGACGCCGCTCTCGTCCAGGTACCCCCCTTCCAGAAAGGCGAGGTATTCGCGGTAGACGAGGGAAATGTCCTGCAATTTCTGCACCAGCAGGCCGCCCGCCTCTTTGCGCGCTTCGTCCAGCATCTCGGGGGTGACGAGCGCGGCGCGCAGCTGGGCGATGGTCTCGTACAGCGCGGACGCACAGCCGGACGGATTTTTCCCGAAACAGCACAGCGAGGGGGCGAGCCGCACGGCAATGCCGCCCACCACCAGCACCGAGCCCTGTTTGGACAGGACTTTGCGGGGAGTCCCGTCGCTGAGAAAGCGCGCAAACGTGGTGACGGAGACGTCGAACGCCGCGCCGCGCGCGGAAGCGACGGCGCGCTCCGCTTCCAGCGTAAAGCGATCCTCGCAGAAAATCAGCGTTTTTTTGCCCGACGGGAGCGTGCGGAGAAAGTCCGTCATCGCGGAGACCGTAGGGGCTACATACAGAGGAATGTTCATGATCCTGCCCTGCCGCGGGAAATGCGGCGCAATGTTTTTTTCTATTGTAACACAATTTCACCGATTTTTTAAGTATTTTTTGCGTTTTTTGTTTTTACAAATACAGCTTTTTATGGTATACTGTATGCAATCTCTTCCCGCTTGCGGAAGAAAACGGAGCTAAAACATGAAAAAACTGATCACTGCGGCGGCCTGCATTGCCGCCGGCACTTTCCTCTTCAGCGCCTGCTCGGCGATGGTTGCCACCTCGTTTTCCGCCAACTGGCTGAAAACCCCCAGCAACTACGCCGCCGATTTTTACGAGGAACTCTCCTACAAACTCAGCTTTGAATCCAACGATCTGACGCAGAGCATCAGCGAACTGGAGATCGACGGCGAAAACAGCGGCTACACCCAGACGACGCAGTCGCTTGCGACGTTCACCCTTCCCGACGGTTCGGACAGGGTGGTGAGCAACGTCTACCATATGCACAGCGAACTCACCGTCAGCGGCACCTATTATTACACCGACAATAACGGCAACAAGGAAGCCGTCTGCTCCTTCGGCGGCGAAAACGACGACCCCGACAAGGACTACGACAACCCCGCCTCCGTCGTGACGGACGTGTACTTCCATTCCCTGCAGAACGGAAAAAATCTGCAGCCCGTGTACCGCACCTCCACCTATTACAGCTACAGCCCCGGCCAATCGACCAAGACGTTGTTCCTCTACAATTACACGGTCACCGTCGTGTACAGTGAAAATGCAAGCGAAGCGACGCTGACCCTCACGGACAACTGGGGCGATCTGAAAGAAGAGGACATCGCCGTGGCGAAAAACCTGCAGAAAGCAATCGCGCTCAACGAGAAGAGCACAGCGAAAAATCTGCAGAAAAATCATACCCTCCTGGATGAAAAGCAGCTGATTTTTGCGGCGCGCGGACTCAATTATTCCAACGGTTCTTCCAATACGGTCAACCTCATGATGGATTCGGGAGCGAAGAGCACCTCCCTCTCCTGCAGCGAAGACCCCACCGCAGGGACCTATTCTTTCTCCCTGGACGGCGAAGAGAAACAGGACCACAGCGTGTCCTGCGCTTCCGTGAACATCTCCATTTCCGACGGCAGCGTCTTTACGGGCGAAATGCTCCGCATGGTCATCGCACAGAAAACGGGCGACGACGCCAGCGCCTTTTACGCATTGCCCGTCCGTTACGAAACCCCCTTCGGGTTCGGCGTGGGAAAACTCGTCTATACGCTGGAAAGCTGCACACATACCCCTTCCGACAACGCATGACACGTCTTTTTCGGCTGCGCACCAGTGAGGTGCGCAGTTTTTTTGCCGAAAAATCCGCCGCGTCGGTCGGTTTTCAACAAGGCGTCTCTTGCAAAAGTCAGAATTTTTACAAACTTTTCACAATCGCCTTACGCGCTTACCAAAAATATATTGCATGATGAAAGAGCCGAAAGGCCCTCCCGCCCTTTTTGACGGATAATAACAAAATTTGTAATTTTTTGAAACTTTTTTGCCGAAAAGAGAGCTTTGCGCGAAAAAAACGGGCATAAATCAAAAAACACAGATACGATTGCCCGAAAAAACGGCAAACGGGCTGCATTTTTTTCGCCAAAGAACCCTTATCTTTGCAGAAAAAAAGTTCAAAATAGCAATATTTTTGTTGCCACGGCGTGCAGAATGTGCTATAATGCACCTTGCAAGTACCAAAAATCAATCTAAAAATTTGCCGCAGGTGCGGCAAGGAAGTAAGAAAAAGAATGAACAGAGCTTATATCAAAATAAAATATGCGCTGGATTTTCTCCTGGCGGCGGCGGGAATCATCCTGTTTTCCCCTCTTATGCTGGGCGTAGCCATCGCCATCAAAGCGGAGGACGGCGGATCGGTGATCTTCCGCCAGACGCGCACGGGCGTGGGCGGAAAGAAGTTCAACTGCTACAAATTCCGCTCCATGAAGAGCGAAAACGTCTCCTACGACAAAAACAAGCGCGTGATCAAAGACAACAACCCCAACCTGACCAGAGTGGGAAGGTTTATCCGCAAATTCAAGATCGACGAACTGCCCCAGCTTTTAAACGTACTCAAAGGCGATATGTGCTTTATCGCACCCCGCCCGCTGCTGCCCGTCTTTGACGGCGACTACGAGGACTGGGAGCTGGTAAAATTTGAAGTGCGCCCCGGCATGACGGGACTGGGCCAGGTCTGCGGCAACGGATATCTGGACATGAAGGACAGAAAATATTACGACGCCTACTATGCCCTGCACGCCAGCCCGTGGCTGGACATCAAGATCGCCGTCAAGACCGTCGGTGTGATTCTTTTCGGAGAAAAGAAATTCTTACGCCCCGTTTCCGAATCCGAATACAGGCGCCTCAAGTGCGAAGTGAAGCGCCGTTATACCGTGCAGCCGGACACGGTTGCACAGCTGCGCCCCTCCACATTACGCTGATGGGGCGCTTTCTTTTACCGTGCGGGAACGGCAGACTGAGGGCGGCGCAGATCGTCGGGAACGCAAAGCTGGGCGGCGTTGTTTCCAGCATTTTAAACTATTACAGCCACATCGACAGGACGCGCTGGCGGTTCGATTTTTTCACCTACGGCCCCTCCTCTCTGGACGAAAAACTCAAAGAGCTGGACAGCGAAGCGCGCGTCGTGTATATTCCGCGGCTGGATACGCAATTTTACAAAGCGGTACCGCAGCTTGCAAAGCAGCTGAAAAGCGGGGAATACGCGGTGGCGCATTCGCACATGACCACCCTTTCCGTGTTTGCATTGCGCGCCGCAAAAAAGGCGGGCATCCCCGTGCGCATCTGCCATGCGCACAGTACGTTTGACAGGACGTCCGATCATTTTCTCGTCAAATCCATTCTGCGGCCGTTTGCCGCAAGGGACGCCACCGTGCTTGCCGCCTGCGGCGAGCTGGCGGCGAAAAACCTCTACGGAAAGCGCGCGGACAAAGCGATCGTCTTAAAAAACGCGATCGACCTGGAAAAGTTCAGCCCCGCCTCCCTGCAGGAACGGGAAAACCTGCGCGAACAGCTGCACCTGCACGGGCGCATCCTGCTGTTTGTGGGAAGGTTTGAGTACCAGAAAAACCTGCTTTTCCTGCTGGACGCCTTTGCGCTTGCCGCAAAGCGCACCCCCTCCCTGCAGCTCGTGCTGATGGGAGACGGTTCCCAGAAACAGGCGCTCCTTGACAGGGCATCCGAACTGGATTTAAGCACACGTATCCGCTTTTTCAGGCCGGGAGATCCCCTGCCCCTCTACCGCGCGGCGGACGTTTTTGTCCTGCCCTCCCGATACGAAGGGATGCCCGTGGTCGCCGCCGAAGCGCAGGCGACGGGACTGCCCTGCCTCTTTTCGGACAGAGTATCGCGCGAAGCGGACATTGCGGGAGGTTCGCTGTTTTTGCCGCTCAACGAAGAGGAGTGGGCAAAACAGATGGAAATGCCCCGCGAACGCAGGACGGGAAGCACGGAAAAACTGCGCGAAGCGGGCTACGACATCCGCCTGCAGGCACTGCAGCTGACGCAACTGTACGAAAGAGAATTGAAAAAAATATAAAACAGGACGCCCCCGCGCCCTGCAGAATCGGGAGAATAGAATGCAAAAAGAAGGGAGAATGCGCCGATGGGGGCAGCAGGCGTACCTGCTGAGATTGTTGGTACGGCGCAACATCAAAAATCAATATTACCGCTCTTTTATCGGCGTTTTGTGGACGGTGCTCAATCCGCTTCTGAATATGCTGGTGATGGCGTTTGTCTTTTCCTCCATTTTCGGGCGCGGAGAGGGCATGACTCTGGATTATTCGGTGTACCTGCTTTCGGGCAACATCATTTTCAACATCATGCGCACCTCCACTTCCGGCTCGCTCACCTGTCTGGTGCAGCAGCGGGATATGCTGCAAAAGACCAAAGTCCCCATCGGGCTCTTCCCGACGGCAAACGTGCTTTCCTCGCTGGTGACGTTCGGATTTTCCTTTGTGGCATTGCTGCTGGTCATGGTCATCCGCGCCGCCGCGGGCGCCTATGTGTTCCATTGGCAGATCGTGCTCACCGTCGCGGTGGTGCCTGCCGTCACCCTCTTTTCGCTGGGGCTTTCCTACTTCCTCAGCGCCCTGTACGTCTTTTTCCGCGACCTGAAACACATCTATTCGGTCATCCTCACCCTTTGGACGTACATGACTCCCCTCTTTTACACCATCGAAACGCTGAAAAACGATCTCGTGGAAAAGGTGCTGGTGTTCAACCCCATGTACCACTACGTGACCTATTTCCGCGACATTCTTTCGGGAACAATTCCCGACGCAATGGAACACCTGATCCTGTACGCGTTTGCCCTTGTTTCCTTTGCGATCGGGTATCTGTTCATGAACGCGGTGCGCAACGGCATTGCGGCAAAGCTGTAAGGAGGCGGACATGAAACAGATTCCTCACGATGAAAACTGTGTACTCGAAGTACACGACGTTACAATGAAATTCAGCAGATACGACGTGGGCGTGGATTCCCTGAAAGAACTCATCGTCCGCGCGTTCAAGGGCGATCTGCGGCGGGAAAAGTTTGTCTGTCTCAAACACGTCAGCTTTACGATCAACCGCGGAGAAGCGGTAGCCGTCATCGGGCGGAACGGCGTGGGAAAGTCCACACTTTTAAAGATCGTATCGGGAATTCTGAAACCGACGAGCGGCTGGGCGCGCACCTACGGGCGCATCTCTCCCCTGCTGAAGCTGGGCGCGGGATTTGACGGAAACGCCACGGGAATGGAGAATATCTATCTCAACGCCGCCATCATGGGTTACACGAAAAAAGAGATCGACGCAAAGATCGACGAGATCATCGAGTTTTCCGAACTGGGAGATTTTATCTATTCCCCCGTCAAGACGTATTCCTCGGGCATGATGGCGCGCCTGGGCTTTTCCATCGCCATTTCCATGGAATCGGAGATCATGCTCATCGACGAGATCCTCGCCGTAGGCGACATGGCGTTCCAGCAAAAATGCTACGACAAGCTCAGTCAGCTGCGCGCCAAGGGACTGACCTTCCTCATCGTTTCGCACAGCTCCGCCGTCAAAAAACTCTGCGACCGCGCCATCTGGATCGAGCGCGGACACGTGGTCGAGGACGGCCCCGCCGCGGAGACCTTTGAACATTACTCTCAGGCTATGATGAAAAAATAAACAGGAGAAACAGGATGCACTACGATTATCTGCTCGTCGGAGCGGGACTTTTCAACGCCGTGTTCTGCGAACACGCGAGAAGAGCGGGAAAAAGCTGCCTCGTCATCGAGCGCAGGCCGCACATCGCGGGCAATATCTATACCGAAAAAACAGAGGGCATAGACGTACACGTCTACGGCGCGCACATCTTCCACACCTCCGACAAAGAGGTTTGGGAGTACGTCAACCGCTTTGCCCGTTTCAACAATTTCGTCAACCGCGTCAAGGCGAATTACAAGGGAACGCTGTATTCCCTGCCCTTCAATATGTACACCTTTGAAAAGCTCTGGGGCGTACACACGGCGCAGGAGGCGCAGGAGATCATCGACAAGCAGCGCGCCGTCCTGCAGGGAAAAACGCCGCAAAACCTGGAAGAACAGGCGATCAGCCTGGTCGGGACGGACGTCTACGAAAAGCTGGTCAAGGGATATACGGAAAAACAGTGGGGCCGCGACTGCCGCTCCCTGCCCGCCTTCATCATCCGCCGCCTGCCCCTGCGCTTTACCTACGACGACAACTACTTCAACGACCCCTGGCAGGGCATCCCCGAAGAGGGCTACACCGAGATGGTCGCAAAGATGTTCGGCGACACGCCCGTCCAGCTGAATACCGATTACGCCGCGTTCATCAAAGAGACGAAGGACACCTTCGGCAAGACGATCTACACGGGAAAACCGGACGAGTTTTTCGGGTACAGATACGGAAAACTGGAGTACCGTACCCTTCGTTTTGAAACGGAAGTGCTGGATATGCCCGATTACCAGGGCAACGCCGTCATCAATTACACGGAGTACGAGATCCCCTACACCCGCATCATCGAACACAAGCATTTCAACTTCGGAAAGCAGCCGAAAACGGTGATCTCGCGCGAATATCCCGCCGAATATGCGGAGGGAATGGAAGCGTATTACCCCGTCAACGACGAAAAGAACAATTCCCTGATGGCGCGCTACGAGGCGCTGAAAGCGGAGCGCCCCGACGTCGTATTCGGCGGCAGGCTGGGCGAATACAAGTATTACGACATGGACAAAGTCGTGGCAAGCGCCTTGCGGCTCTGCGAAAAAGAACTGTAACATTCGGCGGCGGGATCTCCCGCCGCATATTTTTTTGTTTCCTGCACAAACTGACGTTGCAAATATGCACACGGAGGAACGGCATGGAAATCAAACACACCAGCGAACTGCTCGCTGAAATTTACAGAAATACCCACTACGCGCTGCAATCCATTTCGGACATTCTGCCCGAAACGGAGGACGAAGAACTGCGCGAAGAGCTCAAACGGATGCACGACGGTTACGAAAAGATCTCCGGCAAAGCGGCGATGTTCGGCCGCGAAAACGGCGTGGAACTCAAGGAACCCAACCCCGTGAAAAAGGCGATGATGTGGGGCTCCATCAAGATGAGTACCTTGAAGGACAATTCCCGCGCGCACGTTGCGGAAATGATGACGCAGGGAACGGTCATGGGGATCACCGCCCTCACCCGCTCCATCAACGAAAACGCCGAACAGGACGAGCGCGTAAAAGACCTCGCGGAAGAACTTCTGCACCTCGAACAGGACTACGAAAAAAAGCTCAAAAACTATCTGTAAACGATCGCGGGAGGCGGCGCATCTGCGCCGCCTCCCGCAATCATAAAACAACACTTACAAATTACCGAAGATAGATTTTTTCAAAATCCGTTAATCCAGTAGCACCTTTCACAGAAAGCCATTCTGTCAGAGTACCATCAAAAATAATTTTTAAATTGCTATCACAGTCTCTAAAAGCAGATTCCCCAATAGAAGAAATTCCATTGGGAAAGCTTACAGTTTGCAAACCTGTACATCCTGCAAAACAATTATTTCCTATTGTTTTAATATTACTTTGAAAAGCTACTTCCGTCAGTGACGTACAATTATTAAAAGCAGAAAAACCTACCTCTTTTATGTTTTGGGGAAATATTAAATTCGATAAGGATTCGCATCCTAAAAATGCACAATTATCAATCAATTCCAAATTTTCCGACAATGAAACCGTCTTTAGTGCCTTACAATTATAAAAGGCGCTTTCGCCAATTTCAGTAACAGAATTAGGCAATATCACTTCTATCAATTTGTCACACTCATAGAAAAGATTACTAGGTACAGTACTCATATTTTCCGGAAAAACAATCGACGTAATTTTTGTTCCACTAAATACACCGCTTCCTATCTTTTCAAACCCTGCAGGAAATGAAAAAGACGTTATCGCAGTGTTGCTAAAAGCTCTGGCTCCAATTATTTTTACATTATCAGGAACAATTATTGTCTCCAGTTTTTTACACCCTGAAAAAATTCCAGAAGGAACTTCTTCCATATATTCTGAATAGCTGACTGTCTCAAGGGAAGAACAACCAAAGAACGTCTCTATCCCCATATTCGTTACATTTTTTAAATTTAATTCCTTTAGTTCTTTACAATTATAAAAGGCTTGGTTTTCAATAACGCGAATATAATTCGGCAATACAATTTCTGCTTTTTCACATTCATAAAATGCATTTTTCCCTATTTCTTCTATACTATCCGGCAAAATAATCGACTCGCATTTTTTCCATTTAAAAAAAGAATAATCAGCAATTCTTGTAACAGGTACCCCATCGTATGTAGACGGAATAATTACTTTTTTTCCTCTTTCATTTCCCTTTACTTCATATCCCTTTTCCGGACTTATCAATTCATAAGTAAGAGTTGCTTCTTCTTTATAAATTGTAAAAAAATCCTTCCAATCATCAGTTTCGTCAACTCCTAGGAAAACGGTCATAACATACATAAAAATAGCTGCCACGACTATTATTAATCCACCCACAATAGAAAGTATCTTTTTTGTCCTATCATCCATAACTCATTATCTCTCCCGTTAAATAATCATAAACCCGGAAATAACCTTAGAAACACCAATATAAGGACCTCCGGAATAACCATCCTTCCCATAACGTTTGTCCCACTCTGTTGTGTAAATAGGTCCTGTTATAATGCTTCCATTGGTGCCTGGCCTACCACCTTTTCCCCCTTCACCGCCATTCAATGTACAAGAGCTCTCGTTTTGCAATCCGATAACAAAGAATGTACTCTTTATTCCATACCCTCCGTTACCGCCTGTTCCACCGCTTCCAAAAACAGCGGTAGACAAACCACTTGAGTCCGCTCCACTTCCACCGTTTCCGCCAACACCGCCTTTTAAAGTAAGACTTCCCGACCCTATTACAGAAAAACTTGGCAATACTATTCCGCTTCCGCCTTCTCCGCCTGTCAAACCTGTTTTCCCGCTATTGGTAGAAGGCTTTTCCGGAATAGTTACATAATCACTTCCTATTAAACTGTTTTCACCAGTCACATTAATTACTGCTGTAAATTTCAGATTATAATAATCATAGATCCCGCTTTTAGTTGAAATACAATTGTATCCTTCTTGAGAAATTAAATTTACATTATCTAATTCTATTTTAATTGTGCTGCTACGTTCATCAATCAATATAGAGGAATCAACTGCGCTTCCACTGATTTTTACGAAACCTACATTACTTGGTATTGTATAAATCATATTATTTTCAAGAATAATTTCCATCGTTTCTTGATCTTGATATTGTAATACTTCTTGATTAGATATAGTTGATGTTTGGTTTTCATTCTTAGCCACAACATGAAATACAAGCGTTTCCCCCGCTTCTTCTATAACATAATATGTCTCTGCTGTTGTCAAAACCAATTCATCATTACAGTATACATCGTATGATTCAGCACTATCTACTT
>DXFX01000034.1 GCA_019114245.1 Candidatus Borkfalkia faecipullorum | reverse complement strand
TGGCGATCGCCTTGATATTGTTTTTGACGCAGTGCGAAATCAGTTCTTTTACCTTGCACGCCCCGTCCAACAGGCTGTATTCCGTATGAAGATGTAAATGTACAAATTCTGCCATGGATCCCTCTCGCAGTTCTTTGGTAATGAAAATGCCGCAAAGCGGCAAAATACGGCGCTGCCGCAAAGCGGCAGCGAAAAAGGCTATTTCCCCTCTCTTTACAGTTTGGAAACGAAATCGGCGATCGCGCGCGACGCGGCGCGGCTGTCCGGGCCTTCGGCGCGGACGGTGTACTCGTCCCCTTTCAGAAATTTCATGGAAAGAAGTCCGATGATGCTCTTTGCGTTTCCGCGCTTGGAGCCGTCCTCGAAGATGATCTCGCTCTTGTACTTGCTCGCCTCAAAGACGATGCGCTGCGCATCGTAGGCGTTGTATGTGTCCTTCTGATAAACAA
Source organism: Candidatus Borkfalkia faecipullorum (assembly GCA_019114245.1). GTDB lineage: Bacteria > Bacillota > Clostridia > Christensenellales > Borkfalkiaceae > Borkfalkia > Borkfalkia faecipullorum. The sequence goes on along the minus strand of DXFX01000034.1, from coordinate 16,567 downwards.
ATGTCGCTTTGTCCATATTCCCCTAATCCTCCGATAGGTCTTCCGCTATTTTTACAAGTTTGCGCAGGCGGTGGTTTAAACAGCTCTTGGAGATCTGCAGCCGCTGCGCAAGTTCTTTCAATGATGCTTCCTTGTCCGCGAGTCGCGCGATCGCCGTGTCCCGCAGACTTTCGTCCAATTCGGAAATGCCGATGACGGAATCGATGATCTGTATGGCGCGGATCTGCCGCACGGACGCTTCCAGACTCTTGTCCATGTTCTTTTGCAGACAGTTCGCCACGCGGTTGATGTGATTTCTCACATCCTTTTCCTCGGCAAGTTCGTTGAGCTTTTCGATCGCCTTTTCCGCCCCGAGGAGGGCGAGAAAATCGCAGATGCTTTCCCTGCTCTTGAGGTAAACGACGCTGGAACCCTTTCTCTCCACGCACTTTGCAAGCACTTCAAATTCCGCGAGGATCTCACAGAAATCGTCCGCCATCGCCTTGCCGGAAAACACGATCTCCAGATGATACCCGGACCGCGCGTCCTCCAGTTTGGGAATGGTACAGCTTCCGCTCCCCAAAAACGCGCCCAGCACGTAAGCGCGCCTGCAGCACTCGTTTTCGATGAGGTAACGGTCGATCCCGAGGTTCAGCGTGATCTCCCCTCCGTCGGAGGAGAGAATGCCGAGTTCGGACAGAATGAACAGCGAACGCGAGGACAGACATTGAAATACAAGTCTGTTGCGACCGTTGCGCGCGTCTGCCGTCGCCTGTACGACTTTCAGCTCCGCCCCGAATACGTCTTCCAAAAGCGAAATGACAAACTCTGCGATGTATTCGCTCTCGGTGACAAATTCAAAGCCGATGCTGGAGCCCGACCGCAGGATACTGCCCGTCGTCCGCAGAAAGGCGGAGAGAGCCGCCGTCTTGCAGCAGGCATTTTCCAGCCCCTTGCGGATGAGCTCCTTTTTTATTTCAACGGTGAAATTTCCCTTAGACACTATAAATTTCTCTCTTTGTACTCCCTGAAACGGAATTGCGGTTTTTTTCCGTCGATGTTGTCGATCTGCGAACGCGGAATGTCCACCCGCTCCAGGAGCTTGTCCACGAGGGCGGTATCGCCGATCCTGTCCACGGAATGCGCGTCCGAATCGATGATAAAATGCACCCCCGTATCGCGCACCGCGGCGACTTCCTCGTCGCTCAGGTGCACTTTTTTGGAATTCAGTTCGATGTATGTCCCGTAATCGCGCGCCGCCTTGGCAACTTCCGCAACGTCGCAGAAAGACTGGTAATTCAGATGCGTGATGACGTCGATCGGATTGTTTTTGATGGCGTTGATATACGCGTTGGTGTTGTATCGGATAAGGCTCTTGCTCGGTTTGATGTGCAATGTCGTGTGCAGGGAATTGCGCATGAGCAGATTCCAGAAATCGTAAAAAGAAGTAAACTTGACAAACCTGTGAATGCCCATCAGATAGATGTCAAAATCCTTGTAATCCTCTTTGTTGAGATCCGTTCTGCCCTGCTCGTCGCAGAGGTTTGCCTCCGTTCCGACGTAGACGGGAATGCCCGTCAGTTTGCTCGCCTCGCGGCAGTCCCTGACAAGCTGCGGTATCTCCCTGTGACGCAGACCGAACGCGAGCTGTTCAAACCCGTGGTCCGTGATCGCGATCTCCTGCAACCCTATTTCTTTAGCGCGCAAAGCGTTTTCCAACACCGTACCCTTTCCGTGACTGTAAACGGTATGGGTATGATAATCGCCCGTAAGAAGCATTTAAAACTCTCCTATGTACCTGATCTCTTCCGCAAGCATTGTTCCCGTTTCGGAAAAGACTCTCTCCTTGACGCGACGAACCAGTGCGGCATAATCGGATGCCGTTGCGCCGCCGCGGTTTATGATAAAATTTGCGTGCTGCGCGGACACTTCCGCGCCGCCCTGTGCCAAGCCTTTCAGCCCCGCGGCTTCGATCAGCCGCCCCGCGGAATCGCCCTGCGGATTGCGGAAAACGCACCCCAGACTCTTTCCCTTGGGCAGATCCTTGCGCGCCAGCCGTGCCGCACGGATGTCCTGCACGATCTTTTCCTTTTCTTCGGGAACGCCGCGCAATAAGCCGCCTAAAATGACGCAGTCCCCCTGCATGAACCGCGAGGTTTTGTACGAATATCCGCATTCGGCAAGGGAAAAGCTCTTTTTTTCTCCGTCGACGAGCGCATCTACGCGCAGGACGACGCTGTCCATATACTTGCCCCGCGCTCCTGCGTTCATAAACAGAGCGCCCCCGAGAGTGGCGGGGATCCCGCACAGAAAACTCAGTCCGCCCCATCCGCATTCTGCCGCCGCAAGCACGACGGCGTCCAGCGCCGCGCCGCTCTCCGCATAGACGCCGCAAACGTCCGCGCGGACGGTTTTCATACGGCGCGTACAGATCACCGCTCCGTCAAATCCTTTGTCCGATACGAGCACATTGCTCCCGTTCCCGAGCAGGACGTAGGGCACGCCCTCTCTTTTCAGAAAGCGGACGGCGCGCACGCAATCCTCCGCAGTTTCGGGAAAGAGCGCCAAAGGCGCCGTGCCGCCTATGCCCACCGTCGTATTTGCGCGGAAAGAAAAGGGACTCTCGTTTCCTCTGAACGGAAACATCTCTGCGATCTGCCGATAAAGCATACGACTGTTCCTCCTTATTATACAGCAAATTCTCTTTTTTTACAATGCTATGACAGAATATTTTCCAAAATTTTTGCGCTGTTTTTGTCCCCCTTTCGCGCCGCCTCCGAGACGCTGAAAAGCTCTTTTCTCGTTTCCTCGGACAAAAAGACATTGACGCCCCTTTCGGGAAGAACGCTTTGCGCCGCCTGCAAGGCAGGTTCTTCGGCGCCGTACACCTCCCGACTGACGCTGAGCATCCCTATCTGCGGGAGCTTTTCCTGCACCTCCTCCGAAAGAACGCAGGCGATAAAATTTTCTGCGGCAGACTTTTTTCCCTCCTCTTCACTGAGAATACTCAGGTATTGGTACAGATCGCAGAACGAGGAGAGCGCCTTTGCCTGCACTTCCGCTTTGCGCGTGCGGAATCGGAACAGGTCGCGCTGTGTCCCAAGCATATATTTATATTTCCCGTTGAGAAACTGCACATACGCGGCCGTGCTCTGCATCACGGGGAAATTCCCCGTCAGTCCCGCCGTGTACGCCGCGGCGTCCATGAGCGTTCCCCCGTCGCTGAAAAGCGTATTGCTTTCGCTGACGTCCGAAAAATCCCCATCACGTGTGAATAAGAAATAATTCCCCCTGCACCAGGGAAGGGCATATCCCTTTCCGCCTGCGGTCGCAAAGGGAAATTTTTCCCCGCCCAACGGCTGCGCGATTTCCGCCGCAAAGTCAAGGTATGTCCCGTAAGAGAGCAGATCGGGGAGCCCATCCTGCGCGGCTATGGCGGCACTTGTGGGCGTATGCACGGTGATGAGCACATAGATCCCGTTTTTTTTCTCAAAGATTTTTGCCGCACCGCGCAAAAAAGCGGCTCGGGACCCCACGCCGCCTTCAAAACTGTCGATGTGCCAAAGCCGCAGAATACCCGCGTATTCCTGCGGGAGCTGTTCCCCTCGCCTGTTGCTTGCGGGATAGGCAAACAGGCAGGAGAACAGTAAAATACAGAGCGCAAGCGCACATAAAAGCGCTATTTTGACGGGTTTGGAAAAAGCTTTCATGTTATAGTGTATTCCATTAAGTTTCCGAATACGCCCGTTTGTGTAATTTCCGCCAACAAAAAACCGCAAAAGCAAATCTTGCTTTTGCGGTTTTTTTATCTGCCGATCGTTCGGGAGATCAACTCCTGCGCGGCGTCGTATCCCATGCTCTTTAAACGGAAATTCCTTGCCGCGACTTCAATGATAATGGACAGGTTTCTGCCCGGTTTGACGGGAATAATGTGCTTCATTACCTTTCTGTCAAGAATCGTTTCATACAGAGTGCCGTCGCCGAGGCGGTCGTACTCTTTTCCCTCGTCCCAGTTTTCCAGTTCCATGACGAGCTCGATCTCCTTTTCGTTGAGGATAGAGCCTGAACCGTACATGTTTTTGATATTGATGATCCCGATCCCGCGCAGTTCCATAAAGTAACGGATGAGTTCGGGGGAAGAACCGATCAGCGAATCGGCAACGCGCTTGATGATGACGCTGTCGTCTGCGACGAGGCGGTGCCCGCGCTTGATCAGTTCCATTGCCGTTTCGCTTTTACCGACGCCGCTGTGTCCCGTGATCAGGATCCCCACGCCCGAAACGTCCATCAGAACGCCGTGCACCGTCGTAGAGGGCGCAAGCTTTTTGTTCAGATAGAAGAAAAGATCGTTCATCAGCGCCGTTGTCACCTTGTCGGTGCGCAGGATGGGAAGACCTGTCAGGCGCGCTTCTTCGATGATCTCCTGTAAAGCGGGAAGATCGCGGGAAAGAATGATACAAGGGATCTCCTTGTACGAAAGAAGGGTCCTGATACGCTCGCGCCGCGTTTCCGGCGAGAGATCGCGCAGAAATTCGTATTCAGCGTTACCGAGCACCATGATCCTCGTCGCATCAAAATACTTGAAATATCCCGCAAGCTGCAGGCCCGGCCTCGTCACGCTGTAAGAGGAAAGCATCACGCGCCCCCTGCCAGCAAACACGATTTCAAGATCGAGCGCGGAACAAAAACTTTCCAGCAAAATGGTTTCCTGTTCGTTCATACATTTTCCCCCAGTCCAAACTTTTTAATTACGTAAGCCACGCCGTCCGAATCGCAGGAACGGGTGATAAAATCTGCTTCTTTCTTCAGCTCTTCTTCGCCGTTTTCCACGACTACGCCCAGCCCCGCCGCGCGGAGCATGGGAAGGTCGTTCAGGTTGTCCCCTATGGCGATCGTCTGCGAAAGCGGAATGCCGTAGTACTGTGCAAGGAAGGTGATCACCCCTCCTTTATTGCATCCCTTTTTTACGATCTCCACGAGGTTTTCCGAACTCGTCGTCACATAATACTTTTCGCCGAACCTGCTTTCCAGCGAGTCAAGGGCAAATTTTCTTTCTTCCGCAGGGCACATGATAACGATCTTATGCGGCGAAATATTTTTCTCCCGCACGGTGGCGGAAATGTCGAATGGTGTCAAAATTCCGCGTACGTTACACGTTTTTTCGTACCAGGCACGGAAATCATCGTCCATGTTTATATATAAGTCGTCCCCGTCGTAAACGTGGATATGCCAGCCGTTTTCCTGCATGAACGTACAAATTTTTATGGCGTCGTCCGTGGGGATCCTGCCGTCGCGGACAAGTTTTCCGCTCCCTATCTCCTCGATGACCGCCCCCTGATATGCTCCCACCAGGCCGCTCAGACCGAGTTGGTGCGCACACGGAAGGATGGCCTTGGGCATTCTGCCCGTACAGAGCGCAAAAGTCCCTCCTGCGTCTGTGTATCTTCTGACCGTCTCGATCGTCTCCTCGGAAACGCCGCCTTCGCTGCGGCGAAGCGTGCCGTCAAAATCGGAAACGATCAGTTTATACTGTAACTCTTTCATCAAAGTTCTTCCTCAAAATATTTTTTGATCACCGAGGCGAGGTTTTCCCCGATCCCGTCCACTTCCGCAAGTTCCTTCACGGAAGCGCGCATCATGCGGTCGATGGTACCGAATTTTTCCGTCAGCGCGCGCCGCTTGATCTTTCCCACACCCGGGATCTCCGTCAAAACGCTCGTGAGCGAGCGCTTGCTGTGAATGTTTCTGAAAAAGGTAATGGCAAAGCGGTGCGCTTCGTCTCGGATACGCTGTAACATTTGCAGGCAATAGTCCCGCTTATCGAGAACAATGCTGTCCTTTTGCGTTGTCGTAAAGATCTCTTCCTCGCGCTTTGCAAGGGAGATCAGGTCGATCCCCTCCACGCCGCTCTTTGAAAAAATTTCCTGCACTGCGGAAAGCTGCCCCTTGCCGCCGTCGATGATGACGAGATCGGGCTTGGGGAAATGCTCCTCTTCCTCCGTGCCGAGCTTTGCCAGACGGCGGGTGAGCACTTCCTGCAGGCTTGCAAAATCGTTGGCGCCCTCCACCGTCTTGATGCGGAATCGGCGGTATTGCGAACGGTCTGCCTCCCCGTCGATAAAGACCACCATCGAGCCGACTTTGTCCACCCCGCTGATATTGGAAATATCGTAGCATTCCATGCGGCGCGGGTAGCGGGACAAGTGCAGCACTTCCTGCAAGCGCTCGCACGCCTTGATGGTCATGTCCTCTTTGTGGCGGATCTTGTCGAGCACCTTTTCCAGATACTCGGAAGCGTTCTTTGCCGCCATCTCCAACAGCTGTCTGCGGATGCCCAGCTTGGGAGAGACCACGGAAACGTTTTTTCCGTGCGCCTGGCTGAAATACTCCTCCAAAAGGGAAGTTTCGCAAAAATCCTGCACGACGATCTCGTCCGGGATCTCGTGGGAAGCGTAATACTGCGTGATAAAGGAAGTGAGCGCCTCCCCGTCCGACGAGGCATTTTCCACGGCAAACGTGCTTGCACCCTGCATGATCCCGCGGCGCGTGATGAGAATGTTGACGGCGGAATACAGATTGTTGCTGACGTAGGCGATGACGTCCGCATTGATGTCCCTGTTGAGGGCGGTGATGCGCTTTAAAGCGATCTTGGAAAGCATTTCCAGCTTGTTGCGGCAGTCGAGCGCCAGCTCGAATTGCTCGTTTTCCGCGTAAAAAGTCATCTTTTCGCGCAGAAGTTTTTCCACGTCCGCGTCCTCGCCGTCCAGAAATCTCATGGCCGCCTTGACGCGCTCGGCATACTCCTCTTCGGAAATGAGGTGCGCGCACGGTGCGGCGCAGCGATGGATATGATAATTCAGACAGGGTTTTTTGGGTTTTTCGGTAATGACGGTTGTACAGATGCGCACGCCGAACGCCATGTTGACGATTTCCAGAACGTCGCGCACGCGCACGCCGCCCATGTACGGCCCGAAATACTTGCTCCCCTTTTTCAGCTTTCTGGAAACGGAAAAGGAAGGATAGCGCTCGTACAGGGCGACTTTGATGTACGGATATGTTTTGTCGTCCTTGAGCAGGATGTTGTACTTGGGTTTATACTTTTTGATGAGATTGTTTTCCAGGGAAAGCGCATCGATCTCCGATTTGGTGATGACGTAGTAAAAGTCGGCGATGTTGGAAACCATGGCCGCCACTTTTTCCGTTTTCTGCGTGGAATGAAAATATTGCCTGACCCTGTTTTTGAGAATGCGCGCCTTGCCGACATAGATGACGTTTTTGTCCTTGTCGAGCATGATATAGACGCCCGGGGAATCGGGCAGAAGTTTTAACTTTTCCTGGATCTCGTTCATATACTGTAGTGAAGTGGTTTTCTTTTAGAATATTATACAATACCCGCCAAGATTTTGCAATAAAAAAGAGCAACTTTATGCGTTGCCCTTGCGGTATCAGTATCCTAAAAATTCCACTCCTTTGAGCAGAATGTCGTTGACGGTATCGTTGCTCAGGCTGTAAAAGATGACCTTCCCGATACGGCTGCTCCTGACGATACCGATATTTTTGAGAAATCGCAGCTGGTGCGAAACCGTCGTCTGATTGATCTGAAGAACCCTGGAAAGGTCTGTCACGCAGAGTTCGGTGATCGCGAGCGCGGATAAGATGCGCAGGCGCGTTGCGTCCGCAAAGACAGAAAAGAAAGTAACCAACCCTTCGAGGATCTCCCCCTGCGGCACATAATCCTCCACAAGACTTTGTGTGCGTGCGTCCAACAAAAGCATTTCCATGCAATTTCCTCCCGATACGTCTGTACCATTATTATAAAATAAAGATGAATGACGTGTCAATATGTACATATGACGCCTTCTGTCACACAAACAGAACTTTTGCCGTAATTTGTCAAAACTCCTTTTTCTTCAATTTCTTCCGCAACGGTTTTCTCCTTTTTCCGTGCGGAAAAATCCCCGCGCCAAACGGCGCGGGGATTTTCTCACTTGATTTTTTTCACGCTGTAGCCGGCATCTTCCACCGCCTTGACGAGAACGTCGTCCGCGACGTCCGTTTCGACGACAGCCGTCTTTTTCTTCAGGTCGACGTGTGCCTTGACCCCTTCCAGATCGTTGAGCGCTTTTTCGACGCGCGCGCTGCAATGGGCGCAGCTCATTCCTTCAATGTACAAAGTTTTTTGCATATAGCATTCTCCTTTCCCGCAGAACTGTGCGGGATGTTTATTTTTGGCGGGTTTGAACCGCATCAGACGCAGAGCGTTGCAGACGACAAAGACAGAGCTCAGGCTCATCGCCGCCGCACCGTACATGGGATCGAGGACGACGCCCACGCCGAACAGTACGCCTGCCGCAATGGGAATACAGATGAGGTTGTAAATAAACGCCCAGAAAAGATTTTCGTGGATATTCCTTACGGCGGCGCGGCTGAGCGCGACGGCATTTCCGAGCGCGTCCGGCTGTCCGTTGACAAGCACGACGTCCGAGGAATCGATGGCAATGTCCGTGCCGTTGCCCATCGCGATCCCTACGTCCGCCTCTTTGAGGGCGGGAGAATCGTTGATCCCGTCCCCGACCATCGCCGTCAGTCCCTTTTCTTTGAATTTCAGGACGATGTTCCGCTTGTCTTCGGGCAGGACCTGCGAATAGACTTCCTCAATTCCCACCTGCGCCGCGATCGCGCGGGCGGCGCCGTCCGAATCCCCCGTGAGCATTACGGGATGAATGTGCAGCTCTTTCAGCTGTTGCACGGCTGCACGGGCAGTCTCTTTCAGTGTATCGGAGAGCGCGATCAGCGCGACCAGCTTGTTTTCACTGCACAGATATAGCACCGTTTTTCCCTGCGCGGTCAGCGCGGCGTCCCTTCCGCCGCATTCCTCCGCGGAAATGCCGCAGCGGTTTGCAAGCTTGAGATTGCCGATATAATACTTTTTCCCGTCGTATTCTGCCTGCGCGCCCAGACCGCTTTCATACGAAAAATTCTGCGTCTGCACGGGCGCGATCTTTTCCTCTTCCGCCTGTGCAAGGATGCTCGCCGCAAGCGGATGGTTGGAGTTCTGCTCGATCCCCGCCGCGACGGAAAACGCTTGCTCCCTCGTATAGCCGTTGTACAGGAGAACGTCTGTCACGCGAGGTTTTCCCTCCGTGATGGTGGCTGTCTTATCCAAAAGAACGTACTTGACGTCGCGGACTTTTTGCAGCGCTTCCGCATCCTTGAACAGAATGCCCATTGCCGCGCCCCGTCCCGTTGCCGCCATGACGGCGACGGGCGTTGCAAGTCCCAGCGCACAGGGGCAGGAAATGACGAGCACGCTGATCGCCATGCTGAGCACCTGGAAGAAAGTGACGTTTACCGCCCCCGTTCCCCACAGGATCATCCAGACGATAAAGTCCAGCGCCGCGATCAGAAGCACGACGGGAACAAAGATCGCCGCAATCTTATCCACCGTATGTTCGATGGGCGCCTTGGACGTCCCCGCCGAACGGACAAGTTCGACGATGCGCGAAAGCATCGTGTCCGAACCCACCTTTTCCGCACGGATGCAGAGCACATTCCCCTTGTTGATGGACGCGCTGGTGACATAATCGCCCTCGCCCACCTCTACGGGAAGGCTCTCGCCCGTGATGGCGGATTTGTCTACAAAGGAATTTCCTTCCGTGATGACGCCGTCCGCAGGGATGCTGTCCCCCTGCATGACGACGACAATGTCCCCGACGCACAGTTCTTTCAGCGGGATCTTTTTCCGTTCCCCGCCGCGCTCCACCGTGACGGTATCGGGCGCAAGGCGCAAAAGTTTTTCCACTTCTTCTCCCGTCTTTTTCTTGGAACGCGCTTCCAGCCACTTTCCGAGCGTGACGAGCGTCAGGACCATTGCCGCCGATTCAAAGAACAGCGACCCCATGGCAAATTGCATGGAATCCTCTCTCTCGGGCAATAAAAACATGACGACGATGCTGTAAAGATAGGAGACCGCGCTGCCCAGGCTGACCAGCGTATCCATGTTGGGAACGCGCTTTATGGCCGCCTTGACGCCGCTCCTGAAAAAGGCAAAATTGATAAAAAGAATGGGAGTTGTCAGCAGCAGCTGCACCAGGGCAAAATTGGAACCGATCTTTAAAAAAGACGGCAAAGGCGCGCCCAGCATATGCCCCATCGTAAAATACAGGAGCGGAACGAGAAAACACAGGGACGCAAGGAATCTGTGTTTGAGCTTTTTTGCTTCCTCTCCCGCTGAGGAGACGGGCGCCTTTTTTTCGGCGACGGCGCTCTCTTCGCCCGTTTTAACGGACGCACCGTATCCGAGATCTTCCACGGCGGCGATGATCTGATCGGAAGAAAGACTCGATTCATCGTAATCGACCTGCATTTTTTCTCCCATCAGGCTGACTTCCGCCTTCCTGACCCCTTTCATTTTACCGACGGTTTTCTGAATCCCCGCGGAACAGGCCGCACAGGTCATTCCCGTCACTTTGAATTCCTGTTTCATACTTCACCAAAATCTACCTAAATCTCTACCAATTCGGTTGCAATTATTATATACAAAATACTGGTTTTTGTCAACAAATTTTTTTGAAGAAAAATAACGCCGTTTGACGCGGTATATTCCGCGCCGAACGGCGTATTGTTCATGTATTTTTCAGAACGTCTTTGTAGATCTCCAGATCTTTGTCCAGAAACACGTCAAAGATGACGCGGATGGGATACTTTGTTTCCAACAGCCAGTTTTTGACGGCGCCGACCGCAATGGCCGCGGCGTCCTCCGCGGGAAACCCGAAGATGCCCGTGGAAATACAGCAGAAAGCGATGCTTTTCAGCTTCATTTCCCGCGCCAGATTCAGGCAGGAAATATAACAGTTGCGCAAGACGCGCTCGTCCTCTTCCGTCACATGCAGCCTGACCATCGGGCCTACCGTATGAATGATATATTTGGACGGCAGATTGTAGGCGAGCGTGATCTTTGCACAGCCGGAAGGCTCGGATTCGCCCTGCGCCCCCATGATCTTGGAACAGTCCAAACGCACCTGCACGCCTGCACGGGAGTGGATGACGTTATCGATACATTTGTGATGCGGAATAAAACAGCCGAGCAGCGTGTTGTTGGCCGCATTGACGACCGCATCCGCATTCAGGCGGGTAATATCTCCTTTCCAGAGAGAGAGGCCGTCCTGCTCGGGAAATTCGTTGACGTCCACCACGCCGCGCTCTTCCGTTTCGGAAGAGAAAAGCCTGTCCTGCAATTCCAGAAAACGAGGCGTGACGGGGTTGGGCAGGCGCTGGTTCAGAAATCCCCAGATCAGATCGCGCTTGACCTTGTACGGATAACTGAACGCCGCTATTTCGTTCCGCTCTTCCAGCAAAATCCCGAGCATCTCATCACAGATCTCGCTCTTTTCCTCTTCGCCGAGGATCTCCCGTTTTCGCGGTTGATAATCAAGATCGATGATCTTTCTATATTGTTTCAGCGTCAGCATACCCATCTTTCCGTTCGCTCCATACGCTCAGTTTGCGGCATTGAAATTGATCAGACAACCCTTTAAAATGACGTTCTTTTCGTCCTGCGTCAACGTTCCCACGCTGAGGACAATATCCTTTACCACCTTTCCGCTGAGGTGCTTTGCAGGGATCTGCTCCGCGCCGTCCGCAATGTAGGTGTCGATATTTTCAATATAGATATAATCCCCCACTTTGAAGTGCAGTTTTTCCGCCGTAAAGGGAAGCATACCCCAGTTGATGAGGTTGCTGCGATAGCGCTTTGTGGCGTATTCCTTGGCAATGTTTGCAATGCCGCCGAGAACGCGCTGGCAGGAGGCCGCCTGTTCGCGCGCGGAACCGTCGCCCGGCTTGACCGCAACGACGCAGCTTCCGTAAATGGTATCCTTGGCGATATCGAGAAGAGCGACGTCTTTAAGCACTTTTTCGGGAAGGCTGCCCGTTTCGCGGCGCACTTCTTCGTCCGCCTTGACGGCTTTTGCCCTGCCGACATAGGCGGGATCCTTCCTCGAAAGGGCAAACTCCGCAAGTTTGAGCGGGTTGGAACGATAGGAAGAAGTTTCTCCCGAAGGGATGAGTTCGTCCGTCGTCGTCACGGGGTCGTGCAGAACGCTGACCGCCTTAATGAGCAGGTTTTTGCCCAACGGGATCATTTTCGGCCAGTCTGCAATGTTCGGGCCGTAGATGAGTTCTTCTTCGCGGTGCGCTTTTCCCGCGCCGTGATACACTCTGTTCTGATAGATCTGAGAATCAAAGAAATACTTCTTGACTTTCTTTGTATAGCTCACTTCGGTGGCGGGCGTCAGTTTTCCGCCGTTCGCTGCCGTTGCGGCGATCGAGCGCGCATCCATCAGCGCCACAGCCGCAAGCTGTCCCGCGGCGGGTTTGCTGCCTTCGCGGCTTTCAAAATTGCGCGTGGTATGACGGATGGAAAGTCCGTTGTTGGCGGGAACATCCCCCGCTCCGAAGCAGGGTCCGCAGAACGCCGTCTTGACAACGGCGCCCGCATCCATGAGTCCGCCGACATACCCGTTGTCGACCAGCGCTTTGTAGACGGGCTGGCTGGAAGGATAAATGCTCAGAGAAAACTCGTCCGCACCCGTGGATTTTCCTTTGAGGATCTCGTATGCTTCGGCAATGTTTTCATACATACCGCCTGCACAGCCTGCAATGATCCCCTGCGAAACGTACACGCCGTCGTCGCGGATCTTGTCGGTGAGGGTGAAGTTATCGTCGCCGCGCAGTTTCCTGCCCGCCTCTTCCACTTCCCCGAGAAGTTCGCGCGGATGCTCGAGCAGTTCGCGGACGGTGTAAGCGTTGCTCGGGTGGAAAGGAAGTGCGATCATCGGTTCGATGGTCGAAAGGTTGATGACGATACCGCTGTCGTAATAGGCGACGTCCGCGGGTTTGAGTTCCTTGTAGTCCTCCTCTCTGCCGTGGATCTTATAGTATTCGCGCGTCTTTTCGTCCGTTTCCCAGATGGAAGAGAGGCACGCCGTCTCCGTCGTCATCACGTCGATGCCGTTTCTGTAATCCATAGAGAGGTTTTTGATGCCGGGGCCGATAAATTCGAGGATCTTGTTCTTGACAAAACCGTTCTTGAACACGGCTCCGCAAAGCGCGATCGCCACGTCCTGCGGGCCGACGCCCTTTTTCAGATTCCCGCGCAGATAAACTGCGACCGTTTCGGGACGCTTGATGTCGTACGTCTTGTTCAAAATCTGTTTGACGAGTTCGGGCCCGCCTTCGCCCACCGCCATCGTGCCGAGCGCACCGTAACGGGTATGCGAATCGCTGCCCAGAATCATTCTGCCCACCTTTGCTTCCATTTCACGCATATACTGGTGAATGACGGCAATGTGCGGCGGAACAAAGTTTGCCCCGTATTTTTTGGCGGCGGAAAGCCCGAAGACGTGGTCATCCTCGTTGATGGTTCCGCCTACCGCACACAGAGAGTTGTGGCAGTTTGTAAGCGTATAAGAAAGAGGGAATTCACGCAATCCGCTCGCCTTTGCTGTCTGAATGATCCCGACATAGGTGATGTCGTGCGACGCAATGGCGTCAAATTTGATTTTCAGGTTGACCTCGTCGCCGATATTGTGGCTTTTGAGAATGCGGTAGGACATCGTTCCTTTCTGCGCGGCGGCTTTCTGTTCCCCCGTCATAAAGGCCTGACTTTCCCTAACCAGCAAACCGCCCATATAGTAGCAGCCGCTCCGTATCAGTTTAATCATAGATCCGTAAACTCCTTCCATTGTTAATAAGGTATAAATATATTATAGTACCGAATGCCCTTTTTGTCAAATATTCCGTAAAAAAAATCTGGTTCCCGCGCGATCGCCGTAAAAAAACGCTCCCGCCTGCATAGTACGGGCGGGAATGCGTTTGTCTTTAATTTTTTTCTTTGTCGTCCGTTTCGGGATCTTCCCCTTGCGCTTTCTTTTTTCTGCCGAATTTTTTGAAAAACCAAGCCTCCATCTCGTCCCCTTTCTTATAGATAAGAATGAAGAGCCCGACGATGGCCGCACCGATGAGCGCCCAGCAAAGGATCCCCCACCAGGTATTGTAAGGGATGATGTTTCCGCCGATGGAAAAACTTGTCAGCGCCACGGAAAGCGCCCTTGAAATGATCTGCAAAATAATAAAATATTTCCAGGTCATTGTGGAAAGCCCCGCCACAAAGCAGAGCACGTCGTCGGGAAAGACAGGTAGAATAAACATTGCGGTGAGGATCCTTCTGTCCTTCCCCTTGATTTTTTCCAGCCATTTGTCCAGGCTTTCCTTTCCCACAAGCCAGGCCGCCGCTTTGTAGCCGATCACGCGGCCGATCCAGAATCCGACGATCGAACCGATAAAAATTCCCGCAAAGCTGTACAAAAACGCTTCCAGCGGACGGAAGAGAAAGGCTCCGACGCCCACGGTGAGCGTCCCGGGGATAGGCAGCAAAAATACCTGCAGGGCCTGCAAAACAATGAATACGAGCGGCCCCCATACTCCCGTGGAATCGATGAGTTCGAGAAGAGCTTCCCTCGATGTGATTTTTGCCAGTATGCCCGTGACCTGGAGCAGGAACAAGCCGACCAGCAACAGAGCCGCAAGCACAAGCCCCGTCAGCATCAGCTTATAGATCAGCTGCGATTTTTTCAGCAGAAAGACGAGTGCCGTGCCGATATAGATGATCTCCACGCTGACCGCCACGGACGTGATCACCGATGCGTGCTCGTAAAAAAATCCTTCGCGGAAATTTCTCATACACAAGACGGTGAACACAAGGACGGCAACAGAACAGACCAGCGGCAGAAAAATCTGCAAAATTTTATTGAGTGACTGTTTCATTTCTCCTTGCAGGCAATTATCCTGTATTCTTATTATATCCCGACAGCGCGCCAAAAATGTGTTCTTTACACACCTGCAAGCTTTTTGATCGCCGTACGGGCAAGTTCGTCACACCTGTTGTTGTAGGCGTTGTCGGCGTGTCCCTTTACCTTGACAAACTTCACTTCATGCTGCATGACGAGGGAATACAGTTGCTGCCACAATTCCACGTTCTGGACGGGTTTTCCGTCCGCCTTCTTCCAACCGTTTTTCATCCAACCGTACAACCAACCCTCATTGAAAGCGTTCACTGTGTAGGCAGAGTCGCTGTACACGGTCACACTGCATCTCTCTTTCAGCTTTTCCAGGCCCGCGATCACGGCATAGATCTCCATGCGGTTGTTGGTCGTGGACGCCTCCGCCCCGCTGATCTCCCGTTCGATGCCCTTGAAAATCAGAATCGCACCGTAGCCGCCGGCACCCGGATTTCCCGAGCAGGCGCCGTCCGTATAAAGATCCACGTGCTTCATGTCAGTTTTCGGAAAGTTCCTCCGCGCGCTTTACGCACGCCGCAACGGCGCGGCCGATCACGCCTTCCAGATCGTCGCGCTTGAACGAATCCACCGCCTGAATGGTGGTTCCGCCCTTACTGCACACGGCGGCGACCATTTCGTCGATGGTCTTGTCCTCCGAATGCACTACCATTTCCGCGCCGCCAACAACGGTGTTGACGGCAAGCGTTTTGGCCTCTTCTTCGTCCAGCCCCTGCGCGATCCCCGCCTTGATGAGGCCGTCGATAAAGAGATAGACATAGGCGGGCCCGCTTCCGCTGATCCCCGTCACGGCATTGAGTTTTTCTTCGGGAACGACCAGAACATTGCCGATGCGGTTGAAGATCTCCTGCACAAAAGCGCAGTCGTCCACATCGTTTTCAAAATCCGCGAGGTCGATCGTCGTCATTCCGAACCCGATCGAACAGGGAAGATTGGGCATGACGCGCACGACTTTCGTCTGTCCGAACAGCGCGTCGCGGATGACCTGCTTTTTAACGCCCGCCATGATAGAGATCACCTTTTCGACGGGAACGCCTTTCAGGCTTTCCGCAACGGCGGGGAAAGTCTGCGGCTTGACGGCAAGCAGAAGATATTCGCAGTTATCCGCCACGTCCCTGTTGTTTTCGGTGACATTGACGCCGAGATAGGTCAGCTTTTCGCGCGCCGCCGCGGAAGGGTCGGATACAATGATCTTTTTCGGCTTGATAAAATCGATCCCGCCGATGATCGCCTGCGCCATAAAGCCGCCGCCGATCACGCCGAGTTTGTATTGCTTTTTCATTTTTAACTCCTTTTTTTCAGAACCTTCGTCAAAACTGTTGACTTAATTCACGATTTCATATATAATAACTTGTGCTTAGGGGAGTGGCTCAACGGTAGAGTAGCGGTCTCCAAAACCGTAGGTTGCGTGTTCGAATCGCGTCTCCCCTGCCACAGGTTCCCGACCACAACATCTTGTGGTCGGGAACTTCTTTTAACACAATATATAGACAAGTTCCCTAATGTTGCCCCAAAGTTGCCCTAAAAGTTGCCCTAAAAATTTTGAAAAGGTCACTTTTGTCGTGCCTTTCAACGTCTTTTCAGCACCTATATTATTTTAGCGTAAACGACAGATAAAGTCAATTCAATCGCGTCCGTTTTGATGATTTGCCTTTAACCTTATTATATAGTCAAAGAGAGAGTCCTCACATTGCGTCCTCTCTCTTTCTTTACATCTCGAAATTCAAAGC
>DXFX01000033.1 GCA_019114245.1 Candidatus Borkfalkia faecipullorum | reverse complement strand
AAATTTGTAAATTAGATATATTGAAAAGTTTTAATAAGAATGATGGAACGCCGTGTGATGTGAAAGCATCACGCACGGTGTGGAGCGGGGGAAAACTCGGAGATGATACTCAAAGAGTTACCTATCGCTATTCCTCCGCATTTTTCGCGATTTCCGCCTTTTCCTGTTCGGAAAGGGCGCGCACGATGCGATACGGATTGCCGAAAACCAGGCTGCCCGCGGGGATCTCCTTTCGGCCGGGGATGAGCGTTCCCGCGCCGATGATGCAGTTGTCGCCGATCTTTGCCCCGTCCAGCAGGATGCTGCCCATCCCGACGATGACGTTGCTGCCCACCGTGCAGCCGTGCACGACGGCGTTGTGGCCCACCGTGACGTTGTCACCGAGAACGGTGGGAACGCCGTAGCCCACGTGAATGGTGGCGTTGTCCTGCACGTTGGTGTTTTTGCCGATGACGACGGGGGCAAAATCGCCGCGGATACAGGCGCCGCACCAGATGTTGGCGCCCTCTCCCAGCGTCACGTCCCCCGCGATGTAGGCGCGGCTGTGGACAAAGGCGCCGGGGAATTTGCGTTCCACCTTCATTTCGCTTCCCGCTCCTTGCGCACGGCGAGGATGTGCATGGCGTCCTCTATTCTCTTTTTCATCATTTCGCAGGTGATCTCGTACGGCTCGTTGACGTCGCCGTTGAAATGGTAGTTGTTCGCGCTGCAGCCGCCGCTGCAGATGAATTTCGCAAAGCAGTTTTCGCACTTCTTGCGCGTGAACAGGCAGGAATTTTTAAAGCGGTCGCGGATGGTCTTGTCCAGCTTGCCTTCAAACACGTTGCCCATGCGAAATTCCTTGTCCCCCGCAAACTGGTGGCAGGGATAGATGTCGCCGTTGGGGACGACGGAAAAATATTCGTTGCCCGCGCCGCAGGCGCTCACCCGCTTGGAAAGGCAGGGACCGCCCTCCAGGTCCACGTTGAAATGGAAGAAGTTGAATCCCTTCCCCTCCGCCTCGCGTTCAAGGTATTTGTCGCACAGAACGTCGTATTCGTCGCAGATCTTGGAGAGATCTTCCTTGGTGATGGCGAGGTCGGGGATGTCCGTCACGACGGGTTCGAGGGAAATGCTGTCAAACCCGTTGTCGGCGAGGAAGAGCACGTCCTGGGAAAAATCCAGGTTCTTTGCGGTGAACGTGCCGCGCACATAGTAGCTCTTGTTTCCGCGGATCTTTACAAAGTTTTTCAGGTTCTCGATGACGAGGTCGAAGCTCCCCTTCCCGTTTGCGGTCTTGCGGACGGCGTCGTGGACCTCCTTTCTGCCGTCGATGCTCAGCACGACGTTTTCCATCTCTTCGTTGAGGAACTTTGCCACGTCGTCCTTGAGCAGGAGCCCGTTTGTGGTGAGGGTGAACAGAAATTTCTTGCCGCGCTTGGCCGCCTGTTCCTTGGCATAGTACACCGTCTGCTTGACGACGTCGAAATTCATCAGCGGTTCGCCGCCGAAAAAGTCCGTTTCCAGAATTTTGCGGTTGCCCGAATTTTCGATGAGGAAGTCGATGGCCGCCTTCGCCGTTTCCAAGCTCATGAACTCGCGCTTGGCGTGATAGGCGCCTTCATCCGCAAAGCAGTACCTGCAGCGCAGGTTGCAGTCGTGGCAGATGTGCAGGCAGAGCGCCTTCACCTCGTCCGACTTGGCGGGCGCCGCCTTCACTTCGGGACAGAACAGGAGCCCCGCCTGTTTCAGCTCTTCAAAGTCCTGTTCGTACGCGGCGCGCTCCTCGGCGGAAATGCCCGAAGTGTCCGCTTTCTCGCCCAGCTTTTCGCGCAGGAGCAGGGCCGCCTTTTCGTCGCACTCGTGCAAGGAGGAGCTGCCCGTATCAAAAATATAATGCTTGTCCCGATAGGAAAAAACGTGTACCATATTGACCTCTCTATAATAAAAAAGTTTTCCGAACGCCGCAAAAGGGCGTCCGGAAACTCCGTGTTCCCAAAATTTAAGGAGCAGAAAACCTGCTCCTTAACATACGTTTGCGTCAGTTGTTCTTTTCGGGATTGTTCTCTCTCGAAATTCTTTCGCAGGACTGGTTGCCGACCGTGCAGCTGGTCTTGCAGGCGGACTGGCAGGTGCTTCTGCACTCGCCGCAGCCTGTTACTTTGCGCTGTACGGGACGGGCGATCGTTTTAATCTTATTCATGGCTCGATCTCCTCTGTACATTTTTTAGTGATATAATTATAATACACAACGACGGAAAATGCAAGCGTTTTTGTAAAATTGCGGGCTTTTTCTGCCGCTATCTGCCGCGGATGATCCCGCCGATGGCGCCCCCGACGGCGCCCGCCGCCGCCCCGAAGAGAAAGTCCGCCACGTTTCCCCAGCCGAAAGAAATGGCTCCCGCCACCGCGGAAAAGAGAAAATAGGTGACGACCGCCGTCGCCGCCCCCGCCGCCGCGCCGCACAGCACGGGCTTTTCGCGCAGGCAGAGAATGCACCCCGCCGCCACGGACAAGAGCTTGATCACCTGGTTGACAGGCATGATGACGGCAGAAGAAATGCTGAAAAGTCTGATAAAGAGCGCAAACACAAGGACAGCCGCCAGCACGATGAGCGCGGACACGCAGACGCTCTTGCACGTCTGCGCCACAAGGCGGCGCGATTCTCCCGACATAAAAAATACCTCCGCATGGGTTTGTTTTATACCTATGCGGAGGTTTTGTTTTGTATTCCGTTTGCAGAAAAATTACTTGTCCTCGGACTCGTCTTTCTTTTCCTCGACGGGAGCGTCTTCCTTTGCTTCCTCTGCGGGAACTTCTTCCTTGGCTTCGGCGGGCGCCTCTTCCTTGGTCTCTGCGGGAGCTTCGATCGTCTGATAGATGGCCTGCTTGTCAAAGCGCATATAGCTGTAATTGCCCTCGCTGTCCCCCGTTTTCAGAACGAACGTGCCGTCCGCATCGTTGACTTCCACCACTTCGCCCACGATGCCGCCGATCGTCTTGATCTTGCAGCCGGGTTTGACGGCGTTGATCTGCTCTGCATACGCTTTCTGCTTCTTTCTCTGGGAAAGGAACGACCACACGAAAAATGCAACCAGCAAGACGAGAAGCACGATGATCCAGATATAGCTCGTCCAGCCGCCTCCCTCTGCGTTTTCTGCCAAAAGATACGTCAACATAGGATGATTCTCCTTTTATTTTTGTTTGTATACTTCTATATCATAGCGGTTTTGCAAATTTTTGGCAACTGTTTTTCCGCTCTTTTTTGATATTTTATCCCGAGATCGCAAAGTTTTCCCTTTTCCGACACAAACCGACCTCTAAATTTTCCCGTATTTGCGATAGAAGTCCGCCGCAAACTCTTTCAGGTTCCCTTCCAGAATGGCGTTGCGCAGTCCGCGCATCAGCCTGTTGAGGAAGGTGACGTTGTGCATGGACAGGAGCATGGAGGAAAGCATTTCCCCCGCGTTGACCAGGTGCCGCAGATATGCCTTTGTGTAATTTTTGCAGCAGTAGCAGTCGCACTCCTCGTCCAGCGGGGTGAAGCCCTCCTTGTACACGGCGTTGCGCACCACCACTTTGCCCTTGCTCGTCAGCGCCGTTCCGTTGCGCGCGATGCGGGTGGCAAGCACGCAGTCGAACATATCGATGCCGCGCATCACCCCTTCGATGAGGCAATCGGGACTTCCCACCCCCATCAGGTAGCGGGGAACGCCCGTGGGCAAAACGGGCTGAATGGTATCCAGCATCTCATACATGAGGGGTTTGGGTTCGCCCACGGAAAGCCCGCCGATGGCGATGCCGTACTTTGCGTAAGGTTTGGCTGCCTCCACGCCGGCAAGGCGCAGATCTTTGAAAAAATTGCCCTGCACGATGGGAAACAGAGCCTGATCTTCGTTTTTGTGCGCGGCGGCGCATC
>DXFX01000003.1 GCA_019114245.1 Candidatus Borkfalkia faecipullorum | reverse complement strand
AAGCCCTGCCACATTAAAAAAGAACCTGGCGCTCTTAAACGCCAGGCCCAAGAAAGTTTTGCATTTTCGAACACCGCAAGATTTGTTCCTTGAAAATCTCGCAAAGTGTTGCACTTAGTTTGACAATTCATCTCAGAGATTTGCGAGGCATTCGCACAGCGCGCTCATATCCCCTCCGTTCAGGTCGAGATAATAGCATCTGCCGTTGTATCCGCCCTGCGTATAGCGGATGAGATTGAACCCGCAAAATTGCGGTTCGCATTGAACCAGGAGCCGCTCGAAGGGAAGTTCCTCCCCCTGCTCCTCTGTAAAGAGAAATTCCGCCCACGTCCCCTTTTTCCTCTCTTCACGCGTGAGCGCGTCGAGACTGACCCCGAAGGCGGGCATGGGAAGAGCCTGCTTTGTCATCTCGTCCCATGCGGCGAGAACGTCCTCAAACTGTTTTGTTCCCGCGGGATACTCTCTTTCCTTTCCTTCTTTATAAATGCGCACCGCGCACGCCTTCTTTACCTGCGTCTGAATTTCCGTCATATCGTGATCTCCTCTTTGTATCAACATTATACCAGATCCAAGCCTCCTTTTCAACAAAAAAATTTTTAAAATTTTGAAAACTTTTTTATATAAAACTCTTGACAAATTTAAAAAAAGCGATATAATATATGCAATCCGAAAAAAGGAGGAAATCGCATGAAAAAGAGTATGTACAGTCTGATGCTTGCAGAGGACGTGATACGCGCCATCGATTGCCTGGCGGAAGAGAAAGGTACCAACCGCTCCAACCTGGTCAATCAGATCCTTGCGGAATACGTCTCTCTCAAAACACCGGAAAAAAGAGTTCAGAACATCTTTGACATCATAGAACACTACTTGGGAAAACAAAATCAACTGCTCTATTCTCAGCCGAACGATATGACAATGAGCATCAAAAGCTCCCTGCAATATCATTACAGGCCGACCATCCGCTACGAAGTGGAAATGTACAGGACGCCTGCGCAGACCATAGGACAGCTGAAGATCATTTTCCGCACGACCTCTTCCGAACTTCTTCTGGAACTGACACGCTTCTTTAAAATATGGATGCAGCTGGAGGACATCTACATCCGAAAATTCTTCCCCGAAAATGCCATTCAGTACGGCATGGAAACGGGAAGGTTTTTACGGACGTTTGCCCTGCCCAGCAATCTGGAATACTCGGAAGAACAGACAGGCAACGCCATCAGCCATTATATTGCAACGTTTGACGAAATGCTGAAAACCTATCTTGCGGGCGGTTATTCCTCCACGCAGGAAATGGAAGAGAGATACCTGCAATACCTCAACAGCGGCGTCCAACTCATCTGAAAAAGGGAGGTGAAAAGTTATGAACGCACAGAAATTTACCAAAAAAGCACTCGAGGCCATCAATTCCGCGCAGAGCATTGCGCTTGAAAACCAGAATATGCAGATCATGCCCGAACATCTGCTGTATGCCCTCGTGGATCAGGAAGGAGGCCTCATCCCTCAGCTCATCAAAAAGATGGGCAAGGATACGGACAACCTCCTCGCGCTCGTCGATTCGGCGATCAGCAAGATCCCCGCAGTCAGCGGCAGCGGCAGAGAGCCGGACAAAATTTATATTTCCCCTGTTACGGACAAGATATTCAACGCATCCGAACGTCTTGCCAATTCCATGAAGGACGAATACGTCTCCGTGGAACACATCATGCTTTCCATCTTTGACTACGCCACGGATGAGATCAAAAACATCTTCCGTTCGATGGGCATTACCAAGGAGGCTTTCCTCACAGAGCTGAAAAAAGTCAAGACCGACCGCATCACCAGCGACGAACCGGAAGAAACGTACGACGCTCTGTCCAAATACGGGTTCGACCTCGTTCAGCGCGCCAAAGAGCAGAAGCTTGACCCCGTCATCGGCAGGGACAACGAGATCAGGAACGTCATCCGTATCCTCTCCCGTAAATCCAAAAACAACCCCGTGCTCATCGGTGAACCGGGTGTAGGTAAAACCGCTATCGCCGAAGGGCTTGCACAGCGTATCGTGCGCGGCGACGTCCCCGAAGGACTGAAAAACAAGACCATCTTCGCCCTGGATATGGGTTCCCTTATCGCGGGCGCAAAATTCCGCGGCGAATTTGAGGAAAGGCTGAAAGCCGTCCTCAACGAGATCAAAAAGAGCGAAGGCAAGATCATCCTCTTCATCGATGAGCTGCACACCATCGTCGGCGCGGGCAAATCGGAAGGCGCCATGGACGCGGGCAACCTCTTAAAGCCTATGCTGGCGCGCGGCGAACTGCACTGCATCGGCGCGACCACGTTGGACGAATACCGCAAATATATCGAAAAGGATGCGGCTCTCGAACGCAGGTTCCAGCCCGTTCAGGTAGACGAACCTACCGTGGAAGACACCATTTCCATTCTCCGCGGACTCAAAGAGCGTTACGAAGTGTTCCACGGCGTGCAGATCCACGACCAGGCGCTGATCGCCGCGGCTACCCTTTCGCACAGGTATATTTCCGACAGGTTCCTGCCCGATAAGGCCATCGACCTCGTGGACGAGGCTTGCGCCACCATCCGCACGGAGATCGACTCCATGCCGACGGAAATGGACGACATCGCCCGCAAGATCATGCAGCTTGAAATCGAGGAAATGGCTCTGAAAAAGGAAACGGATACCCTTTCCAAGGAAAGGCTTGCCGCCCTGCAGAAAGAGCTTGCCGAACTGCGCGATAAGTTTAACGCCATGAAGGCGCAGTGGGAAAACGAAAAGAAGAGCATCAACGCGGTTTCCGATACAAAGGCCGAGATCGAAAAGGTCAACGGCGAAATTGAGGCCGCTCAGCGCGTGGGCGACTACGAGCGCGCCGCAAAACTCAAATACAGCCGTCTGCCCGAACTTCAGAAAAAACTGGAAGAGACGCAAAAAGCAGGCGAAAACAAAAAACAGCATACCCTGCTGCGCAACACGGTCACGGAAGAAGAGATCGCACGCGTTGTCTCCCGCTGGACGGGCATTCCCCTTGCAAAGCTCATGGAAAGCGAGCGCGAAAAGATCCTGCACCTCGACGACATTCTGCATAAGAGAGTCATCGGCCAGGACGAGGCCGTCACAAAGGTGACGGAAGCCATCATCCGTTCGCGCGCGGGCATCGCAGACCCCAACCGCCCCATCGGTTCCTTCCTCTTCCTCGGCCCTACGGGCGTGGGCAAGACGGAACTTGCAAAAGCGCTTGCCGAAAGTCTGTTTGACGACGAGCACAACCTCGTGCGTATCGACATGACCGAGTACATGGAGAAATTCTCCGTGTCCCGTCTGATCGGCGCGCCTCCGGGATACGTCGGATACGACGAAGGCGGGCAGCTGACCGAAGCAGTTCGCAGAAAGCCCTATTCCGTCGTGCTTTTCGATGAAATTGAAAAGGCGCACCCCGACGTGTTCAATATCCTGCTGCAGGTTTTGGACGACGGGCGCATCACCGACTCTCAAGGCAGAACGGTAGACTTCAAAAACACCATCATCATCCTCACCTCCAACCTCGGTTCTTCCTATCTGCTGGAAGGCATCGACGAGAACGGGAACATTTCCGAAGAGGCAAAAGAGAAAGTTTCTCAGCTGCTCAAACAGAGTTTCCGCCCCGAATTTTTGAACAGGCTGGATGAGATCGTCTACTACAAACCTCTCACCAAGGACAACATCACCAAGATCATCGACCTGCTGATCAAGGGACTTGCTCAGCGCCTGGAAGACAAACAGCTGAAGCTGGAGATCACGCCGCTGGCAAAAGATCTGATCATCGAAAACGGGTACGACCCCGTGTACGGCGCAAGGCCTCTGAAGAGATATTTGCAGAGCAAGGTGGAAACGCTGATCGCAAAGACGATCATCGCAAACGACCTGCAGCCCGGCAATACCATCGAGATCGGCGCGCACAACGGCGACTTCACCGTGAAGGTACGCTGAAAATAGAAAGACCCGTAAACAAAAAGGCGGGTACGGCAAAAGCCTGAAGTGAACCCCAAAGTTTGGACAAAATTTAATTAAATTGTATGGTAATGAGTTCGGTATTGCACCGGGCTCATTCCTTTTTGTTTGAGAGATATTCTCTCGTTGTTCCAATAATCAATGTATTCTTTGAGGCGGTGGACGAATTTGTCCACCGTTTCAAACTTCTCGCCGTAGAACATTTCAACTTTCAGTCGTCCGAAGAAGTTTTCCATTGCTCCGTTATCCATAGCGAAATATTTTTTAAACATTGTTTCCTCCCGATTGTTTCTGTTTCCGCCAAGGGAAATTACAGGCAAACTCCGTTGAGAAAGGTGAGGGGCAGGTACAGTTTTTCCCCTCTCCCGTTGCAGGAAATTTCCATGACGATCTCATACTTGCCCTTGTTCAGAGCATGCGGCGTAAACCGCTGCTCCAGAGATCTTTCGTTACTGCTGCCGTGCCAGTGTTCCAACCCTATGCAGCGTTCCGTTCGGCCGACGATCTCCCACTCTGCGGGAAATCCGCACAGGCGGAGCGTCAGATACTGCGGCAGGAACAGTCTGTTGGAAAAGGTGACGAGCAGCCGCTTCTCCTTCCCTTCCGTGACAGACGCAAGCTCTTCGTCAAAGGCGACCTTTACGGTGAGGGAGCGGAAATGCGCGCGCACCGTCGTCCCTACGCCCGCGAGCAGATCGCCGATGTCCTCCTGCAAATAAGCTTTGAAAGCGCCTTTCCGACAGAAAAATTCTTTCGCCGCCTCGACACAAAGACTCCCGTCCTGCGTCAGACTGCACCCTCCCTGCAACACCACGGGCACCTGCCGCACGATGCGCAGACAGAGTTCGGTAATATTTTTAGGAACATGGAGCAGATCGTCCGTGCGGAGCGTCCAGGTCACGATCTGTTCCGAACAGGCCTTTCTCCATTTTTCGGGAATGCCTTTCTCCCCCGCGATGATGCCGAGCAGAGAGGCGAGCGAACCCACCGTACAGTCGCTGTCCTCGCCGCAATTTACAGCCAGGCAGACGGATTTTCCGAAATCCCCCTCGCCGTACAGCCAGCCGATGAGGATGATGCCGATGCTTGCGGGCGCGTCGTAACCGTGTTCCGCCTTGGGAATGTCCTTGTCCTGCTGCTGCGCGGGACATTTTTTACACGCGGGAACGAGAGCCGTGCCCTGCCATTCCCCGTTCATTTCCCCGAAGCTCGAAGGAAAATCTATGAGAAGTTTTTTCCGCGGCGCCGGGCGACGTTTTTGCCATCCCTCCCGCCGTGCGGCACGGATACTTTGCCTACCACGACAACATGAAGATCTTTCACTGCCTGATCGACAAGAAAATGATGAAACGTTACGAAAAAACGCTGATCTCCGCCAAAGGTTTTCACCTGTTTTTTGAAACGGAACCTTCCTTGCGCGCCACGACGACGGACGAATCCTTTTACCTCCATCCAGGACCATTTACAAATACCTGACGACCTCCTTTATCTTAAAACTTTCCGACTTGCTGGACAAACAATTCAATTACGCCGCCAACGACAAAAATACTACCCTTCTGCGCTGTCTGGCTCTCTCCATCGACTATATGCACCAGCACATCGGCGAACGGATCACCATTGAAGAGCTTGCCCACGCTTCCATGCTGTCGCGGAGCTGGTATATGAAACAATTTTCGCAGCTCTTTCATTGTTCGCCCTTCCGCTACTTGCAGAAAATGCGCGTCCGCAAGGCGTCCGACCTTCTCTGTACGACCGATCCGAGCATCTCCTCAGTCGCGCAGGAATGCGGATTTTTTGATAACTCTCACCTCACGTCCACTTTCAAGAGCGAAACGGGCAAGACGCCGTCAGATTTTCGCAAAGAGGTCATCATCAATCCGTAGGCAAAAAACAAGCCGGCAGAATTTTTTCTGCCGGCTTTCTGTTTGTCTGAAAGTTGTTTTTAAAGCATTCTTTCCGCTGTCCTTGCAGGGATCTCCCCGCAAGCGGCGTTTTGTTTATACGATAAACTGACAGAGCATCATCAGCACGGGAATAGTGAGAATACAGAGAATGGTGCTCATCAGTGTGGAGGCCGCCGCCGTTTCCCTGTCCCCTCCGTACATTTCCGCAAAGTTAAGTGCGCTGGATGCCGAAGGCATGGCCGCAATGACGTACAGAGCCACGATCACATACGGGTCGATGGGAATAAAGAGATTGACAAGCAGCAGGCAGCCCAGCGACAGAAGCGGAGAAAGGATGAGTTTGATGGCGGACGCCACGTACACTTTCCAGTCGTTTACAAGGGAGATCGGGCGCATATCCGCGAGCCTGACGCCGAGAATAATCATGGAAAGAGGCAGCGTCATGTCCCCCAGATAGGAAATGGGAGTCATCACCTGTTCGGGGACGGTAACGTTGCAGAAGAAAAAGGGCAACGCGATGATGACGGCAATGGTAGGCGGATTGAGAATGATTTTCAAAGGGTTGATCCGCTTTTTCTCACCCGTGACGGCATACACGCCCAGCGTCCACGCCATTGCGTTAAAGGCGATGTTGTAGACGACCGTATAGAGCACGAGATCGGAATTGTCTGGGAAGAGCATCTGCATGACGGGAATGCCCATAAATCCCACGTTGCCGAGATAGGAAGTCGCTTCGCACGCGCGCCTTGCCGCTTCTTCCTTGCTCCCCACATAAATGAGGCGAGCCAAAAAGTACACGGCGATCTGCAAGACGATGGCAAACACGATCACCCCCATGAAGTTGATGAGCATGGATACTTCAAACGGCTTGTTGAACAGGGAAGCCATCATCAGGAAGGGCTGCGATATGTACAAAAGAAGCACGGCAAGGACAGTGGCCGCCCCGTCCGGGAAAAGTCTGCTTTTGCGAAGGAAAAATCCCGGAACAGCCAACACTACGATTGTGACGACATTGATAAAACAAGACAGAAAATTCATACTTTATGCCTTTGTACTTTATTTCATTTTCCCGCCGATCTCACCATTACTTTTGCTGCGCCTCGTCCCCTTTCTGCAAAAAGAGCAGGAAGGCGCGGACTCCCTCCGCGATCTGCGCGTAAGCGAGGGAAAAATTCCTCGTATACCACGGATCGGCAATGTCGTGCGGGGAGGAGGTAAAATCCAGCAAACGGAAGATCTTTTTGTCAGGATCCCCCGTCTGGCGCCGCAATTCTCTCACCTGAGAATTTTCCATACATAAAATATATTCGTATGCAGAATAATCGGAGGGCAAAAACTTTTTTGCGCGCTTTCCCTCGCAGGAAATGCCGTGCTTTGCAAGTTCGGCGCGGGCGGGCGGATAGACGGGATTTCCCTCTTCCTCGCCGCTCGTTCCCGCAGACGCGATCAGAAAATCCCCTGCCCGATTTTGCCTGCGCACTTCGTCCTTCATGATAAACTCTGCCATGGGACTTCTGCAGATGTTCCCCAGGCAGACAAACAGTATTTTCTTCATCTTTTTCAACCTTACGTATTATACACGAATGCAATAAAAAAATCAATCACTTATAAGAAGGCACCCGCAAATTTTTTGCGGGTGCCTGTGTCTTTTTACGCAAGGCGGATCCAGTCTCCGCTCTCTTCATCGTAACGCCATGTTCCCTGCCCCCAGCGCTCCGCATCGGACTTGTCGCAGGAAGTGCAGAGCGTCTGTTCTGAGGTGTATTCGATGGTCACGCTGCGCGAAACGGAAAAGCTTCCTTCCGCAATCGTCCCTTCCGTCACACTGACGCCGTTGGATGCAAATATCCCCATCATTTCCGCCGTGATACTGTCCGCACGCGAATCCGAACCGGGATCTTCGTGCGTCAGCTTTCCGTTTACGGTGGCCATGCCGCCGATCATATCCAGGCTGACGTCCAACGCGGAAAGATCGTAATAGCGGACGCCGTCTTCCTCGCGGGAGAAAGTTCTCTCGATCTTGACGTTCAGCGAACCGAGGGCGTCGCTGCCCGTGACCGCCGCAAGGTTGAGGCTGAGCGCATATCCTTCCTTTTCCGTGCCGCCCGCCGCAATGTACTGATAGGAAGTGACCATGTCGCCCGCATCGTACACGCTCTCCTGCGTGTCGGAGGAAGAAGAACCTAAATTATCAATGATGGTGTCTTTCATGAACGTACTGAAATTCAGAATGTATGCCAGCTGTTCGACAACATTCTGCGCACCGCCGCCGATAAAATCATTCAGCGTCATGGCGCGGTATTCCGCGCTCTGCCTTTCATACGTGCTGCGCGTGGTCACGTCGTAGTGGTAAATCGTCTTGTTCGAGAAAATATGAGACCAATGTTTATCCTCGCTCGATCCCGTATATTCCCTGTAGAGTTCCTGCGACTGCGCCGCCGCGTCTACAACGTGACGGAGAATATAGACATTCCCGCCGCGTACGACAATTTCGGAAAGCGTATCCGCATTCACGATGTCAAAGAGCAGCTTTGTCTTGGGAACAAACGTCTTGATGTAGAAATACGGCGCCCTGTCTGCAAGCGTTTCCCCTTCTTCAAAGCCGACGCGAAGTTCCACCGACAAAGGCAATTCGATGAGTTGGATGCCAATGAGCGTGAGCCTGATCGTAAACGTACCTTTCAGCGTGTATCCGCCCGTGTCCGCATAACGATAGGAATATTCGAGATCCTGCAGCAGATTTGCGATCGTGGAAATATCGATGTATTTTTCTGCGGAAGCAGGCGCCTCGATCTGCGGCATTTCCTTTGCGGACAGCACGAGCGCAATGTTCTGCAGAGATATGGCAATTTCCTTTTTCTGCGTATCCAAAGAAACATCTGTGGGCGCGGAAGAAGTTTCGCCCGTGCCTGCATACTCCCCGACAATGCCCAAAATCAGGTCGCACCATTCCTGCGTGTTCATCACGCCGAACACGGCGGTATTGATGGTTTCCACATATCCGCCGAGAATGGAAATGACAAAATTATAATAGTACACGTCTTCGCGGATGCCGAGAATGGGCGAAAGGATGGGCAACACCGTCTTTCCGCAGGCGATCAGCTGCGCAACGGGCATTTTGACGAGCAAAGGATTGCCCGCGTCCATTCCCACCGTGCTGTATCCGATGTACAGCATATCACGCAAAATTGTCAGGCTGATAAAATGCGTTCCCGTCGGGGATTGCATTCCGCCCTCGTAGATCTCTGCCGTAAAGGAAAGATTGAGCGTGACCTGCGCCGAGCCTTCTTCTCGTTCGAGATTGACGTATCCCGTCACGGAAGCGTAGAGTTCATCGGTATCGTAGATAAGCGACAGCGAAAGGTCGTCCGACTTTGTCACCTGCGTGTAGGCGTTAAAGAGAAATTCAAACAGATTCCGGCAAGCAAGATTTGCGCTCAGATCGGGCGAATATGTGTTTTCCGCCGCGCCCGCCGTCAAGGAAAAATCGGAAAGTTCTGCGCCGAAAAGAGTAATACGTCCCGCCTGAACAGTGACATTGTTCTCCGTCACCCCCAGGACGATCCCCTCTGCGGCCGCACCCTGCAACAGGGCGGAGAGGTCAAGCGCCACACCCAAGGCGTTTTCCTGCTGCAGCGTAAAGCGAATACTGCTCAAAAGCGCCTGCAAGTCGATCCCGTCAGCGCTGAACAGGAGCAGAGCCGCTTCCTCAGAAGAAGCTTCCGTACTCCCCGCAAACAGGGAGGAAAGACTGTCTGCAACCGTTTTCAGTTCGGATGCGGCGACGTCCAACCTGTATCCGTTCAGGGCAAGCTGAATGTCTCCGTCCCGCTCATAAACTTCTATAATGTATTCATCTGCAACGAGAACTCGCAGATAGATCTGTATGCCGTCTGCAAACCAAACTTCGCCCTCTGCCTCAAACTGCAGGGAGAAATTCTGCACATTCACCTTGCCGCCGAATGCAAAGGCAATGTCCTTTGCCTGCATCATGGAACGGACAGGCCCGACAAATTGTAAAAAGGTTTGAAGAGGTACGTACTCCGCGGCATTTTCGGGGGCTGTGACCGTTCCGCTGCCGCCGCACAGAGAAAACTCCGCGCCGAGGACAGACCCTGCAAACGAGTTGCTGTTGACGTCGTAGGAAAGTTCTGCCGTTCCGAGAGAGAGTTGCACATCGGGAATCGCAAACATCTCAAGGAGTGCGTCCGCGTCCACTGCGACCGCAAGCCCGTTTTCGTTCAGAACGAGTTTCTGAATGATCGCCGAATAATCCGCGCTAAGCAGAGACTGCAGGATCTGCGACGCATCCAAAGACAGGGATAGATCCATGCCCGTTGCGGACAGCACTTCGGAAAGCAGATCTTTCAATTCCGAAACCGTCGTGCTGACGGCGACCTTTTCCGCTCTCAGCCAAATATTTTCCCCGATCACCGTCATCTGAACGGGAACAGAGAGCTCCTTCCAGCCGAGAACAAGATCTGCTTTCAGCGCTAAATCGTCTCTCAGATCGAGCAGAAGCTCCCCTTTGACGGAAATTTGCTGATCGGCATAGGAAACGTTCAGCACATACTCTTTCCCTTCGACAAGGGAGAGAATATTTTTGACAAAGGGAGCAAGATCTGTCGCCTGCGTAACATCCCGCGCGGGGACCTCCGCCGTTCCCGGTTCAACGTGCAGAGCGATGTTCAAAGCACTGATTTGTGTATCGATGCTGCTCCAACGGATGCCGTTCTCGTCCCTGATAAAGGTAAAATCGAGCGGAAGGATCAACTCGCCCAGCGGCAAAGAACAGCTGATCTGCGCGCCCGTATCCGTCTCCGTCAGCTCTCCTTCGCCGATGGCGCTTTCCAGAGAAGCGAGGTCCAGCCCGCCCAGATCGGGAAGGAAGGACGCACACTCCGCAAGCGCGAGCTTTCCGAAAAAGTCGCGATATTGCAGGAAAATACTCTCTCCCTCATAGGTAAGATAGAGATCTCCCAGACTCAGACGCAGACCGCCGAATTGTCCGTTCTGCATCGAAAGCGAAGCGTCACCGACAATGCTCGTTCCGCCAACAGCTGCTTCCAGTTTCAGAAGAGACTGCTCCTGCGTCAGAAGAGGTGCAAACCCAGACGAAAGATAATCCAGCGCCGTAAGTTTTTCCTCTTCCGGCTGCGTTACGGCAGAATCCGCATAATTGATAAAATACGTCTCGTAAGCGGATACGTCAACGTCCGCAAGATCGTAGGAATAGGTGGTCTTGTTGCTCCCCTTGCAGTTGGCTTCAAATCCCTTTTTGGAAGAATATTCTTCCGCCGTCTCCAAAGAAGTGATCGTCCAGTCCTCTTCAAAACGGAAAATAAGCTGTGCGGACGCAAAGGACGGATAATCGTCCAGATCGCCCATCGTGCGCATCTGGCGTTTATAAT
Organism: Candidatus Borkfalkia faecipullorum; assembly: GCA_019114245.1. Taxonomy (GTDB): domain Bacteria; phylum Bacillota; class Clostridia; order Christensenellales; family Borkfalkiaceae; genus Borkfalkia; species Borkfalkia faecipullorum. Next base: position 1,435 of record DXFX01000003.1, on the reverse strand, counting down.
ATTCTGTTGCGTCCTTTTTCCCCTCCTCCGCATTTTCACGGACGGAAAGAGAGACGGTGAGGACATACCCGTCCCCGTCCTTTTCCACAGTCGCATCGGGGGTGAGCAACGTTTGCTCCGTGATCACATAGTCGCAGAATTCCGTCGCCCAAAGGCCGTAACGGTTGATGTGCTGCGCCTTGTCCAGAACTTCCGCAGGCTTTTCCGTCGACCATTTCGTGGAAAGCCCGTTCCAGTCGGATTTTTTATCCGATTCGGCATAGCGGACAAGCGCGGTGTCCTTTCCGTAAAATCTCTGCATCGCCTTGGAGGGAGCAAAGGAACTTTCGCCCGTACTGATCGCGGCGACGATGTAGATGCCGTCCTTGTAATCCTTGCTGCCGACGACGTTCTGCTTGACGTTGACCATGCCGCCCAAAGCTGACGCATTGGCAACGGAAACGCTCTCCGTGTGATAATATTCACGGGAAGACAATTTCCCTATAATATATCCTATGTTTTCGAGTGCGCCGTGATCCTGCGGCCCCGTTCCGTCCTCGGGAGGCGTAAGGCTGATACTGTAAGACTGCATCAAAAGCAGATCCGACCCCTTCGCCTTTTCTCCTGCAAAAAATTTAAAGCAGAAAAATCCGATGGATAGCAACAGCAATGCCGCCACTGCCAGGATAAAGATTCTTTTTTTGATTGATTTCTTTGCGGTTGACTTCATATTCATCTCTCACAAATGTCATATTTTTTTGTGACAAAATCATTATAGTACAGATGTCATAAAAAGTCAAGAAAATCATAGAACGTTATGACATTTTAAAACCAACATGGCAAAAACCGCTCCGTTTACAGGATTTTTCTGCCGATTCTGTCATTTTTTTCTTTTTTTGTCCCTCTTTTCGGCGCGCGTGGTTCTCGTCCCTCTCTGCCACGCAAAAAGGCACCCGAAAACGGGTGCCTTTACCCCAAAGCGAGCAGAAGGGTTGCAGATTGTGCCCTTTCAAATGCGAGGATGAGGGAGTTTACTCTATCGCATATGACCGAAATCCGAGTCAGGCAGAAAGAGCGCAAGATGCGCCCTTATCCTCGCTTTGGCAGAGACAGTAGGTATTTGCCGAAACCCCTGAGGGGTCCCCTCGGCAAGGCGTCGGGCTCGCCCTCGCACGAATGACGCGCGATTTGTTTTCTTCCTCTTTTTCCTTCCCCTTCGGCGCGCGTGGTTCTAGTCCTTCTCTGCCACGCAAAAAGGCACCCGAAAACGGGTGCCTTTTGCGTGGTAGAGACAGTAGGTATTTGCCGAAACCCCTGAGGGGCCCCCTCGGCAAGGCGTCGGGCTTCGCCCTCGCACGAACGACGCGCGATTTGTTTTCTTCCTCTTTTTCCTTCCCTCTCAGCGCGCGTGGTTCTCGTCCTTCTCTGCCACGCAAAAGGCACCCGAAAACGGGTG
>DXFX01000032.1 GCA_019114245.1 Candidatus Borkfalkia faecipullorum | reverse complement strand
GTTTTTTCCCGCAGTGTAAACAAAAAAAGCGGGGCAAAAATGCCCCGCTTTCAGGTATTTCAGGATTCTTCCTCTGCCGTAAGCAGGAGGTCGGTGGCCAAGCTGTCGGCGATGGTTTCCTTGTCGTCGTCCGTCACTTTGCCAAGCACGTTGTAGAAATAGCTCTGCACGTTGTATGCCTTGTCCGCATCGTCCTTGAAATCGAAGGTAAAGCCGTGCGAAGAAGTGCTGTTGACAAACGCATCGAACACCTCAAAGTCTTCGGCGTTGTACTCGCTCTTGTGCTCTTCCTGATCGAGGATCTCGCCGTCGCCCGTATAGAAATAATACTTGGCGGCGTTGGAGGCATCGGAGAACTTTCCGGAAATGTCCGTAAAGGCGTCCTGCACCTCTTGATAGCGATCGTTGAGCGTTTTCAGCGCGTCGTTGTCCTCGGGATTTGCAAGCACGTACACGTAGTTATCCGCGTACGTTTCCGCATTCGAGAAGAACAGGTATCCGTCCACCGTCTCGGGAGCGTACCAGGAGGAATTGTAATCGAGCGCGAGATACTTTGTGGGAGCGTAATCCTCTGCAAGTTCGTTGGGGAAGTTCTGATAATCTTCCTGCGAAGCGCCCTTATAATTGATGCGGTACAGCGCCTTTCCGTTGGTCCCGGAATTGGAGAAATACAGGTAATCCCCGTCCAGATACAGGAGAGTCGCGCCGGACTGCTGGTTGGCGAGAGCCACTTTTTCCGCCACGAAATCCTTGCCCGTACCCACTTTCACGCGCTGGATGACGCTGTTGGTATCCAGGTAGATGTAGTACTGGTCGTCCCCTTCCGTATAGTACAAAGCGGAAGAGGTGGCGTTGGTGGTGCTTGCCGCGATGGGCTGCAGCGCGCCGTCTGCCGTGCCTGCAAGGTTGGGATTGGCGGTGATGCTGTTCCAGTTTTCGCCGATGTCCGCGCTGTCGAACGCATACACGAACGCCGCGGAAGATTCGCCGAGGTTGGTGACGGAGAGGTACACTCTGCCGTCTGTCACTTTGACGAGGGAATAGGTATAGCCCTGTTCGCTGGTCATCGCGACGCCCTCTTTATAATCGAGGTTGAAGGGGGTGGGATCGAACGCCGTGCCGATGCCGTCCAGAACGAGCTGACCGCAGTTGACGTATTCCATCACGTAGCCCTCGTCCCCTTCCTTTTTGTCCTTATCCACATAGCCGTCGGAAAGGTCGAGCTTTGCCGCGTCCGCTTCCGTAGCGGAGGCGCTGACCCTGTACAGCTGGTTGTACGCCTCGTTGGAGGTGTTGGGATAGGTGAGCTTTTTGGCCACGGGCATCGTATAATAGACATAGGGAGAAGTTACGTCCGTGTCAAAAGAATATGCCGAATATCCGGAAACGAGCACGGTATCCGTACCCGTCGCGGTGTTGACGGAATGGATCTCGGTATTGGAGGAATCGACGTACAGCAGATAGACGGTCCCCTCCGCCTCCACGTAGCGGTAGGCGGTGGTGTTGTCCGAAAGCTGAACGTAGTACCCTTTCATCACTTCCGAACCGTCCAGCTTGGCGCGGCGGAAGTCGAGATAGGAGGTCTCTACCTGACCTTCGATGTTTTTGTTCCTGTTCGGGGAAGCGTAGTAAACGTAATCGCCGTAGACGAAAATGCCCGACGTATAGTCCTGCGCGACGACGAGTTCGGGAAGGACGACGTCTGCCTCCGTATAGGCGCCCTTGGCGAGGTTGTCCGCAGAGATGCGCATGAGCGCGCCCTTGACCACATTGCCGTAGGTATTGTCCGCCGTGTAATCCTCCGCTCCGTTGATGAAGTAGTACCAGTTATCCTTTTTGACGACAAAGCCGCCGTTGGACTGCGCGGCGCTGTCGGTGGATTCGTACCCGGGGAGAGGATCCCTCTTGACGGTTGTGTTGCAGCCTGCAAACGCCCCCGCGGAAAGGGAAAGCGCCATCAGCAGCAACATGAATTTTTTTCCGTTTTTCAGCATAAAGATTGACTCCTTACTGGTCAGATGATTGTATCGCCTTGCGGCGTTGGTTACCCCTTACGGCCGATCTGCCGATATACCCCTCTATTATATCTCAAAAAGCAGTTGAACGCAATTAAAAAGCATAAAAAATTGATGAAAATTTTATAAATACGCGCATAAAGTAATAATAAAGGAGGTTTTTGCATGGATAAATTCGGAATATTCAATCTGCTTTCCGCATTGACGGCGCTGCGGGGAGAAAGAGAGGATGCGCCCCCTCCGCCGCCCGCCCCGCCGCAGAAAGCGCAGCCGGCGCAAGACGCGGAAATGCGCAAACAGCGCGCCTCCACCTTCCTCGAACGGCACGCGGCCATCTCGCGCAGGATCGACAGAAAAAACCGTTGAGAAAAACCGCCGCACAGATCCTGCGCGGCGGTAATTTGCATAAGTTGCTTCCAAAGGAAATTATCTCTTGGAGAACTGAGGAGCGCGGCGTGCTTTTTTGAGACCGTACTTCTTTCTTTCCTTTGCCCTCGGGTCACGGGTGAGGAACCCTTCTTTCTTGAGTGCGGCGCGCAGCTCGGGTTGAGCCGTGATCAGCGCACGCGAAATGCCGTGACGGATGGCGCCCGCCTGGCCGGTATAGCCGCCCCCGCACACGTTGACCACGATGTCGTAAGCGGTTTCGGTAGCCGTGAGGACCACGGGCTGCTTGACAATGTATTGAAGAGTTCCCTGCGGGAAGTAGTCTTCCAGAGCGCGGTCGTTGATGACGATGTTGCCCGTACCGCCGGGAATGAGGCGAACGCGGGCAATAGCCTTCTTTCTTCTGCCCGTTCCCCAGAACTGCAATTTCTTTTTCAAAGTAGGTTTAGCCATACTTACACCTCACTAAAATAATTTAAGCTCTTCGGGCTTCTGTGCCTCGTGGTTGTGCTCGCCGCCCTTGTACACGCGCAGTTTTTTGATCATCTTTCTGCCGAGGGAATTCTTCGGGAGCATACCGCGCACAGCTTCATAAACCGCAACGTCGCTCTTTTCTGCGAGCATCCTGCGGTAAGAGATCTCCTTCAAGCCTCCGATGTAGCCGGTGTGGTATCTGTAGAATTTGTCATCCAGCTTTTTGCCGGTGAGAAGCACCTTGTCGCTGTTGATGACGATTACAAAGTCGCCCGTGTCGACGTTGGGAGTAAACGTGGGTTTGTTTTTACCGCGAAGAACGGCCGCGACCTTGGATGCAAGTCTTCCAAGCGGCACGCCTGCTGCGTCGACAACATACCATTTTCTCTCTACCGTTTGGGCGTTTGCCATGTAGGTCTTCATGATGTTGTTCTCCTTGTCTGATTTATATTGCATGAAAAGCGTACCATAGACGCTTTCCGTTGTTTACTCAATAAATTTTATCTTATATGCAAAATACTGTCAAGCGGTTTTGCTCGCGCTTTTGCCACTTTTTTTAAAAAAATATTTTTTTTCGGAAAGGTTTTTTCTTTTTTTCATGCAAAAGGCGGGCGCCGCGGCGCCCGCCCGAACGTTTTTATTCATTTTCCGCGCTGTTTTCTTCCTGCGCGGCACGGGCGCGCGCCACGCTCTCGGGAACGATGTCCTCCACACGCGTGGTGTCCTCGTGGACGATCCTGCGCCAGGTGACGTGCATGAACAGCGACGCGATGGAAAGAGGAATGTCCATCAGATCGAACCACGGGAAGAAGATTATATAAAAGATAAGCTTCGGCAGAGGGCAATGGATCTTTTTGTGCTCGCGGATGGCCACCAGCAGCGCCGTCACCGCCGCCTGCGCCCAATACAGGCCCAGCGCGACGCCCGCCGTCTTTAACACGGACAGCGTGAAATATTCCTGTGCGATCCCCTCCCAGCCCGCAGATACCGCCACGCCGATAAACGCGGCCAGGAACGTGGCTATGGAGACAAGCCCCGAAAACAGTCCGTACGGAAATCCGTAAAAGATCATATCGTACAGGCTCCATTTGTTCGTCTTTCTGCGGAACATCCCCGCAAAGAGCTTGTATCCTCTCGCGAAAAAGACAAACAACCTGCCCTTCGCCCAACGGATACGCTGCCGCACGGAAACGCGGAAGCGCGTGGGCTGTTCGTCGTAAAACTCCGCCGCCTCGCAGTACCCGATCTTGCCGCGGTTGGCAAGGATATGATAGGTCAGCTCGGCGTCCTCGGTCAGGCACGTCCAGTTCCAGCCGTCTTTAAACCACTCGGAACGCACCACGTACCCCGTTCCCGCGATGTGCGTGGAACTGTGCACGATCTGCCGCGGGCGGTGATAGGCAAAGCTGCTGCGGTAAAAATGGAATCCGTATGCCGAGGAAATGATGTTCGTGGAGAAATTTTTGGTGTTGCGGTAGCCGCAGATGACGTCAAATTCGCCCGTGTCGAACGCCTTGTTCATCTCCGCCATGTATTCGGGGTGCAGCAGGTTGTCCGCATCGAAAATAAACCAGCCTTCCACAAAATCCACGCCGCCGTAATCCTCGCGGATGTGCTTGAACGCGTATTGCAGGGCGTACCCCTTGCGCGCATGGGCGGGATCGTGGCGCTCGTACACGATCGCTCCCTTTTCGCGGCAGATGCGCGCCGTGTCGTCCGTGCAGTTGTCCGCAACGACAAACACCTGCAAGAGCTCCTGCGGGTAGTTTTGCGCGTGAATGCTGTCCAGCAGGTTGCCGATGACCTTTTCCTCGTTGCGCGCACAGATGATGACGGCAAATTTATGCCTGTTCTGCGTTTCGGGATATACCCGCGCCTTGAAGAAAAGACCGATGACTTTATACACCGTTTTATAAATGGTAAGCACCGTGATGACCGTGAGAATGGTCTGCAGTACTTTGAAGATGACGTCTAAAACCAAAACAAAACTCCCTCTCTTGAACTCCGTTCCATTATACCCTATCCCCCGTATTTATGCAAGGTTTTTTTCATTTTTTATCAAAAAAGTTGCCCCTTCTCCGCACTTTTACGCGCGGCAGGGTGATTGCCCCTGCCTATCCCCTGTTCCGACAGAGAAAAATCGCTCCGCCTTTGTCAGCTTTTCGGCCTTTTTGTGTTATTGCCGCGAAAAATCGTTCTGTTTTTCGGCATACGTTCCCTCAAAATTGAAACATCGTCTGTGAAATTCTTTTACCGAATTTTTCCCGAATAAAGCTATTCCCGCGGACAGCGGCTTTTGCCGCTGTCCGCGGGAATGTCTTTAAATTCATGACTTTTTCTTTTGTCAGCTCAAAAGAAAAAGTGTGAATCTAGTATTCCTTTCATCAGCTTGAAAGAAATTTCGTGAACTCTAATCTTTTGAAAAAGCAAAAATCACACTTTTTGCTTTTTCCCCTTACGCCGCATGGGCGGCGTGATGAAAGAGGATGAATTTGGCGCATTCTTTAACAGGAGAAGCCCCAAAAATGCGCCAAAGAAGGAGAAAACAGCGCCGAGGGCTTTCGCCCGAACGCTGTTTTCTCCTTAAAGTCACGGCAAATCGCAGCCGTCTCGTTCGGCGAGATTTGCGTGAGCATATTTTATTTTCTGCGCAAGCAAAACCGCGCTTTTGCGCCCGCGCACCCCATTTGCCGTAAGGCTCTTGCAGGAAAGGTGAATGCGGCGCGCATATTGGCGGTGTGCCCTGAAAAGGCGCGCCGCAGAGGAAAACCTCCGCGGTTAGCGGCTCTGCCGCGTGTCCGTGGGGTTGTCCTCAGATCACGGAAATTTCTTTCATCAGCTTGAAAGAAATTTCGTGAACTCTTTTCTACTCCAATATCGCCTTGATCCTTCTGATCCCGCTGGCGGAGGACTGTTCCTTGACGATTTTGAAATGTCCGAGCTCGCCCGTGGAAGCCGCGTGCGGACCGCCGCACATTTCGCGCGAGAAATTGCCGATGGAATAGGTTTTGACCACGTCGCCGTACTTGTTGTCGAACACGCCGACGATCCCCTTGGCGCGCGCCTGTTCGTAGGGCATCTCTTCATAGACGACGGGAATATTTTCCGCGATCTTCTCGTTGACCAGTTTTTCGACGGCGGCAATCTCTTCCTGCGTCATGGGGCGCGGGAAATTGAAATCGAAGCGCAGGCGTTCGGGGGTGATGTTGCTGCCCTTCTGGTTGACGTCGGGCGAGAGCACCTGTTTGAGAGCCGCATTCAGAAGGTGCGTCGCGGTGTGCAGGCGGGTGGTGGCGACGCCCGTATCGGCGAGGCCGCCCTTGAACTGCCCTTCCGCCACGACGTGGCTCTTTTCCTGGTGTTCCTTGAACGCCTCGTTGAACCCCTGCTCGTCCACCGTGTAGCCGCGTTCCGCCGCCATTTCCACGGTCAGCTCGAGCGGGAATCCGTAAGTATCGTACAGCTTGAACGCCGCCTTGCCGCCGATGACGCTCTCTTTGACGTAATCGGGGTTCTGCTTTGCCATGAACTCGTTTTTGCGTTCGATGCCCGCAAGCGTCTTTTCAAACTCTTTCATGCCCTTTTCGAGGGTGGACTCGAAGCGCGCGATCTCGCGGCCGATCTCCTCGAGGATGTACCCTTCCTTTTCGGGCAGGAGCGGGTATGCCTCGCCGTACACCTCTTCGATGAAGATCTTCGCCACGTTGCACATCTCTTCGCCCGCGATGCCGAGCGACTTGCAGTAGCGGATGGCGCGGCGCATCAGCCTGCGCAGAATGTACCCCGCGCCCGTGTTGGAAGGCAGGATTCCGTTGACGTCGCCGATGAGCATGACCGTGGTGCGGGTATGATCGGCGATGATGCGCATGGCCTTGCGCGCCTCTCCGCCGTCGTCGTACTTTTTGCCCGAAACCTTTTCCAGATAGGAAATGGCGCCGCTGAACAGGTCGGTCTTGTAGCCGTCCGTCAGGCCGTTGAGGAAGGCGAGCATTCTGTCCAGACCGAATCCCGTATCCACGTTTTTATTTTCCAGCGGAACGTACCCGTCCGCCGTCTTTTTGTACTGCATATACACGTCGTTGCCGATCTCGACGTATCTGCCGCAGGGGCAGTTGATGTCGCAGGGCTTTCTGCCGCACTCCTCGTCCGTGAGGGGGTAGAACCACTCGTTGTCGGGGCCACAGGGGGTGCCGACGGTGCCTTCCAGCTCCCACCAGTTGTTGGACTTGTCCAGATAATAAATGTGTTCGGGACGGATGCCCAGCGAGATAAGCAGCTGCGCCGTCTCGTCGTCGCGGGGAACGCTTTCATTGCCCGCGAACACGGTGGAGCAGATCTTGTCCGGATCCAGGCCGAACTCCTTGGTGAGGAGCTCGAAAGACCAGGCCGTCTTTTCCTTTTTGAAGTAATCGCCCAGCGACCAGTTGCCCATCATCTCGAAAAAGGTGAAGTGGGTGGCGTCGCCGACCGATTCGATGTCTACGGTGCGCACGCAGCCCTGCACGTTGCACAGACGCTTGCCCGCGGGATGGGGTTGTCCCAAAAGATAAGGCATGAGCGGCTGCATTCCCGCGACGTTGAACATGACGCCCGTGGAGCCGTCTCCGATGAGGGAAACCGCGCCGATGTTGACGTGGCCCTTGCTCTCATAAAAGGAGAGCCATTTGCTGCGAAGTTGTTTGGATGTGATCATAATACTGCCTCTGAAAGATTATTCTTTGACCGAAAAAGCGTGGTACGTATCTTAAAATCCGCTTTATTGTTCCTTTGTTGTCTGTTCCTGCCCGTCTTGCACGGACGGTTGCGTCTCCTGCGCGGAAGGCTGTTCGGACTGCGTTTCCTGAACCGAAGGCGGTTCGGGCTCCGAGACGGGGAAGAGCTCTTCCTTCGTGCATTCGAATTTTTCGCCCGTGAGCTTTTCCAAAGCCGCTTCCAGCTTGTGCAGGCGGCATTTGAGGGCGCGGATCTCCTCGGCGTTGGGGTCGCATTTTTCCTGCTGAAGGTCGATCTTTTCTCCGCGGATGCGCACGACGCGCGCGGGGACGCCGACGACGGTGGCGTGCGGCGGCACTTCTTTGAGCACCACGGCGCCCGCGCCGATCCTGGCGCCTTCGCCGACGGTGAACCCGCCCAGCACCTTGGCGCCCGAACTGATGACGACGTCTTTCTGAATGGTGGGGTGGCGCTTGCCCTTGTCCTTGCCCGTGCCGCCCAGGGTGACGCCCTGGTAGATGACGACGCCGGACGCGACTTCCGCCGTTTCGCCGATGACGACGCCCATGCCGTGATCGATGAACACGCCCCCCTCGATCTTGGCCGCGGGGTGGATCTCGATGCCCGTCATGAATTTTGCAAACTGGGAAACCATGCGTGCAAGCAATTTCAGGTGCATCTTATACAGTCTGTTGGCAAAGCGGTGCATGGACAGGGCGTGAACGCCCGAATAGGTGAGAAAGATTTCAAATTTATTGCGTGCGGCAGGATCGTTGCGTTTTGCCGCTTCCAGATCGGCGCGAAGCCTTTTGAACATACGCTCCTCCTATGCTCTGCCCGAAAAACGGCTATGCGTACCCGAGCTTTTTGAGCATTTGTTTTGCGTCGCCGCTGCCGTTCTGCACGGCGAGACGCATCCAGCGCAGCGCTTCGGACAGGTTCTGCCCGACGCCCGCACCGTTGTAGTAGCAGACCCCCAGGCGGAACTGTGCTTCCGCGTCGCTCTGCACGGCTGCCTTTTTCAGCCATTTGACGCCCTCCTGGGCGTTTTTTGCGGTCCCCTGCCCGCGCTGACAGCAAATGGCGAGTTCCACCTGCGCCTGCGCCAGGCCCTGTTCCGCCGCCTTGCGGTACCATTTGACCGCCTCGGCGTCGTTTTTCGGCGTGCCTTCGCCCTCTGCGAAACACACTCCGTAGAAATACTGCGCGCGGGAAAGTCCCTTTTCCGCCGCGCTCCTGTAAAAGGAAAGTGCGCGGACGGGATCGGCGGAAACGCCCTTGCCCTCGCGGAAACAGCCCGCCAGGCGGTATTCCCCTTCCGCAAGGCCCGCGCCTGCCGCTTTGCGGTAACATTCAAACGCCGCGGCGGCGTCCTTTGCGGTGCCGATGCCGTGGCTGTAACAATCGCCCAGATTGACGAGCGCCGCCGCATAGCCCTGCTCCGCCGCGCTCCGATAACAGAAAAACGCCTTTTTGGCGCTGCGCAGGACGCCCTTTCCCTGCTCGTAACAGACGGCGAGGTTGTTCTGCGCCTCCGCAAACCCCTGCTTTGCCGCCTTTTTGTACCAGGATGCCGCCTTGCGGTTGCTCTGTGCCACGCCGTCGCCCTGCTCGTACCGCAGGCCGAGTTCGTTCTGCGCCGAAGCGTCCTGCGCTTCGGCAAGCCGTTTGAGTTCTGCAAAAGAGATCTTTTTGCCCATGCCGCACCTCACAGGATCCTGCGGATGCGGAATTCGTCAAACGCCGCGGAAATCATTTCGGGGTTGAACACGCGGTAGTCCATGAGGTATTTCACCACCACGTCGCGCGCGTCCTCCATGTCATAGTATGCGTTGCACGCCTTCATGAGTGCGTTAAAATCTTCCTGGCGCATTCCGAGAAGAAGGCCCAGCTTGAACAGGAGCACCTTTTCGGGGATATAGTAGCTTTTCAGCACGTTCTGCCAGAGTTTTTCCTCCACGCCCAGGCGGGGAGCAAGCGTCTGCGGATCCTCCCCGTACGAGCGGACCGTCTTTGCGATGAGCGCGCCGTGCAGGCCGTGCATCCGCAAAAGCGCTTTCCAGCGCAGGCGCAGGGGCGAGACGCGCACGGAAAAGGTGAAGTTGTTGTCCACATACCGCTCTTTAAGTTCGGCAAGGACCTGTTCCGCGTGCGGCTGATAAAAGATCTTGCGCACTTCGTTGGTGGCGACTTCCCCTTCCTCAATGCGGTTTTTGTTGTGCAATACCATCGAGATGGTGACGGACTCGTAGGAAGGCAGGGTGCTGATCAGGTCGAAATTGACGTACTTTTTGGAAAAATATTCGTTGAGATCCTGAATAAAATTTTCGCTCATCCGTTCGCTCCGTGTTCAGATTTTTTTCATTCCGTTACTATTATACATTTTTTCGGTGAAAATTCAATGTATTTTTGCGTATCGTAAAAAATTTTTTTGAATTTTCTGAAAATCTTTCACAAAATATGAAAATTTTGTTGCGCAAATCTGTGAAATATGTTATAATGCGAGCGTGAAACTTACAGGAGGAGATGCGCTACGAAACGTACGAGAATTGAAGAGATCGCTCTCTTGATCGAGAAAAACGGCAAAATGAGTCTGGAAGAACTGGCGGTACAGTTCCCCGACGTATCCGACATGACACTTCGCCGCGACCTTCTGGAGCTGGAAAAGGAAAACAAGGTGATCCGCGTGCGCGGCGGCGCCATGTCCGTGCTGGAAGTGCAGAAGCGCTCCGGCGAGGCATACGCGCAGAAGTCCACCATCAACACGGACGCGAAAAAAGTCATCGCCAAAAAGGCGGTTTCCCTCATCGACGAGGGGGTGAGTATGTTTCTCGACGGCGGCACCACGGCGCTCCAGCTTGCAAAGGAACTGCCCGACAGGCCCTGCCACATCTTCACCAACGGGCTTGTGGTGGCCGAAGAGCTGGCGCACAAAAAACAGCCCGAAGTGGTTCTGGTGGGCGGATCGCTGATCAAGGAAAACCTTTCCACCGCCTCCCCCTACACCAAAGTGTTTTTGGGCAACACCAACTTTGAACTCGCCATCATCTCCGCTTCCGCCTTTTCCTTTGAACAGGGATTTTCCTGCATTTCCCAGGTGGAATCCGATCTTTTGAAATTTATCCTCGCGCGGGCAAAGATGGTGTACATGATGCTGGACACTTCCAAGATCGGCAAGATCATGCCCTACACCTTCGCCTCCCCGGAAAACATCGACGTGCTGATCACGGACGACAATTTCCCGCAGAGCGTGAAGGAAAAATTTGAGGAAAAAAACATCGTCGTCATCTGACAAAAACATTTACGGCGCGCGGCTTTGCCGCGCGCTTTTTTTAAACCCATATCCAAAAGGAGGAAGTATGTTTTCGGGAAAAGTGGCCGTTGTGACGGGCGGCGCAAGAGGAATAGGCAAGGCGATCGCGCAGGCGTTCCGCGATCGGGGCGCGACGGTGCGCGTGATCGACCTGCTCCCGTGCGATTTTTGCGGGGACGTAGGCAAAAAAGAGGACCTGGAAGCGTTTGCGCGGGACGTCGTTTCGCGGCAGGGACAGGTGCATTTTCTCATCAACAACGCCCTGCCGCTGATGAAGGGGCTGGACGAATGCACGTACGAGGAATTCAACTACGCCCTGCGCGTGGGGGTGAGCGCGCCCTTTTACCTGACAAAACTGCTTGCGCCCCATTTCGGCGAGGGCGCGGCCGTCGTGAACATCTCCTCCTCCCGCGACCGCATGAGCCAGCCGCAGACGGAAAGCTACACCGCAGCAAAAGGCGGCATTGCCGCGCTGACGCACGCGCTTGCCGTTACCCTGCGCGAAAAAGCGCGCGTAAACAGCATTTCCCCGGGATGGATCGACACCGAAGGCACCGTGTACACGGGCCCCGACGCGGCACAGCACCCCGCGGGCAGGGTGGGAACGCCCGACGACATTGCCTCCGCCGTCCTCTTTTTGTGTTCGCCGCAGGCTTCCTTTATCACGGGCGAAAACCTCTGCATCGACGGAGGCATGACAAAACAGATGATCTACCACGGCGATTGCGGCTGGAAACTGGATCTTTGAAAGAAAAGCCCCTTTTTTGGGACATCGCGGTTGACATTTTGTCATTTTATGATATAATATAATCATACTTTCTTGGGAGAAAACAGATGAAAAAAAGTTCCCGTTCCGACAATGCGCCCCTGCCTTCTGGGCCGCAGGACGCCCCGTCTGTACTGATCGTGGGAACGGGGGAAGGGAGTTTGCCCCTGCTGCGCTCCCTGTCCCCGAATACAGACGCGCTCCTTTTGTACGGCAAAGGGGAAACGACGCCGCAAGCGTGCGGCAAATGCGTTGCCTTTGACAAGAATCTTCGCGCGTTTTTACACAAAAAATTCCCCCTTTCGTACAAAAAAAGGGTACACGTTGTCGTAAATTCGGGCGACGGGGAAGAGAACCTGCGCTATTGCCGGCAGTTTGCCGCCTTTCTGCAAGAGCAGGCCCTCCCCGAAAAATTTTTGCTGAGCGTATTCTGCGAATCGCAGAAATCGGAGGAACTTTACCTCCTCGAAGAGCAAACGGGGGGCAGGATCCGCTGCGTCGACCGCTGCGAGATCTCCGCCCTCGATCTGGAAAACAGATACCCGCTGACCTCCTTTTTGGGGGAACGGGAGCTGGATCTTGCGCAGGCGGCCCTGCGCGCCGAAGTGCGCATGAACGTGGTTTTGGTCGGGTTCGGCAGACAAAACAGGCAGGTCTTTCTCTCCTGCGTCTCTTCCGACCGCTTTTTCAGCCGCACGCAGGCTGGAGTACGGGAACACCCCGTCCGCTACTTCTGTTTTGACGCGCGTGAGGGCAAGGAGAGCCTTGCCGACGGATTCATGCGCTACGCCGCCTTTGCGGAGCAGATAAAGGGGCGGGAAGCGGAGTACCTTCCCCTGCCTCCCCTGCCCGCCGAACTGCACTTTTCAAAGGCGCAGGCGCCTTCGCAAGACTTCTTCTGCGAGTTGCGCGCGGCACTGCAGCCGAAAGAAGGAGAGATCGCCTGCAACCGCGTGGCGGTGGCGGTCGGCTCGGACGAAGAAAACCTGAAAACGGGCAGACAGATCTTTGAAAAGCTGAAAGAGTGGGATCTGCAGGCGAACACGCACGTTTTTGTGTCCGCGCGCCGCGCAACGTCCCCTGCCGAAGGGCTGATTTTGTTCGGAAAAGAGGAAACGGTATATAATTTTGAGAACATCTGCGGGGGAAATGCCCTGCGCATGGCATGGGAAAGGCACCTCGCCTACACCGCGGAACATAATAAGGGAGCTTCCGAGGAGGAGGTGCGCGCCGCCGCCCTTTCCGCCTGGTACGGCAAGGGAAGCAAACTTTCGCGCGATTCCAGCCTGTACGGATGCCTGAGCCTGCGCGGAAAACTACACCTGTTCGGGTTTGACTATATAGAAAAGGAAAGTCCTCTGCCCGATGCGGGCGGGGAATTTTACGCCGCCTACACGGCGGGAGACGCGCCGCGCAAGGCGGGGAAAGGGGCAGACGGCAGGGACGTCATCGAGTACAGGAACGCGGATTTTGCCAAAGACAGCCCGCGCCGCACCGTGGCGATGCTGGAGCACGACCGCTGGAACGCCTTTATGATCTGCCGCGGATACGTCCCCTCTTCCCTTCAGCAGATCCGCGAGGGGCGGGGCAAAGACGCCGCCGAGCGGCGCCACGGAAATCTGACCGATTTTGAGGGGCTCGTCGCCTATCGCTCCGTGATCAGCGGGAGCCGCGGCATTGACGAGGAAAAAGCGGACGTGATCCGCTACGATTACCAACTGACGGACGACTGCGGGCGGCTGCTTTCCGCCTGCGGATACAAGATCGTAAAACGATGCCCTGCGGCGGACGCCGCGGTGCGGGGGGAGGAAACGCCATGAACAACTGGCCGACGATTTTGGGCATTGCGGCGGGCATTGCCACCATTGCCCTGCTGTACATTCTGACCATGCTGGGATATTATTTCCTGCGCAAAAAGTTTTCCACGACCAAGGCGCTTGTGGAAATTATCATCGTGGCGGCCGCCCTGCTGCTGAGCATCGTCGTGAAATTCTGCGTCTTTCTGACGGAGGCGGACGGCTCCTTTGCGGACGCCTTTGCCACCGCCCTGGCGGCGATCTACGCGGGCGTGGGCGGACTGACCTTTGAAGGGCTGGCGGACGCCGCAACCGCGGGTTCGCTGCTCTCCTGCCTGTACACGGGGAGTTCGGTGTATGCGGGGCTCATCGCGCTCAGCGTCATCTCCGCCCGCGCGAGCTACGAGCTGTACAGCAACATCAAACTGCTCTTCCTGCGCGGCTGCGCGAGGCGGGGCAGGGACATCTATCTATTTACCGCCGCCACCAAGGACAGCCTTCTGCTGGCGGACAGCATCCGCGAACAGAGCCTGAAAAACAGAAAAAAATGCGTCATTCTCTTTTACGGGGAGGACCTCAACGCCTTTGACAGGCACGATATGATCTGCCGCGAGATCATGTCCCGCGGGTATCTGTACATCTCGCGCATGAGTTCAAACACCAAAAAGAGCCGTTCGGCGCTGGCGTTGCTGGTGGGCGGCGCCTCCAACGATTTCGGCAATGCGGAGAAAAGGCGGCCGAAGCCCTTCCGCGTCTGCTTTTTTGCGATGGCGACGGGCAAGACGCTGACGGGCGGCGAAGCGGACAACGGCGCGGCAATGTTTGCAGAAATAGACAATCTCTGCCGCCGCAACAGAAAGAGGGGCATCCGCTGGGTGACGGATTTTTACATCCTGACCAGCAGCACCCCCGACCACAAATATTTTGAAAGAGAGATCAAAAAGATCGTAAATACCTACTTCGGCGGGAAAAAAGAGAGGGCGGATGCGGCCGTGCGGGCATTCCAGGCGCACCCGCTCAACGAGGCGATGCTGTGCGCGGGCGACCTTGCCGATATGCGCAACAGGGAGCTTTCCGCCGATCCTTTCGGATTGTTCGCCCCCGAACAAGGGGAGGATTCCGCACAGTACCGCGTCACCGTCGTCGGATTCGGGCGATCGGGCGAAGAGGCGCTGGGCACCATCTACACCGACTGCGTACAGATGAAAAAGGACGGCACGCCCGTCCCCTTCCGCGCCGACATCTACGACCTGAACGTGAAAGAGCTTGCAGGCACCTTTGCGGCGGCTCATCCCCTCTTTATGTGCATTCAGTCGGACAAAATAGGAGAAAGCAAATCGGAACGGCAGCAGATCGACGCGGAAAAGGCGCGCATCCTGCAATTCTATTCCGATCTTTTAAGCCCCGCCGACCCCAACGGCGACGAATTGCTGCGGGAAATGGGATTCCCGCTCGCCGTGTTCCACAGAGTTTCCTGCTTCGGCATGGAATTCCTGCGGTTCCTGGACGAGGAATCGGGTACGGAAAATTTCGGGCAGCTCAGCAGAAGCAACGCCTTTGTCCTCACGCTGGGCGACGACGAGAAAGACGTGATGATCGCAAACCTGCTGCTGCAGGATCTGCGCCGCGAATTTGACGACGCCGCGCGCAGAGATCCCGACAGGCGCACCCGCTCCTTCCCGCAGGCCATGTACGTGCACCTGCGCGAGCGCAAAAATTACGCGCGCCTTTCGTGGTCGGCGGAGGACGAAGCGCGGTTCCCCTTCTTTAAGGTGATCCCCTTCGGCTGCCGCGAAAACGTTTACAGCTTTGAGCGCATCGTGGACGACAGAGACGATATGCTGTACAACTACGCCTACTCCATCCTCTACGACGGCAAAAACGGAAGATTTTCCGCCCTGAGAAACTGCTTTCACGATGAGGAGACCGCAGACTTTTCCCGCACCTTGCGCAAAGTTTCCGACGAGATCTTCGAGAGCGCGAAAAACGTGCGCGCCCTGCGCAGCGCCTGGCTGAACGCCGATTCGTTCAGCAAGGAATCCAACCGCGCGGCGGAAAGGTTCCGCCCCCGCTATGTCAGCGCTCTGCGGCAGAGCCGCACCAACGGAATGGTGCGAAAGCTCAGCCTTGCCGAACATCTGCGCTGGTGCAGGTTCCACATCTGCCGCGGCTGGACGTTTGCCTCGTATTCCCACTACGACAAGGCGCAGAAAAACCTGCACAGGCCCATCCGCGAACACGACTGCCTCTGCCCTTACAGCACCCTGCCCGAGGACATCCTCGTCAACGATCTCAGCAACGTCGCCCTCGCCTACAGCGACCTGATCGAAAAAAAAGAATAGATGAATTGTCAAACTAAGTGCAACACTTGACAAGATTTTTTTCAAACAAATCTTGTGGTGTTTGGAAATGTAAAACCTTTTTGGGCCTGGCGTTGATCAACGCCAGGTTCTTTTTTAATGTGGCAGGGCT
>DXFX01000031.1 GCA_019114245.1 Candidatus Borkfalkia faecipullorum | reverse complement strand
TATCCCCCCACGGGGGATAGATACAGTATACTTCTTCCCGAAAAATAAGTCAAGAGGATCCTGAAAAAAGTACCGCTTGCCCCTTACTTTCCCGCTCGGTGCAAACCTTTCCAAAGCCGTACAAAAATCTGCCCCTCGCTTTCCCTCTTGCATTTGACCTTCCTGCAAAAGGACGCCCGCAATACGTTACCCTCTTTTTGCCCCGAAGTCATGCAAAAAGGCGCCCCGCGCCGCAATGTTTTGCGGCGCGGGGCGCCTGAAAACTACTTTTACCGTTATTCCCGTTCCAGCCAGAAAATGTCCTGCAAGGGGATATTTTTTTCTTCCGTGACCAGGATTTTTGCATACGTATCCACTTTTCTGATGACAAACGATTGCGTGACATACCTGCCGCCCGTCTTTTTTTCGTCTTTGACAAAGTAGGTGACGCGCACTTTTGGGCGTTCGTCCAGGTGCTGCAAAAGCTCGCAGAGCCGCTCGTCCAGTTCGGCGAGGCGGTCGGCATCCGGTTCCAGCTTTTCCTCCGTATAGCGCGCCGTTTCTTCCACGGCGTCGCCATACCCCGTCAAAGCGGCAAAGGGCGCAAACTGCGCCGCGCGATCGGCTATGGGCATATGCGGGTGCGTTTTGGAACGATGATGCGGAAGGTCGATGATGTCGTCGTATCTGCTCATGCCTTGTGTCCCCCTATCTGGTCGTTCCTGCTTTTCGCCGTCGCGCCCTCCTCAAAATTCATTCCCTTGAGGATGGCGTTTTTCCCGTATTTTCCCTTGATCTTCAGCACCGCTTTCTGGCGCTGTTCCTCTCTCTTGAGTTCCTCGTCCTCTTTTTCCCGCCGCCTGCTCTCCTCTTCGTAGTCGGTAAACAGGTCCAGCTGCTGCACGGTGCTCTGCCGCTTTTGCGATTGCGGCACCACGTGCGTCGCCGTGATGTACAGCCGGCGCACGAGCAGGTTTTTGTCCACGATGCGCTCAAACAGAGCGTCCACCGCCCGCCTGATCAGCGTTTCCGAAGCCGTCTGCCGATCGAGGTTGTATGTGCCATGCGCGTGCTTGGGGATCTTTCTGCCGTAGCGGTCGACGCTGTATTCCCCCGTGTAGTTTTCGTTGAGCCTGTCGTAGCCTATGGTCGCCACGATCTGATCGGTCACTAATCCCTTGGCGACGAGGTCGAGCGCCAGCGCTTCCGCCATTTCCCCCGCGACGAGTTTGGCCTTGGCGTAGTCGTACGGTTCCTGCAAGACCTGGCCCGACCCGAGGCTGTTGGATTCGGGTTTATACGCCTTGACGTCCGCAATGGTGCAGGGTTCCCAGCCCCAAGCGTGGTCGATGAGAAGTTCCGCATTGACGCCGAACAGTTTATACAGGAGATCTTCGCTGTAATACTCTCCCGCCTCTCCCAACGAACAGCGCGCAATGTCCCCCATCGTGTACAGGCCGTGCGCTTCCAGCTTGTCGGCATAGCCCTTGCCCACCCTCCAGAAATCGGTGAGCGGGCGATGCTCCCACAGGGTGCGGCGGTAACTCATCTCGTCCAGTTCGGCAATGCGCGCGCCGTCCTCGTCGGGAGGCGTCTTTTTCGCGCCGACGTCCATCGCGATCTTGCAAAGGTACAAGTTGGTGCCGATGCCCGCCGTCGCCGTGATGCCCGTCTGCTTTAAAACGTCCTTCATGATGCGCTTTGCAAACTCGCGCGCGGAAAGCCCCGATGTTTTCAGGTAGGAAGTGGCGTCGATAAACACCTCGTCGATAGAATAGACGTGGATGTCCTCGGGAGCGGCGTATTTGAGATAGATCTGATAAATGCGCGTACTGTACTCCATGTAGTGCGCCATGCGCGGGGGAGCGACGATGTAATCGACGGCGAGCGAAGGATTTTCCCTGAGTTCGCTTTCAAAGCAGGATTTGCCCGTCAGTTTGCCGTGCGGGGCATTGTTTTGGCGTTCGCGGTTGATCTGCCGCACTTTCTGCACGACCTCGAACAGGCGCGCCCTGCCCGGGATGCCGTACGCTTTCAGCGAAGGGGAAACGGCGAGGCAGATGGTCTTTTCCGTGCGGGAAAGATCGGCGACGACGAGATTTGTCTTTAAAGCGTCCAGCCCGCGCTCCACGCATTCGACGGACGCATAGAAAGATTTTAAGTCGATGGCAATGTATGTCCGCTGCATTTTTCCCCTCCTTTTAAGATTCCCCTATATTATACCATACTTTTGCCCGTATAATCCACTGTTCCCGACATTTTTTTACCCGACGCATCAATATAAAGCTACACCCCCGAAAGTCTGTCTGACTTTCGGGGGTGTAGCCAAAAAAAGGGCGGGCCGTATTCTGTTTTTATCTCTCAGCGGAAAGGGTGACCGTGACGTTTCCCCCTCCCAAAATTTCTTGCAGCTGTTGCGCCGTCATGCCGTCTATCCTGCCCAGGCGCGTGAATGACCACGTATTTTGCCCGTAAAAGAGAACAAACTGATTTCCCTGATACAGGACAAACTCCCCCGGTTGCGCGGTAACGGACACGTCCGCGCGGGGCAGAGAAAATCCGAGGCTCCCCACCTTTTCAAACCCGCCGTAATCGCGCAGGTCGAGGGTGAGCGGCAGCCTCTGCGCAAGCTCCCTTGCGGCCTGGTTGTCCGCAAGCGTTGCCGTGAGGACGGTATTCCCTATTTTCAGATACATTTTACCCTCCTGCACCTCATCTTGCCCAGGCAGGTTTTCCTCCTGCCCGTCCCCGTCGGGCAGATCTTGCCGGCCGCCCTGTTCGGCTTGATCGTCTTGCTGTCCTCCCTCTTCGGACGAAATGCCTCCCTGCCCCTGGGTATGATCCGCTGCGGGCGCACCGCAGGCCGCCGCACAAAACAGGGAAACAATGCACAAAAACAGCAGTACGTACCTTAAAAATCGGAACATATTTCTTTCAGGAAAGCTTTTCATACTCTTCCTCGGAAACGGGTTCCAGCCACTCGTTGGAGGTATTTTCGCCGGGAAGTTCCACGGCGATGTGCGAGAACCAGCTGTCCTTTTTTGCTCCGTGCCAATGCTTTACGTTTGCGGGGATCTCCACTACGTCCCCCGCTTTCAGGCTGCGCGCGCTTTTACCGTATTCCTGGTACCAGCCTTCCCCCGCCACGCAGAGAAGGATCTGTCCGCCGCCCTTTTCCGCGCGGTGGATGTGCCAGTTGTTGCGGCAGGCAGGCTCGAAGGTGACGTTTGCAAAAAACGGCTTGTTTTGCGGGGATGTGAGCGGATTCAGATAGGACGTTCCGATAAAAAACTGCGCATAGGCGGTGTTTTCCGCTCCCTTTTTGAATACGTTCTGTCTTTCAAATTCTTTTTCCTGCATTGTTTTTACCTCCTCTTTTTCGTCTGTCAGCGGACGCTCTTGCCCATTTGATACGCCTCACCGAAAGCGGGCGTCTCCCTGATGCTCCCCGCCTCTTCCGCGCCGATCCCGTACACTGCGCCCGCAAGGCGCACGTCGCTGAAACAGTCGATCCAGCCCTGCACGCCGCGGACGGTTCCTTCCATGGCAGATCTGTCGTTTTCCGCCGACGAAGCGAGCAGATACACTTCTCTGAATTTGTTTTCTCCGCCGTAGAGAGGATTCAGCCTGTCGAGAAAGGTCTTTAACTGTCCGCTCATGGAATAGTAATAGACGGGCGTTGCAAACACGAGCACGTCTGCCTCCCGCACGGCGGGAAGAAGGGCGTTGACGCCGTCTTTGAGAACGCATTTGCCCGTATTCAAACAGGAAAGGCAGCCCGTGCAAAACTTCGGCTTTACATCGCGCAGAAAAATTGTCTGCACGCTGTTGCCCGATTCCTGCGCGCCCTTTTCAAATTGTTTTGCGAGCAGTTCCGAGTTTCCGTTTTTGCGGAACGTGGAGCTGACAATGACGATCTTTTTCATTTGTTTTCACCCTCCGGTCTCTGTATTTTTTTGATGACGCGGGCGGGAACGCCGCCCACGACGGTATTTGCGGGAACGTCCTTGGTGACCACGGCGCCCGCCGCGACGATGGAATTGTCCCCCACCGTCACCCCTGCAAGGATGGTGGCGTGTGCGCCGATCCAGACGTTTTTGCCGAGAAGGATGGGCGCGGGGATCATGTCCGCGCGATGGGCAGGATCCTGCACGTGATTGAGGGTGGCAAGCACGACCTGATGCCCGATCAGGCACCCGTCCCCGATGACGATGCCGCCCTGGTCCTGGAAACTGCAACCCTCGTTGATAAACACGTCCTTTCCCACGACGATGTTCTGCCCAAAATCGGTATAAAAGGGCGGGAAGATATGAAAGCTTTCCTCTTTGGGCTGTCCCGTCAGGGTAAAAAACAGCTCCTGCAACCTTTCCTGCGAAGGGCTGCCCGCGTTCATCTGCGCGGTATATTGCCGTGCGCGCTCCGCCGCGCTGTGCATAAAAAGATGCTCGGGCGAACCCGCACGGATCGTTCTGCCTTGTTTTACATAAGTTTTATATTCTTCGAGTTCCATGCCCTTATTATAATACCTCCCCCGAATCATGTCAAATACCTATATTGTATAGATTTTCATGCTTGACAGGCATGGAGTACTGTGATATAATACGGAAAAGGAGAAGGAACATGGAGATCCGTGAATTGAGATATTTTCTCGCGATTGCGCGGGAACAGAGCATCTCCAAAGCGGCGGAAGCGCTGTACATGACGCAGCCCAGCCTTTCGCGGCAGATGCAGAATCTGGAAAAGGAATTGGGCAAGCAGCTTTTTGTGCGCGGAAGCAAAAAGATAGAGCTGACGGAGGCGGGATTTTTACTGCAAAAGCGCGCCGAAGAAATGCTTGCCCTGTACGAAAAGACGCAGGCGGAGCTTGCCGCGCCCGAGGAGTGCGCGGGCGAAATACGCATCGGGGGCGGCGAATCCTTTTGCGTTTCCTTCGTTGCGCGGCTCGCCACGAAGATGCAGAGGGAAAATCCCCGCGTTGTGTTCCACTTTTTCAGCGGCGACACGCAGGACGTCACCGAAAAGCTGGAAAAGGGACTCATCGATTTCGGCATTCTCGTGGAGCCTGCGGAGATCTCCCGCTACGAATTTCTGCGACTTCCGCAAAAAGACACGTGGGGCGTTCTCATGCGAAAGGACAGTCCCCTCGCGCAAAAGGAGCGCATCACCCCGCAGGATCTGAGCGGAAAGCCGCTCATCCGCTCCCTGCACGCCGTCAAAAACAGGGAACTTTCCGCCTGGTTTTCGGGCGAGGAGCCGCAGGACATCAGGGCGACGTACAACCTGCTGTACAACGCTTCCCTGCTCGTGCGCGAGGGAATGGGCTATGCGGTGGGACTGGACAGGATCATCAACACGACGGGCGAGAGCGAGCTGTGTTTCCGTCCCCTGGATCCTCCCCTCGAATCCACCCTTGCAGTGGCATGGAAGAAAAACCAGATCTTTTCCCGCCCCGCGCAGAAATTTTTACAGATGCTCAGAGACGAACTTTCCCTGCAATAAAAAAAGGTTCCGGAAACCTTCCGGAACCTTTTCAATTTGCTTACAGCAAAGATTTGTACAGGGCGATGATGTCCTCTTTGGTGGGATCCTTCGGGTTGCCGGGACGGCAGGCGTCGTCCATGGCGGACTGTGCCAAAAAGTCGAGATCCTCTTCCTTGACGATGTTTTTCAGATCGGCAGGGATACCGACGTCGTGAGAAAGCTGTTTGACGGCGTCGATGGCGGCCTTTCTGTATTCTTCCTGGGTCATTTCATCCACGCCCTTCACGCCCATGGCGCGCGCGATCTCGCGGTATTTTTCGCCGGTTGCGGGTGCGTTGTATTCCATCACCGTAGGCAGGATGATGGCGTTTGCCACGCCGTGAGGGGTATCGTACAGAGCGCCGAGAGGGTGCGCCATCGAGTGAACGATGCCGAGGCCGACGTTGGAGAAGCCCATGCCCGCGATGTACTGGCCGAGGGCCATTCCCTCTCTGCCTTCGGGCGTGTTGACAACGGCGCCGCGCAGGGAACGGGAAATGATCTCAATGGCTTTGAGGTGGAACATATCCGAAAGCTCCCATGCGCCCTTGGTGATGTAACCTTCGATGGCGTGCGTGAGCGCGTCCATACCTGTTGCGGCGGTCAGGCCCTTGGGCATGGTGCTCATCATTTCAGGGTCGACGACGGCCACAACGGGGATGTCGTGGGGATCGACGCAGACGAATTTTCTGTTCTTTTCCACGTCGGTGATGACGTAGTTGATGGTGACTTCCGCCGCCGTGCCTGCCGTGGTAGGAACGGCGATGATGGGAACGGAGGGTTTTTTCGTCTGAACGGCGCCCTCGAGGCTGCGCACGTCCTCATGTTCGGGGTTGGCGATGATGATTCCGATGGCTTTGGCCGTGTCCATGGAGGAGCCGCCGCCGATGGCGATGATGTAATCTGCCTTGCTCTTTTTGAACGCCGCAACGCCCGTCTGAACGTTTTCGATGGTGGGGTTGGGTTTGATATTGGAATACAGTTCGTAAGCCAGACCGTTATCGGTAAGCACTTTGAGGACTTTGTCCGTCACATGGAACTTGACGAGATCGGGGTCCGAGCAGACGAATGCTTTTTTGAATCCGCGGTTCTTTGCCTCGGTTGCGATGGCGGCAATGGCGCCCGCACCGTGATAGCTTGTTTCATTGAGTACAAATCTGTTCATTTTCTTCTCCTTATTATTTTATTAAACAATCGGCTGTTGCCTTATTTGTTGCAATGGGAATGTCGTACACGACGGCAATGCGCAAAAGCGCCTTGACGTCGGGATCGTGCGGCTGCATCTGCAGCGGATCCCAAAAGAACACGACGGCGTCGATCTCCCCTTCGGCGACTTTGGCGCCGATCTGCTGATCGCCCCCGAGCGGGCCGGAGAGGTATGCCTGGACGGGCAACCCCGTCGCTTCCTCCACCAATTTTGCCGTATGTCCCGTTCCGCACAGCACATATCCCGAAAGAGCCTGTTTGTTGTGGCAGGCCCATTCGACAATTTCCTGTTTTTTGTTGTCGTGCGCGATCAGCGCGATCTTCTTTTTTTTCATAGTAAGCCGTATCCTTTTGTCTGTCCGCTCAATCAGCGTTTTTTCGATATTATTATAGCACACAATTTGCTGTTTTGCAAAGGAAAAACAAAAATTATACCCCTTAAACAAAAAAAACAAAAAGACGGCTTTGGATTCCCTGAAAAAAGCCGTCCCCTTCCGAAAAAACAGACGGGCGCAGGCAAAAGCCTGCGCCCGTAGCCGTCAGTTTGCATCGTAAGAGAGTTTACACTCGTCGCAAACGTCTATTTCGTTCTCACCTATTTTTCTGCGGCGCATTTTCTGCCCGCACACGGGGCAGGCATGGATCTGCCCTTTTTCCCCGCTGCCGCAGTCGCTTGCCAGATGATAATACACGGGATACCCCAGACCGTCGGCGACATATTGCGCAATGATCCTGCCCTGCCTGCTCAGAGGGGAATCGGGTTCCGTGCACTGTCTGCCCGCATAGCGGTCGTCAAAGCTGTTCCCCCACAGGAGATCGATGGCGCAGTAATCCTGCCGCCAGAGGCGGACACAGAGGAAATCTTCGGCGCCCTTGGGTTTGGGCAACTCGTACAGGGCGACGGGATTTCCGCAGTCACAGCAGGTAAAGGGGCTGTCCGCGTCCTGAAAGAAGGTCCGCATCTCCATCGCGCCCCGCTTTTCACATTCGCAATATTCGTTGCTTCCCAGGTCTTTCCCGCAATCCTTTACGCAGATGGAAAACAGTTCGGAAATTTTTTCCCTGTCCTCCCTGACGTAAACGCTGTCGTATTTTTCGTCCAGAGAATCCTCTTTTGGCGCCGTGGCGTACAAAACGACGTTTTCTTCCTGTATGACTTTATAATATTTCAGGATCTGCCCGTTGCAGTCGAGCGCATAGAGAAAGTGCCAGAAAAGTTTTTGCATTTGACTATCGATCTGTATTCCCTGTATCTTCGGGCGCAGTTCGATTCTTTTATAAAACATCTTTTTCCCTCCTTTCCGACGCCTGCGTAAATTTTAAGCGATCATGCCCGATAAGAGCGCCAGAACGAGCGCCATAATAAACAGGATCCACTCGCTTATCTTACCCATGAGCAGTCGAAAATCGCTGGGCTCGCCGTCGCAGGGGGTGCGTTCGTGCCACATGGAATGCCACTTGTTTTCCAACTTGCACAACGTATAATTAAAATACGTCGCAGGAATTACGATCACCATTATAGGAATATATGCCGAAAGCAAAACGGTATTCCCTCTTACGATGATCCATACAAGCCCCAGGATTGCCACGACGATCTGACAAATCAAAAATTTTATATTTTTTCTTTTCTCCGTCATGCCAACCCTCCGCTGACCGATATGAC
Source organism: Candidatus Borkfalkia faecipullorum (assembly GCA_019114245.1). GTDB lineage: Bacteria > Bacillota > Clostridia > Christensenellales > Borkfalkiaceae > Borkfalkia > Borkfalkia faecipullorum. Next base: position 21,225 of record DXFX01000031.1, on the reverse strand, counting down.
CGAAACACTGCCCCGAAGCATGACCGACGGAAGGTCGATCTGCCTCTCCGCCGAGTCGTCTTTGGCAAGATCTCCGCTAAGCGTTACGGTATCGCTGAATTTCTCTTCTGTAAAAACATTGCTGAAATTTACCTGCACGGTGATTGATAAATCGGAAATATCCGCTTTCGCCGTAACGCAGACGGTATAACTGTCCGGATTCACCCCTTTCAAAGGATAAACGTCGATTTCGAGATACTTCGCGTAATTTTCCAGGCTCAGTTCGCGCGGGCGCGTCACCCACCCGATCAGGCCGGCAGCAATGAAGATAGTCATAAACGCGATAAATATGGCAAACAGAGTATATCCGAATTTGCGTTCGGCGGGAGAATATCCGTTGCCGTTTTCGGTTTCCTTCAATCCCGGATCGTCGGCGGAGTATTCCAGATCCCCTATCTTTTTGTGCAGCCGATCGTAATAGCTTTCCTGCGGGGGAGCGGTTGCCTGCGCCGCCTTCTCTGCGCCCTTTACTTCCGAAGCGGAGTTTTGCGCCGCGCCCAGCTCTTCCGAGGCGGAGCTTTGCGCCGCGGCCTGCTCTTCCGAGGCGGAGTTTTCCACCGCGCTCTCCTCTTCCGAAGCGGAGTTTTGCACTGCGCTCTTTACTTCCGAAGCGGAGTTTTGCGCCGCGCCCTGCTCTTCCTGCAAATTTTCGCTAGGGTCTGCCTGTTTTTCCGCCCCGTCCTCTTCGGCCGCGCTCTCTTCACCGCACTGCAGAATGTCCTCTACGAACACGCCGAGCAAGGCGGAAAGTGGGAGCAAATACCTGGAATCGGGAAGTTCTCCCCCTTCCCAACGCTCCACTTCTTCCTCGGAGACGCCCAGTTTTTGTGCCAATGCGGAAAGGGAAAGTCCCTTTTCTATTCTCTTGTCGGATAAAAATTTCCCTCTTTTCATCATTCTCTCCTATATTACGATTATACAATAAGGAATATCACTTGTCAACGGAAAGAAAAAAATAGGGTACCCAACATTTAAACCGCAAGAGCGGCGCAGGGAGGTAAACTTTTTCCCATCCCCGTGCCGCTTCATTCTGATGTCTTTTGCATCGCGATAGCAATGCCTGATCTGCCAGACCCGGAAATATCCTTTCAGACAGGAACTTTCCACCCAATCCCCAACTTGAATTCCTTTTAAATTTTGAACATCAATTTCCAATACCCTTTCCCCCTGTTTTCATTCCCGATTGCGCCCAAAGTTTCGGTATGAAGTGCCTGTCTGTTTTTAGATCATGACTGCAACGCGATTTTTTGCTGGATAAGGCCATAAACTTTTTCAGCCTCGTTTACGGCAATCAGTCCATAGCCGAAAGCTATCCCTCCGTTTTGTTTTATTTTTATTGTCCCGACTCTCTTTTTAATTAAACTGCGATACAGCTTTATGCCTTTTATTTCGGCAATGTTCAGCGATATGTTTAACCTGTTTCCGTCAAAATAATAAATTTTTGTCGAGGTGACAACATATCTTTTTTCTCTGTTTCGGACTGCGGCAAACGACGAAGCTATCAGAACGGACAGAGAAACTGCGAAAAAAAGCACTGTACACAGAAGCCAATGCACATTTGCAAAAAACACCAAAAGCAAACCAACCGCAGACCAAAGGACCGCAAAGAGCAATGCGAATTTGAGAGAATGCCATACATACAGCGACTTGACCGATACGACATCCGCCAGCACTTCTTCTGTTATATCCTCGGGAGCGACCTGCGTCAAAAAATCGAAAGCATACTCAAAAATATCCTGCTCTTCCCATTTTCCCCTTTTTTTCTTCCCGTTCAGAAAAACTGCGATGCCTTTCTGGCTTTCCTCTATCACGAGAATATCCTTTTTATGATGCAGGATCAGCTTGCCGTCCTTTAAAAATACATTTTCAGACACACTCTTCAAATCGAGGTACAAATCGGAAAGCAAATCATCTTCCTTGCTGACGGCGCAATTTCCGCTCTTGCTGATTTTTATTTTCCATTCTATTTTGTCGCAATCAATATAAGGCTCTCCCGAAACGGGCAAAAAATCAATGTCCCCTCCTACCTTTCCCGAATCAAAGCACGTCACTTTCCAACTATATCCGCTATCTGTTTTTTCGAGAACGGAATCGTAAATCATGCCGATGCGGTCGATCAACCCGCTCGCCCGCACATCTTCAAATTTTACCGTGATGATACAGCCCCAATTCGTATCAAACTCTATTTGCGTATTGTTTTCATTTTCGGCGATTTCCGTCAGAATTGAATCGTGAAACCCCGCGGAAACATTCATGAGACTCTGAATATCTCTTTCGTCTTTTATCTCAAACCATTCGGGCAGAATTATTTTTTGGGAATACGCTTTGAATTGCGGAAAATCCTCTATGTTTGCTTTTTTTTGAAAACGCAAAGCTTTCCACAAGTCTTTCTCTTCCAGTACCCAGTCGTACCCCTCCCATGCGAATTTCTTGCAGCCGAATTTTTCCCAATCGACAATAAAAACTTTGCGGCGAGGAACCCACATTTTTATCCGCCCGATCTGTGTATTCTCTTTATTAAAGGCGATCACTTCCGATTGCCACCCTGCCTGTCTTATCGCAAAAACGGGGGAAACATATTCTTCCTCGTTTTCCAAGATAATTGCTATCATATTCTCCCCTTGTCACTTTTTGCCTATTTTAACATACAATCCGGCCGAAATCAAGCCCCTTTCCGAACTATCCGAAATCGCGGGTCTTACTCTTTACACGAAAAGAGGTCAAAAACCGAAGTTTTTGACCTCTTTTATTCTTAATTTTTGGAAAGACAAACCAGCGTTTCAACATGCTTTGTCTGCGGGAACATATCGAACGGCTGAACGGAAAGAAGCTTGTAATATCCTTCCATGCCCTCTTGCTTATATTCCGGATTCTTTTTCAGTTCTGTCCCCTCTTCCAAGAGGGCGCCCGTGAGGATGCCCACGTCGCGCGCCATCGTTGCGGGATTGCAGGAGATCATCGCCACCGACGGAATGCCCGAACGCAAAATGGCTTTCAGCGTTGCCCTGTCCACGCCCTTGCGCGGCGGATCGACCACAAGCACCGTCTGCGAGAGATCCTGCTCGGCAAGCACTTTTGGCAGCTCGTCCTCCACCTTTCCGCAGAGGTTGATCAGCTTTCCTTCCAGCTTGTTGGGGACGATGAGATCGTTTGCGCACTGCACGGCCTCGGCGACTACCTCGATCCCGTAAGCGCGGCCGATCTGTTTTGCGAGCATCGCCGTCAAAAGGCCGCTGCCGCTGTAAGCGTCCACGGCGACTTTGGCGCCGCTTTCCGTCGCAAAACGGACGGTACGTTCATACAATTTTCTGCAAACGCTGCGGTTTACCTGCATAAACGTATTCGGGCCGACCTCAAAGCGGATGCCGCATTCGTGAGCGGAATATTTTCCCTTCCCCTCCAACAGCTTCCACCTGTTTCCGAACACGCCGTTGCCGTCCCCCGCATTGACGTTGTGCCACAGGGAAAACACCTTGAACTTTTCGCCGATCATCCCTGCCAGCTTTTCCCAGGAGGGAAGCTCGGGCGTGGCGGTGACTGCCGTGGTGAGGAACCCGCCGTCCACGTCCCGCACCACGATGTGGCGGAGAACGCCCTTGCCCGTGGCCTCGTCATACGCGCGGACGCGGCACTGTTTCATGTATGCGTAAAAGATGTCGATGATGTCCTTTACCCAGGCGGGGTGAATGGGACAGTTGTCCACGGGGACGATGCGGTGACTGCGTTCGGCATAAAAGCCGATAACGCCCGCGCCGTTTTTATCGACGCCGACGGGGATCTGCAATTTATTGCGGTATTCGTACTGAAAATCGCTTTTGACGGTGAGCGGCACTTCGGCGCGGATGCCCGCGATCTTGCGCAGGGCGTCGGCAACCGTCTTGCTCTTCATTTTCAGCTGAGCGCCGTAGCGCAGGTGCTGCAGCTGGCAGCCGCCGCATTTGGTGAACAGCGGGCACTTTGCGCGCACGCGCTCGTCTGCGGGCGTAAGAATTTCCAGAGCTTTTGCATAACCGATGCGGTTTTTCACTTTCAAAGCGCGGAATTTGACCTTTTCCCCCACAACGGTAAACGGGGCGAAAAACACCGTTTCGCCCATATGTACAATTCCCTCTCCGTTACTGCCAAGCGATTCTACCAGGCCTGTAAATTCCTGGTTTTTTGTTGTAATTTCTGTAACTTCAGACATCTATTCTCTCCGGAAGATACCCCCATCAATGCCCTTCGTTGTTGTCCTGTTCTTTTTTCGTATCCTCTTTTTTCTCTTTTTGCTCCAGATCGCCGAACACCTCTCCGAACTCCTGCGGGGGCGCTTTGGGCGGTTGGTTTTTCCCAGATCGGTCGATGCGCGCCACGTACGTATTGACGATCCTCTGCGCGCGGAGGATCAGCCAATCGTAAACAAAAAACAAGACTGTTCCGCCTGCGGCGATGAGGAGCCAGATCCAATCGTACATCCAGGCAAAGGGCAGGGAGATCTCCACTGCCGCGTCAAAGAGCAGCCAGGAAAGCATCATGCTGCCGACAAACCAGACATCCTTGACGGCAAAGGCGACGAATCGGTTGATTTTCAGCCTCTGCTGAAAGGAATTGACGAGCGGATGCAGCCCGAAAAACACGACGAACGGAAACAGTTTATAAAACTGAGCGATGCCGCCGAAAGGCAGGCAAAGCAGACAGGCGCCCGCATAGGCGAGGAACCCGCCCAAACGCATTTCCTTGGCGAGCGGGAGCATGAGCGCGAGCGACGCGAGCACATACCCCGACGCAAACGCCATGGGGATATTCAGCCCTGCCGCCATAAAGATGACGGCGAGCGCGCAGGAAATTGCCGAAAGGGCGACCTGAAAGGACTTTTTTTTCATGACATCCTCATGCGCCGCATTGGGCGAGCAGAATCAACGGCAGCCGCAGCAGGCGTTGAGGCAGCAGTTGAACAGCATATTGCAGGCGCAGCAGGTGGCGCACTGTTCGCAGAACCCGCCGCCCATTTGCTGTTGCTGTTCGTCGTAGCCGCCCGCGCTCTGGTCCTGATAGGTCCCCTGCTGGGTGTGCGGGGTTTCCGCCTGGCGCTTGTCGTACTCGATCTTTTCCTTGAGTTTGTTGTAGGCGGTGCGGTATTTTTCGTTGGAGCCGTCCATCTGAATGGCGATCTCCAGCTGTTTTTTGCTCTCGTTCATCCAGTTCTTTTTATAGAACACGACGGATTGCAGGTAATGCCATTCGGCGGGGCGCTCGTTGAACTCGTCGAGCACGGCCTGCGCCTCGTTGATCTTTCCGTCGCGGATAAACTGTTCCGCCTTGGCGTACGAAGAGGAGGCGTTGTCTGCGGAGCGGGATTCCCTGCGCTCGGTCATGATCTCGTTGTACGCAACGTCGATCCTGTTGAGCATTTTTGCCGCTTCGTTGCCCTTTTCCCCTTCGAGAAAACGCTCTTCCGAGTATTTCTTTTTGAGTTGTTCAAACGCGGCGGTGATCTCCTCATCCGTCGCCGTTTCGGAAACGCCCAAAAGATCGTAATACTGTTTACTCATGTTTTTTCCTTTGGCTTGCGCCTAATTTAATCTGATTTTTTCCGGTCTCTGGCCCTTGTCGCCGCAGCCGCAGAGAACGCGGCGGGTGGCGGCAGGCAGACCGCGCAGGACGATGTTGTCCGTCAGGTCGTGATTGAAATAAAAGCGTATCTTTTTCAGGCATTCCGCGTTTTGTGCAAACACGCTTTTGAAGATAAAGTCCACTTCTTCCCCGTTTTTTTCCAGCATCTGCGCCCGCGAAGGCTGCCCGAACGCCCGCAAAAACGGATTATAATTTTTCTTTTTGACGTCCTTGTCGTAATCGTCGAGAGCGTCGATGAGATACACCCATTTCCCGATCCCGTAAAAGAGGTTGTGCGTATCCTCGCTTTTATATTCGCCGAGCAGGCGATCGGAAATTTCCGCGATCATGGATCCGAATGGATCCGCCGCCCTGTCGATGCAGTCGCAGCCCTCTTTTTCGAGGGCGGAGAGCTCCGCCATGCGGTTTTTGACAATTTCTGCCAGCTGCGGAAAGCGCAGTTTTGCCCGCTTGTATCCTTTTTTAAAGAAGGCGCGCGTCGCTTTCCCCTTTCCCTCGTCCTCGACGTCGTCCGTGAGTTTGTAATAGACGAGCAAAGTATTCAGGCAGGCGACGGCCTGCGTGACCTCGTCGTCCGCGGCGATGGGACGGCGGACGATGGGATGCAGGACGCAGTGTTTTTTTTCGATCTTCACGTCGCAGTGCACCATGTTGTGCAGAATGGCGGACAGGAAGGTCATGTCGTAGGAAAGCCCCATGCGCGCCCGCTGGCCGCAGCTACCGCCGATGCTCTTGCACAGGCCGCAGTACAGGGCTTTGTACAGTACGCCGTCCTTGACGTACATATACGGAATATCCGGCCGGATGTAACCGAACATTGTTTACTCTCCCGAATAAAATCCTATCTTGCGGTACACTTTGGAAAGGGTCTTGCGCGCCATGCGGAAGGCGGCGTTGTCCCCTTCGCTTATAATGGAATTGATGTACGCCTTATCCGCAAGCAGGCGGGCTTTTTCCGCCTGAATGGGTGCGAGCGCGTCGGCGACCGCTTCCCCGACCGCTTCCTTGAACTCGCCGTATCCTTTGCCCGCAAACTCGCGCTCGCTGTCGGCAAGGCTCTTGCCCGTAAAGGCATGGTAGATGGTGAGAAGGTTGGAGACGCCCGGCTTGTTTTCGGGGTCGTAACGGATCTCGCTGTCGCTGTCGGTGACGGCGCGCTTGAACTTGCGCAGGATGCTGTCCCTGTCGTCCCCCATCGTGACGAACGCGTTGGGGTTGTCGTCCGACTTGCTCATCTTTTTGGAGGGGTCGGCGAGGCTCATGATGCGTGCGCCGCTGTCCTTTAAGATATACCCGTCGGGGACGGTGAAGGTCTGGCCGTAGCGGTTGTTGAAGCGGATGGCGAGATCGCGCGTGAGCTCGAGGTGCTGTTTCTGGTCTGCGCCGACGGGAACGAGCGCCGCCTGGTACAGGAGAATGTCCGCCGCCATGAGGACGGGATAGTCCATGAGTCCCATGTTGACGTTTTCGGCGTGTTTGGCGCTCTTGTCCTTGAACTGCGTCATGCGCGAAAGCTCACCGGGATAAGAGATGGTGTTGAGGACCCAGGCCAGCTCGCAATGGGCGGGAACGTGCGATTGCACGAACAGGACGCACTTTTTGGGATCGATGCCGCAGGCGAGAAAGAGAGCCATCAGCTCCAGCGTGTTTCTGCGCAGAACTGCGGGTTCCTGCCTCACGGTGATGGCGTGCAGGTCGGCGACGGCATAAATACAGTTGTATTCGTCCTGAAGCTTGACAAAGTTGCGGATAGCGCCGATATAATTGCCGATGGTGACGGCGCCGCTCGGCTGAACTGCGGAAAACAGACTGCTTTTTACCTTTTCTTCCATAGTGATCCCTCGCAACGTATTCTATATCAGTATAACATACGGGGAGCAAAAAAGCAAATAAGTTATGCGCATCTGCTCCGAAAATCATCTATTTTGTACGTTTTGATCACAAATTTTTAATATTCAGGGCAGAGTGCCGAACGCGTCCGACAAAATCCCTCCTTTTTCGCGCAGACAGTAAAAAAGGCCCCGATTGCGGGGCCTGCGCGAGGCGGCAAAAGCGCCGTTCCCCTGCACGGGAACGGCGCCTGACGTTTACTTGTTGTCGATGAATTTCAAAACTTCCGCAAACAGCTTGTCCTTATCCGCCACCGTGGTGAAGCGGACGGGCTTGTCGCGCAGTTTGGAAAGGGAAACGGGGACCTTCATTGCCGTGGCGATGTTGAGGTGCTTGATCGCCTTGAAGGAATCCTTGATGTCGTTGCCCGTGATGGCGTACATGACGTCCTGCGGGAATTTGTACGGGCTTGCCGTGGAAACGACCACCATGGGCGCGCTTTCCTTTTCGTGCTGCGCCATGTAGTTGCTTGCCGCGTACATTGCGCAGGCGGTGTGCGTGTCCATCGGGTACTGGTATTCTTCAAAGAATTCGTAGATGGTCTCCACCGTTTCGTCCTCGCCGCAGGAATCCGCCCAGAACAGCTGCCGGACTTTTTCCAGCTCGTCGTCGTACAGGGTGTACACGCCGTCCTGCGCGAGCTTGTCCATGCGCAGGCGCACGTGGACGGGATCGCGGTCGGCAAGCTCGAACAGAAGGCGTTCGAGGTTGCTGGAGATGAGGATGTCCATGGAAGGGCTCATCGTCTTGAAAAATTCGCGGCGCTTGTCGTACGTTCCCGTGCGGATGAAATCGGTGAGAATGTTGTTTTTGTTGGAGGCGCAGATGAGTTTGCCGACGGGCAGGCCCATGCGCTTGGCGTAATACGCCGCGAGAATGTTGCCGAAATTGCCCGTGGGAACGGCGAAGCTGACTTCCTCGCCCATTTCGACCTGGCCGGAGGAAACGAGATCGAGATACGCCGAGAAATAATAGGCGATCTGCGGGGCCAGCCTTCCGAAGTTGATGGAATTGGCGGAAGAGAGGATATATCCCCTCTTTTTCAGCTCCTCTTTATATTCTTCGCCCGTGAAGATGGTTTTCACCGCCGACTGGCAGACGTCGAAATTGCTGCGGACAGCGACGACGTTGACGTTGTCCCCTTCCTGCGTGGACATCTGCAGCTTCTGCATTTTGCTGACGCCGTCGTTGGGGTAAAAGACCATGATCTTCACGCCGTCGGCGTTTTTGAAGCCTTCCAGCGCGGCTTTGCCCGTGTCGCCGCTGGTGGCGACGAGGATGAGCACCTGTTCCTTGATGCCGCACAGGTCGCAGCCCGTGCGCAGGAGATACGGGAGCAGGGTGAGCGCCATGTCCTTGAACGCGCAGGTAGGCCCGTGGAAGAGTTCGAGGATATACAACCCCGCGTCGATCTTGACGAGAGGAGCGGGGTCGCCGCCCTCAAACTGGGCATACGCCTTTTCGCACGCCCCTTTCAGACCTTCGTAGTCGTATTCGTCGAGATATTTGTGTAAAACTGCCGCCGCGCGCTCCGCGTAGCTCATAGGCAGCATTTCTTCCAGTTCTTGCCGGGAAACGGCGGGAAAAGTTTCGGGAACGAACAGACCTCCGTCCGAGGCGATCCCCTGTGCGATCGCCTGCGCACCCGTCACGCATTCTCCCCCGCGCGTGCTGATAAATTTCATAATGACATCCTTTTACTTTACGTCCGCGCACCCGTACGGGAAAATTGCGCACAGCGGGAAGCTCGCCCTTCCGCTTTCGGAAGGGCGAGTGCCCTGCATTTTGATGAGTTTACAGATACTTTGCCACGAAATCGGGAAGATCCTCTTTTGCGCAGCTGCAAGTGACATAGATGGTGATTCCGTTTGTCTCGGACAGTTTATCCAGCATATAATAGAATGCCGCCATGTCCTTGATCTCTTTGCCGGCGATGCGGGCGGCTCCGTCGATGAACAGATACTCGTTATCGTTGTTTGCCGCAACGACGCCCTTGATAAATCCGCACAGTGCATCTTCGCCTGCGATCATGTAATCGGTGGTATCGATGACGCGTATATCTCTGTGAAGGTCATACATATAGCGTTTGGTGTTGGTGACGAAAATGAGATGTCCCTTTGCGGACGCGACTTTTGCGTTGGCTTCGTCGATGATGATTTTCGTCTTACCTGTCCCTTTGGGCCCGTAAATAATTTTGATCATTTTAACCTCCGTCAAAGTTTTCTTTGATACATCTATTTTACACTGTTTTTACGCGAGTTTCAATACCTTTTTGAAAAAAATTCAAAAAACTTTGTGAAAGGCTGGCCGCGGCCGATCATTTGCTCCTGCCGAAGGCGACAAATTCGCGGTGACGGTCGTGGCTGATGAGGCGGATCATGTTGTCCAGTTCGTCGTCGCCCATGATGCTGTTGCGCCCCGCCGCGTATTCCGCGTCGATGAGCTCTTTGAGTTTGACGACGAGCGTGTCCTTTTTGTCGATCTTATGTTCGTCGGGCAGATCGTAATAGTCGTTGATCCAGTACGCGATGCCCGCGAGGCCGCTGGCGTTGTTGATGGAGACGCGGGCGGGCCTTCCGAGGATCTTGGCCGTATCGAAGATGTTGTAGATCTCGGGGTCTTTGAGCATTCCGTCCGCATGGATGCCCGCGCGGGTGGCGTTGAACGCGCGCCCGACAAAGGGAGTCATGGGCGGGATGATGTAGCCGAGTTCCTCCTCGAAATAGTGCGCGATGTCCGTGATGGCGGTAAAGTCCATGCCGTCGTTGGCGCCGCGCAGGGAAGCGTATTCCACTGCCATCGCTTCCAGCGGGCAGTTGCCCGTGCGCTCGCCGATGCCGAGCAGGGAGCAGTTGACGCCGCTTGCGCCGTACAGCCATGCCGTCGTCGCGTTGGTGACCACTTTGTAGAAGTCGTTGTGGCCGTGCCATTCGAGCAGGCTGCTGGGGACTTCCGCATGGTGGTGCAGGCCGTACACGATGCCCTGCACGCTGCGCGGCAGAGAGGTGCCGGGATAGTTGACGCCGAAGCCCATCGTGTCGCACATACGGATCTTGATGGGGATGCCGCTCTCGCGGGAGAGCTTCATCAGTTCGTTGGCGAACGGCACCACAAAGCCGTAGAAATCGGCGCGGGTGATGTCCTCGAAGTGGCAGCGCGGGCGGATCCCGTGCGAAAGCGCGCTCTTGACGATGCCCAGGTATTTGTCCATCGCCTGTGCGCGGGTGAGGTTCATCTTTTTGAAGATATGGTAATCCGAACAGCTGACGAGGATGCCCGTTTCGGCAACGCCCGCCGCCTTTACGAGTTCAAAATCCTTTTCGTTGGCGCGGATCCACGTGGTGATCTCGGGGAATTTGAGGCCCAGTTCCCGGCATTCCAGCAGAGCCGTCCTGTCCTTTTCGCTGTACAGGAAAAACTCGCTCTGGCGGATGATCCCCTTGGGGCCGCCCAGGCGGGACATCAGCTTGAAAATGTCCACGATCTGCCTGACCGTGAAGGGCGACGTGGACTGCTGTCCGTCGCGGAAGGTGGTATCCGTGATCCAGATCTCGGCGGGCATATCCATGGGGACGTGCCTGTAATTGAACACCACTTTGGGGATCTCGTCGTACGGGTACAGGTCGCGGAACAGTTCGGGCTGTTTTACGTCCTGCAGCTCGTAGTGGTATTTATCCTCTTCGAGGAGATTTTTGCTCTTGTCGAAATAGATCACTCAGAATACCTCCTTGACAAACTGTTCGATGCGATCCAGTCCCTCCGCGATGTCCTCTTTGGAAATGGCGTAGGACAGACGCACGCACTCGTCGTCGCCGAACGCGATGCCGGGAACGACGGCGACCCCCTTTTCCAGCAGCATATCCGCCACGTCCAGGGATCCGTTGATCTTTCTGCCGTTGAAGCGCTTGCCGTACAGCTTATCCACGATGAGCATGATGTAGAAAGCGCCGTCCGGTTCGATGCAGTCGAGATGATCGATCTTGTGAATGCGGTCGATCATGAATTTTCTGCGGTCGTTGAAGATATCGCGCATCTTTTCCAGTTCCTCTTCGCTGCCGTTGAGAGCGGCGAGAGCGGCGTACTGGGATACGCTGGCGGAGTTGGAAGTTGCGTGGCTCTGGAAGGAATCGACGGCTTTGGCGACTTCCTTGGGAGCGGCCATCCAGCCGATGCGCCAGCCCGTCATGGCATACGTCTTGGAAACGCCGTTGACGATGACCGTCTTTTCCTTGAGTTTTTCGGAGACCTGCGCCATGGAGAAATGTTTCACCCCGTCGTAGATGAGTTTTCCGTAAATTTCATCGGAAAGCACCCAGATGCCCGCCTCTTCCGCCACTTTGCCGAGCGCGCGGATCTCCTCTTCGGTGTAGACGGCGCCCGTAGGGTTGGAAGGAGAGTTGAAGATGAGCATTTTCGTCTTGGGGGTGATGGCGTTTTTCAGGTCTTCGGGCGTGATCTTGAAATGATTTTCCTTATGCCCCTCGATAAACACGCTGGTTCCGCCGCAGATCTTGACGACTTCGGGATACGTCAGCCAGTAAGGCGCGGGAATGATGACCTCGTCCCCGTCCTCGACAAGGGCGAACATGGCGTTGAAAATGGCGTGTTTTCCGCCCGAAGATACGATGATCTGGGAGAAATCGTAGTCAAGCCCCTGTTCCTCTTTGAGTTTTTCCGCGATCTTTTTGCGGAGCTGGGGAAGTCCCGAAGAAGGGGTATATTTGGTATATCCCTTGTCCAGCGCTTCTTTCGCCGCGTCGATGATGTGCTGAGGGGTGTTGAAGTCGGGTTCGCCTGCGCCGAATCCGATGACGGACTTCCCTTCCGCCTTCATGGCTTTTGCCTTTGCCGTAATGGCAAGCGTGAGGGAAGGAGAGATGGATGAAATCCTCTTTGTCGTGTTCATACGTATATACCTCGTAAAATTTTTTGTGGATTTATGTGCGCTCTGCAGGCGGTTTTGCACTTAAAACGCTGAGACGTATCTGTAATTTTTTGACAAACGCCCTGTTTTTTAATCTTCCGCGGAAGAGAGCTGCGCTTCCCTGTCCGCAATGGCGAGCGCTTCAAGCATCTGGGAGATGTCCCCCATCATGAAGCTGTCCAGAGAATAGAGCGTCAGCCCGATGCGGTGATCGGTGACGCGGTTTTGCGGGAAGTTGTAGGTGCGGATGCGTTCGCTCCTGTCCCCCGTTCCCACCTGGCTCTTGCGGTTTTCCGCGTAATCGCTCCGGTACTTTGAATTATAATAATCGTACAGCCTGCTCTTGAGCACCTTCATCGCCTTTTCGCGATTTTTGATCTGCGAACGCTCGTCCTGGCAGGTGACGACGATGCCCGTGGGCAGGTGGGTGATGCGGATGCAGCTTTCCGTCTTGTTGATGTGCTGTCCGCCCGCTCCGCCCGAACGGTAGGTATCGATCTTGAGGTCTTTTTCGTTGATCTCCACTTCCACGTCCTCGGGTTCGGGGAGGACGGCGACGGTGACGGTGGAGGTATGCACCCTGCCCTGCGATTCCGTTTCGGGGACGCGCTGGACGCGGTGAACGCCGCTTTCGTATTTAAGTTTGCTGTATACGCCCTTGCCGGACACGGTGAACACCACTTCTTTCATGCCGCCCAGTTCTGTCTCGTTGAGGTCGATGATCTCCGTTTTCCAGCGCATGGACTCGGCATAGCGGCAGTACATATTGTAGAGGTCTGCGGCAAAGAGGCTGGCCTCGTCGCCGCCCGCGCCGCCGCGGATCTCCATGACGACGTTGCGCTCGTCGTTTTTGTCCTTGGGCAGGAGCAGGATGCGCAGTTCGGCGGTGATGTCCGCAAGTTTCTGCTTGCAGTCGTACCCCTCCTGCGTGAGCAGGTCTTTGAGTTCGCGGTCCTCTTCCGTCTCGGCGGCGGCAAAGGCGTCGTTCATCTCTTTTTCCGTTTTCTTGTATTCGAGGTACTTTTCCGCCGTTTCGGAGATGTCCGCGTGTTCCTTGGCGCACTGCGTCCAGCGCTCTGGCTGGGCGATGACGGCGGGATCGGACATTTCCTGCGAAAGTTTATTGTATTTTTCCAGAATATCTTCTAACTTTTTGATCATATCTTACCGATGCAAAGCGCTTACAGGACCGCGCGGACAAAGCGTTCTATGTCGTTATAATCTCTCGAAACCATCGTATAATCGAATTTTTTGAAAAACTTGACGATCTCCTGCGCCTGGCCCTGACCGCATTCCATCAGAAGGGTGCCGCCGCGGACGAGGTGCTTGGGCGCCTCCTGCGCGAGCCGGCGGTAGAAATCCAGCCCGTCCTCGCCGCCGTCCAGAGCGGAAGCGGGTTCGTAGTCGCGCACCTCCCTTTGCAGGCCCTGAATGTCCGCCGTGCGGATGTAGGGCGGGTTGCACACGATGATGTCAAACTTCCCCTTTACGCCTTTGAGAAGATCGCTCTGCACGAATTTGATGTCCGCGCCGTTGAGTTTCGCGTTTTCGCGCGCGACTTCCAGCGCGTCCGCGCTGATGTCCGCGGCCGTGACGGAAAGTTCCTTGTCCCTGCCCTCTTTGGCGAGCGCGACGGCGATGCAGCCGCTGCCCGTGCAGAGATCGAGCACTTTGTTCCCCTGCTCGGCGGTTTTGAGCGCCTGCTCGGCGAGGAGTTCCGTTTCGGGGCGGGGAATGAGCACGCGCCCGTCCACCTTGATCTTATAGCCGTAAAATTCGGTGTCGCCCAGGATATACCACAGCGGCTTGCCCTTGAGGCGTTCGCCTGCGACGGCGTCCAGTTCGCGCACGCGGCTGGGAACGAGAAGTTTTTCGCACTCGGCAAGTTCGCTGCGCGGGATGTTGGTCTTGACGGAGACCAGCCATTCGGCGTCGCTCTCGTCGATGCCCTGGTCCGCAAACAGCGCTTTGAGTTCTTCCGTGTATTTTTTGACCGTTTTGGAGACGACGAAATCCTGTTCGGGAATGCTTTCGTCCGCGTCCATCGCATACACCTGCTTGAAGGCGGCGATGGCGACTTCCAGCATCTCGTCGTCAGGTTCGCGGGTGGTCAGCTTCTGCAGGGCGAATCCCGGCGCCTTCAGGGGCAGGAGCACTTTGCTCTGCGATTTGGCGAGAAGTTTCAAAACTTCATAGGAAAGCCCCGCCACCACGGGTAAAAAGAGAATTTTAACGGCAAACTGAATAAAGAAGTTTGCCACGTCGTTGAAGCGGAAGAGATCGAGGTACTCGTCGCACACCCAGTTGATGACGGAAAAGACGATGATGCTGACCGCCATGACCAGGAACAGGAAAGTGGTGCCGCAGCGGTCGTGGATGCGCGAGCAGCCCCTCGCGTTTTCGGGGGTGAGTTCCAGTCCCTTTTCAAAGCAGGTGATGGTCTTATGTTCGGCGCCGTGGTACATGAACACGCGGCGGATGTCCTTCATGGCCGTGATGGCGAGAATGTAGAGCAAAAAGATGATGAGGCGGATACAGCCCTGAATGAGGTTGTAGCCGATGGAATACTTCACCAGCCACGTCCCCGAATCGACGAGCAGGTCGGCGAAGATGATGGGCAGAACGACGAACAGCCCCACCGCGAGCAGGATACCCAGAAGGGTGGCCAGAAAGGAAACGGCGGACATGATGTTGACGTGCAGTTTTTTCTCGCACCATTTTTCAAAGCGGGAGGGTTCGCCCTCGTCGCCGTACACTTCGGCGCTGCGCATCAGGATCTTGCTCCCCGTGACGAGGGAGGAAACGAAGCTGACGACGCCGCGCACGAGCGGGATCTTTGCGGCGATGCGCATCCCCTTGGAGGGATGCAGGCGGCGGCTTTCCACCTGAATGTTGCCTTCGGGATCGCGCACGGCCGTGGCATAGGCCTTTTTCCCGCGCATCATCACCCCTTCCAGCACCGCCTGGCCGCCGATGTAGGTGCGGCTGTTTTTTTTCTTTTCTTTACTCATGAATGTAATGTGTTCTCCGTCCGTGTCGGCTTTCCGCGCACGCGCGCGTCAGAAAAAAGAAAATCAGCCCCAAGCAAACCTTAGAGCTGAAAACGCAAATACTAAATTCCGTATCTTTTTTTGAACTTATCCACTCTGCCGCCTGTATCTACGAGTTTCTGTCTGCCTGTGAAGAAGGGATGGCACTTGCTGCAAATATCAACTCTGATGGTGTCCCCTTTCTTTGTGGTACCGGTCTTGAACGTAGCGCCGCAAGCACACACGACCGTTGCCTCATGATAGTCGGGATGTATATCGGGTTTCATTATTTTCACCTCTCTGTACTTACTTTCTTTCATTAAGATGCTTGTTCATTATAGCGTATTTTGCAAGTCGTGTCAAATCAAAAGCCGCCGCTTTTCAAAATTTTTTTTGGATTGCACAAAATTTTGCGGCAAAGCCCTGCACAATGCCCAAGATTTTCCTTTTGAACTTCTATTTGCTTGCAAAATCCGCCCGATTGCTTTATAATACCAGTACAAATGTGTGCCGCGCCGCGGCGCATGAAAGGAGTTTTATGAAGATTTGGAAAATTCTCTCGCCCAAGGTTCTCGCCACGGAAGAGAGACCCGACAATCTTACCAGCCGCACGCAGGCAAAGGTGAAAGTGACAAACGTCCTTCTCTCCGGCACCGAGCTGCGCGCCTATTGCGGAACGTCCAAGCCGCGCTATCCCTTTGTTCCGGGGCGGTTTGCCGTGGGCGTTGTGGGCGAAGCGGGCGAGGACTGCGTGAAGGTGGAAAAAAACACGCGCGTGTTCCTGCACGACGCTACACCCTGCGGCAAATGCGAACACTGTCTTGCGGGAAACGAGGACAACTGCAGCAACGTACAGATCGCGGGCGTCAACACGGAAGGATACTTGCGCGACTTTGTCGTGACGGAGGAATCCAACCTCTCCCCCCTGCCCCCTTCGGTATCGGATACGGAAGCGCTGTTTGCGGGCATCGTGGCGACGGCGGAAAACGTCATCGACAAGCTGAACCTTTCCAAGGGTTCGCACGTTGCCGTGTTCGGCGCGGGGGAACTGGGGAACGTCCTTTCCCAGCTGCTCATCTATCACCAGGCCGTCCCCATTCTCGTCGACGCGGACGAAGAGCGCCTGAAAACGGCGGCGCAGTGCGGCATTTACTACACCGTGCGCGCTAACGAAGAGATGCTCTCCGAGATCGAGCGCATCACGGGCGGCAGGCTGGCGTGCGCGTCGGTGCATACCAGTTACAACAACATTTCGCCCGTCATCCCATTTGACGCGACGGCGTTCGGGGGCATGGTGGTCTATACGGGGCTTTCCTTCCCCGAATGCACGGCCCAGCTCAAACCCGCTTTCGACAAACAGCTGACGCTCACGGCCGTGGCAAACGATTATTCCAACATCGAATCGGCGATCAACCTCCTGCTCAACAAAGCAGTCAACCTCGCCCCGTTGCACCTCACGTCCCACCCCGTCTCCCAGACGGAAGAAGCGTTCAAAGAGGGCGCCGCCAAGGCGGAAAAGGGAGAAAACGTGCCCGTTTCCCTGCTGAATATGTTATCCTGAGCCAGGTATGCTATGCGGAAAAGGAAAAGCAAACTGTTCAGACTTCTGACGAGCAAATTTTTGCTCGTCTGCTTTTTATTGCTGTTGGAGCTGGCGTTTATCCCCGTGTCCATCCTCATTCTCAGCGCATGGGTGCCGCACGCTTCCACCATTCTCAACGTCGTGTTCTTTTTTGTGGACATCATCGTCGCGATCTATATCGTCAACTCGGACGTGAACGCCGAATACAAGATCGCCTGGCTGGTGCCCGTGCTTGCCATTCCGCCCGCGGGGGCGGTGCTGTACCTGCTGCTGCGCAGGCACAAGATGCCGCGGCGCAGGCGCAGGATGCTGTCGGACACCTTCCGCGGCGCCGAATGCCTGTACGCAAAACCGGGAGAAAAGCCCGTTTCCCTCTCGCAGGCGGACGGCTTTGCCAACCGTTGCGCGGAATACGTCACCTCCTTTACGGGGATGCCCTTTTCCGACTGCACGGACTTTGAATACTTCCCTATGGGGCAGGATTACGGCAAAGCGCTGCTTGACGAGCTGGAAAAAGCGGAAAAATATATTTTTCTGGAATACTTTGTCATTCAGCCGGGCAAATTTTTTAATGCGATCACGGACATTCTTGTTAAAAAAGCAAACGCGGGCGTGGACGTGCGCCTGATCTACGACGACATCGGCTCCATGCTGAAAGTCCCCGGAAACTTTGCCGAGCAAATGGAAAAGAAAGGGGTCAAATGTATGTGTTTCAACCCCTTCCGACCCGTCCTCGACATCGCGCAGAACAACCGCACGCACAGAAAAATTGCCGTCATCGACGGCAAGGTCGCCTTCACGGGCGGCGTGAACCTCGCGGACGAGTACATCAACGAGACGCATCCCTTCGGGACGTGGAAAGATACGGGCATCCTCGTGCGCGGCAGAGTGGTGCAAAACTTTACCGCCATGTTTCTCCAGCTTTGGACGCTGCGCGGCGAAGAGGAAGATTACACAAAGTACCTTTCCGACAGCCCCGCGGGGAACATTCTCTGCACGGCGTTCAGCGACGCGCCGCGCGCCGAGGAAGGGAACGTCTGCGAAAATCTGTACCTGAAGATCATCTACAACGCGAAAAAATATGTGTACATCAACACGCCCTACCTCATCCTGGACGGAGAGATGAAGCGCGCGCTCATCAACGCGGCGCAGAGCGGCGTGGACGTGCGCATCACCGTACCCAACATTCCGGACAAAAAGTACGTGTTTGCCGTGACCAAGGCCTTTTATTCCGAACTGGTCAAGGAAGGAATCAAAGTTTACCGCTACACGCCGGGATTCCTGCACGCCAAGAGCATTGTCAGCGACGACAGCGTGTGCATCATCGGCTCGACAAACATGGATTTCCGCAGCTTTTATATGCACTTTGAGTGCGACCTGCTCTTTTTCAGCGGCAAGGTGTGCGCGGCGCTGTACCACGACTACCTGGAAACGTGCGAACAGAGCCACCTCGTCACCGAAAACGAGATCAAGGACAAGCTCCACAGCCTGATCTACCGTTCCATTTTGCGTTTCTTTGCCCCCATGATGTAACAAATCTTCACCTACGTACCCACGTTTTTGCAACAAGATCATGAAAAACAACGCCATAAAATTTATTGCCTGCGACCTGGACGGAACACTGCTTGACCCGCAGGGAAACCTGCCGCAGGGCATCTTTGAGACAATCGGAAAACTGCACGAACAGGGAATTTTATTCTGCCCCGCCAGCGGCAGACAGCTGACGGCGCTGAAGAAAATGTTTGCGCCCGTCGAGGATAAAATTCTCATTCTGGCGGAAAACGGCGCCATCGTCGCCGAACGGAACAAAGTACTGCTTTTGGAAAGCCTGCCGCAGGAGGATATTTTCCGCGCGCTGGACGCGGTGGAAAAGATCCCGCACGCGCATCCCCTCCTCTGCACCCCGCAATGCGCCTACTACGAATCGGAAGGACAGCCCTTCCTCTCCTTTGTGGAGGCTTCCTATATCTCCAACGCCAAGGGAGACCTGCGGGAAATCGCCGAAAAGGAAAAGGTGTGCAAGATCGCCGTCTATGACGAGCTCGGGCCGGAAAACAACGGCATGAAAGTTTTGCCCCATGCCCTGCCCAACCTGCGCATCATCCAATCGGGCGGCAACTGGCTGGACATTTCCGTCCGCACGACGGACAAAGGGAGCGCCATCCGCTTTATCCGAAGCAAATTCGGCTTTGCAAAGGAAGAATGCGTCGCTTTCGGCGATCATATGAACGACTACGAAATGCTGCTCGAATGCGGGCATCCGTACGTCACGGAAAACGCCTATCCTCCTCTGAAAGAGAAAATAGGCAGCACCGTCCCCTCCAACGCCGAACAGGGCGTAATGCAGGCGCTTTTAAAAATTTCAGAAGGAAAAATGCCCTGAAACCGCGGATACGTACCCGCATTTTCAGAGCATTCCCTCAGCATGACTGACGAGGCAGGAGCCGCCCTTTTCGGGCGGCTCCTGCCTCGTTTTACAGAATTTCTATCTGGCACGTCTGCATCGCGCGCAGCGCCGTTTCGTGGCTTTGCGGAGAGATGCCCGCACAGCAGTCCGCCCGCACGGAAACCTCCGTTTCGGGGCAGAAAGCTTTGATGAGGAGGGCGTTGGAGATGACGCAGATGTCCGTGCACACGCCGATGAGTTCCACCTGCGTATATCCCTTTTCCCGCACGAATTCCGCCAGTTCCACGCTGCCGAACGCGGGCTTGTCGAATGCCTTTTCCCCTTCGCACAGCCCGTCTGCGATCTGCCAGCCGCGGCTGCCGTACAGGCAGTGTTTCAGCGGCAGATTGCGCCCTTCCTGCGTGTTGAGGTACTCCTCGGTGTGCGTGTCGCGGGTGAACACGATGTCCTCCCCTTCCGCGCGGGCGCGCGCAAGGCGCTTGCGCACGGCGGGAAGAATTGCCTGCGCCTCTTTCGTTCCCAAAGCTCCGTCGATAAAGTCGTTTTGCAGATCGACGGCGACCAACAATTTCTTTTCCATATTACAAAAACCTGCTGATTTTTATCAAACGTAACGGCGTATCCCGCCCTTTCACGAAGATACGGCTTTGCCATCCGCGGCGGAATGCCCGAAAAACATCATTTTAAAACCTGTTTTCCGCTCTCGCCTTCTTGTAACGGTCGATGCAGTCCTGCACGATCTGCACCGCACTTTCCCTGCCCATGATCTCTTTGACGGACGTGGTCTTGTGTTCGAGGACTTTATACACCTCAAAGAAGTGCATCATCTCGTCGAAGATATGGCGGGGCAGCTGGGAAATGTCCCGATAAATGTTGTACGTCGGCTCGCGGAAGGGAATGGCGATGATCTTTTCGTCCATTTTTCCGTCGTCGATCATGCTGATCACGCCGATGGGATAGCACTGCACCATTGTGGCGGGCAGAATGGGCTCACTGCATAAAACGAGCACGTCCAGCGGATCCCCGTCGTCCGCGAGCGTGCGCGGGATAAACCCGTAACTGGCGGGATAGACGGTGGACGTGTACAGGACGCGGTCGAGTTTCAGCACCCCCGTCTCTTTGTCCAGCTCGTACTTGCTTTTGGAACCTTTCTGAATTTCGATATAGCACATAAAATCTTCTTTCTGAATGCGCTTTTCGTCAATATCGTGCCAGATATTCATATCGATCGTCCCCCTTTGGAACATTTTACCATACGGCGACTGCGATTGCAATAGCTATAAAAAAATTTTACCCTTTCCGATGCAAAAAAACTTTCTTTTTTTGCAGAATTATCAAAAAATCGCCCGAACGGAAAACCTTTCTTTTTCCGAAAAAAGTAAAAAAGATTTTAAAAACGGCGCGGGAAACTTTGACAAAAGGTCAAAAATATGGTATGATATTTTAGCGTATTGAAAGACACGCTGCACAGAGCCATGCAGAAGTACCCAAGTGGCTCAAGGGGCTCCCCTGCTAAGGGAGTAGTACGGGAAACCGTAGCGCGGGTTCAAATCCCGCCTTCTGCGCCATACGTGAATAATACGAACTCTAAAACGGAGTTCGTATTATTTTTTACACGCGATTTTTTCGGCATGATTATCCAAGTAAAATAGCCCTCCGAATGTTGCTTTTTCGGTCAGCTATGGTAGCATAGTTCCTCGCGGAAGTCAATGGTCGCAAAATCGTCGCCGAAAACACCCAT
>DXFX01000030.1 GCA_019114245.1 Candidatus Borkfalkia faecipullorum | reverse complement strand
TGATCATAAATTGCCGAAACCCCTAAAGGGGCCCCCTCGGCAAGGCGTCGGGCTTCGCCCTCGCACGAACGACGCGCGATATGTTTTTTTTTCTGCATTCTCCTTCTTTTCGGCGCGCGTAGTTCTCGTCTGTCCCACATAAAAAAGGGAAGTCCCGTTTTCGGGACTTCCCTTTTTTATGGTGGAGATGATCAGACTCGAACTGACTACCTATACGTTGCGAACGTATCGCTCTACCGGGTGAGCTACATCCCCATATTTGAAAGCTTTATTATTATACAGCATTTCATAAAAATTTTCAATCGTTTTCGCGCATTTTCGGAAAAAAAATTTTTCTTTAAGCTTTTTTCTTGGAAGAATGCCCGGAAAAGATTGCCTCGCTTGACAGTTGCCGCCAAATCGTCTATAATATTTTATAAGATCCGCGTCTTGAAGAGGGGGGTAATATGGAAAAAATCAACAATGTAGCGGTTTTGATCGATGCGGAAAATGTTCCTTCGTCCTCGGCGAAGCAGATCTTCGACGAGGCTTCCAATTACGGGAACATCGTTGTAAAGCGCATTTTTGCCGACTGGTCGAAGGCAGCCGTGAAGGGCTGGAAGGAAGAGGTGAACCGCTTTTCCATGACGGCGGAACAGCAGTTTGAGGTACAGCCCCGCAAAAATACCATCGATATCGCGCTGATCATTCAGGCGCTCGTTATTTTGTTTGAGAAAGACATCGACGTGTTTATCATCGCGGCGGGGGATTCCGATTACACCCGCCTGGTGCGCGAATTGCGTGAGCGGGATAAAACGGTGATCGGGCTGGGCGGCAGGAACGTCAACCAGAGCTTTGTCAACGCGTTCAACGAATTTATCTATCTGGATGCCAACGCCGAGGTAAAGCCCGCCAAAGTCAAGGGCAGAAAGGAAAAGAGCCAGCCTGCCGAAAAAGCGCCGCCCGCACCCGCGCAGGAGGAAATGCTGGACAACAAGCGCAAGAGCGATCTGCACAACATCATCGACCGCATGATCGACAACAGCGGAAAGGCGTACTATTCGCAGATCTCTTCCGAAATGAAACAGAAATATTCCGATTTTGTGCCTAAGAATTTCGGATGCAACTCATTTAAAAAGCTGATGGAAAAGCTGACGCCGTACCTCAAAAAATACAGCATCGGCACGGACGCCGCGGGTACGACCATGTATCTGTACCGCCGCGAGCGCAAGTAGAGGAGGGTAAAATGTCCGAAGCGGAACTTTATAAATTTTTCTCTTCCTACGACGGGGAAGCGGATTTGTCCGATTTCACGCCGGAAGAGCTTTCCCGCCTGCTGAAAGAAAAAGGGGAGCAGGAGAAAAATTTCAAACAAAAATACTTTGAATATTACGACGACGTAAAGAGCAAATCTTTAAAAAAACAGGATTGGTAACGAGAGAACAGGGGACTGTGTTGATACGCAGACCCTGTTTTTTTGTTCTATGATATTCTCGTGAAAAGAGGGTGCCGCTGCATACAGATATTTGACTTTTACACAATTTTGCGGTATGATGATAAATGATTAAGGACTTAACATAGATACTCTTTCAGAGGCGGAAACATGGAAGTTAACGTATTTTTGCGGGAGATGTACCGCATAGGAAAACGATGGGATGAGATATGCGTTTTTGAGCAGACGCATTCTCTGAACAACACGGAAATGCAGATGATGCGGGAAGTTGTTGCGGCGGAGGAGACGGGAGATCGCATCATTTCCAGTCAGCTGGCGAAAAAGCTGGGGGTCACGCGTTCCGCGGTATCGCAGATGGTGCATAAACTGGAGACGAGAAACTATGTGCGGCGCGTATCGGACGAGCGTGACAAAAAGATCGCCTATATAGAGCTTTCCGATTTTGCGCGCGGGATCTACGAACAGATGAAGAAAAGATTTTCGCAGTTTTTGGAAAAAGTCACGGCAAAACTCAGCGAAGAGAGATTGGAAGAATTTATAGGGCGGGCAAACGAATTTCTGGATGCCTGCGAATGGGCGGCGGCCTCGTTTTGCGGGAACGGGTCGGAAAAAAACGGTTAAAAATTCCCTGTCAAGGAGCATAGCATACAAGTATGGCAAAGGCAATTTTGAAATTGGAAGGGATCACAAAGGATTATAAAGTTGCGGATACCACGGTCCATGCGCTCAAAGGCATCACGCTGGGATTCCGCAAAAAAGAATTTGTGTCCATCCTGGGCTCGTCCGGCTGCGGCAAGACGACACTTCTGAACATCATCGGCGGGCTGGATCATTACACGAAGGGCGATCTCGTCATCAAAGGCGTTTCCACGAAGAATTTCAAGGACAGCGACTGGGATGCCTACCGCAATCACAGCATCGGGTTTGTGTTCCAGTCCTACAACCTCATCCCGCACCAGACGGTGCTCGGCAATGTGGAGCTTGCGCTCACCCTTTCGGGTGTTTCCGCGCAGGAGCGCAGGGAGCGCGCGGCGCACGCGCTGGAACGCGTGGGGCTGGGCGGAGAACTCAACAAAAAGCCCAACCAGCTTTCGGGCGGGCAGATGCAGAGGGTCGCCATTGCGAGGGCGCTCGTCAATAATCCCGAGATCCTGCTCGCCGACGAACCGACGGGCGCGCTGGATACGGCGACCAGCGTGCAGATCATGGATCTCATCAAGGAGATCGCGGGGGAGCGGCTGGTCATCATGGTCACGCACAATCCGGAGCTGGCAAAACGCTATTCTTCGCGCATTGTGGAACTGAAAGACGGGCAGATTATTTCCGATTCCAACCCGTTCCGCGAGGATGAGGAGGAGCAGGAGGTCGCAGAATCGCAACCCGTCCCGCAGAAAAAGAAACAAAAGACGAGTATGTCCCTGCTCACGGCGCTGCAGCTGAGCGGCAGGAATCTCCTCACGAAAAAGACGCGCACGCTCATCACGTCCATCGCGGGGAGCATCGGCATCATCAGCGTCTGCCTCGTGCTGGCGCTTTCCTCTGGTTTTTCAAACTATATCCGCAAGACGGAAGAGGATATGCTTTCCTATTATCCTCTCCAGATCACGGAAACGACGCTCGACCCCATGGCGATCATGAGCGGGCTCGCTTCGGCGAGCGATATGCCGGATCTTACTGAACTGGACGACAAGGTGTACGTCAATTCTTTTCTGACGCAGATCGCGCAGGGCATGACCGTGTCCAACAACATTGCACAGGAAGGGTACATCGACTATATTTATGAGGGACTGGACGAATCGCTGTATTATGCCATCTCCGACGACACGGGCGTCACGCTGACGGACAATCTCTTTACGACGGTGAGAACGAAAGACGCCGAGGGCAATGCTCTGACGGAAGTACGTTCCCTTTCCTCGCTGAAAGAGTATTTTACGGAGGTACTTTCCAAACAGGAAGAGAAGTACGCCCAGATGTCCTATCTCGTCAACTATCTCGGCTCGGTGATCAACGAGATGCCGGGGACTTCGCAGTTTGACATCGACAGGGACCGCTATTCCGAATATGTCCTGTCCCAGTACGACGTTTTGAAGGGTACGTTCCCTCAAAATCAGAACGAAGCGGTGCTTGTCATCGGCGGAAACAACGACCTGACCGACCTCACTCTTGCGCAGCTCGGCTACATCGACGAGGACACCTTTTTAAGCCTGTTCGAGCTGGGCGGCGGAGACACGCAGGGCGCGGAAACGGAGGAGATCCAGGGCTATCTCTCCTATACCTTTGACGAATTGCTGGAAAAACCCTTTACCTTATTTTATAACGACGAAGTGTATCGGCAGACGGATTATTCGGCCGATCCGCAGGCGCAGCATCCCTTTGAATACGTCGGCAACAGAGGAAACTATGAACAGGACGGCACTCTCCTGGATGCAACGCAGGAGCAGGGCGTCCAGATACGCATTACGGGGATCCTGCGGCTGAAAGACGGCCTGACCTACGGCTGCCTCTCCAACGGACTCAACGTCACCGAACAGCTTGTGGATAACTATATTCAGAAAAATATGCAATCCGAGATCGTTTCCTGGATGCAGAGGGGCTTCAGCGGCACGCCGACAAGTGGCGGTCACATCAGCTTTATGGGGCAGGAGATCTATCTCTCCCCGGCGGCGCATCTCAACGGAACATACTACACGCAGATCAGCGAAGATCTTGCGGGATATATCCCTGCGGGAATGGAATTTCTCAAAAACGCCTTCATCACCAACAGTACGGGCAACAACATGACGCTTCGTTCTCTCGGGGGAACGGACGTCCCGAACGAGCTCGCCATTTATCCGAGGGACTTTGAAACCAAGGAACAGATCGTAAAATACCTGGATGCCTGGAACGACGTCAAAGTCGCAGAGGCACAGGCGAAGTGGCTGGAAACGCATGAAACACTGGACGATTACGACGGCCCCACGGAGATCACTTACACGGATACGGTGGGGGTGCTGATGGGGATGATGCAGACGATTTTGGACGCCATTACTTACGTTCTGGTCGCGTTTACGGGCATTTCCCTCGTCGTTTCCACCGTCATGATCGGCGTCATCACCTATGTTTCGGTGGTGGAGCGGACAAAGGAGATCGGGATCCTGCGCTCCATCGGCGCGCGGAAAAAGGACATCAAGCACGTGTTCAATGCGGAAACCTTCCTCATCGGACTGTGCGCAGGCCTCATCGGCATTGCGGTGGCGTACCTGTTGCAGGTGATCATCAACGCCATTCTTACCCCGCTCACGGGCATTGCAGGGCTTGCCGCCCTTCCCTGGCTTGCGGCGGTCATCATGGTGGTCATCAGCATTGTTCTCACCCTCCTTTCGGGACTCTTCCCCGCTTCTGCGGCGGCGCGCAGAGATCCTGTCGTTGCACTCAGAACAGAATAACGTACCTGTCTTTTTTGGACAAAACGGGCGCCCGCGGCATTTGCCGAGGGCGCTTTTTCGTGCAGGAAAAAGTCTGTCGGCTATCCTTGGAACAGCCGCTTTTCCGCCGTATAATGGAAAGGAAAAGAGGGGAGGCCCGTGCGCTTTCCCGAATGAAGTCTGTTTGGGAGGAAGTTATAATGATTTACATTTGCGATGCGCAGGGCAATGCCGTGGGCTGTATTCCGCAGCACGTGGTGCAGGGCTCCGGCGAGGCGTGCGTGCTGACCGTTGCCGCGCCCGTTGCGGAAAGCGCGCAGCTTTCCGTTTCTTACCGTCTGCCTTCGGGGACGGGTACGGAAAAGCAGGTCCTTACCTGCATCGGATTGCTGGAAGGGGTGCAGGGGGAAGGCGGGATCCCTCTGTACGGCTGGAGGGGGCCGCTGCCCGCATCCGTTACCGCGCATTACGGTACGGTTGCGGCACAGTTTTCCTTTTTCGGAGCGGACGGAAGCGTTCAGGCGGGTGCGCCCGTTTTGTTCACGGTCGAGCGCGGGGTAGCGGCGGAGCTGCCTGCACAGCCCTCTTCGGACGTTTACGGCCAGATCCTGGAAGCGATCGCGCAGGTTAAGGCGGACGTCGTTGCGGCAAACTTTGCGGCGCGCTCACTGTATGCTTACCGCGAAGGGACAGTCTATGCGGCGGGGGAGATCGTCTATTGTCCCGAGGCGGCCGTATACGGCACCTTTGTGCGCTCGCTTATTTCGGACAACGCCGTGCCGCCTTATTCGCAGGAGGGCGTATTAAACGGGAGCGCGTGGGAGGAAGTTTGTACCTTTCAGGATGTCTACACACAGGCAAGCGCGGCGAAAGAGAGCGCCGATAAGGCAAAGATCAGCGAGGATGCGGCGCTTGTCTGGGAAGAAAGGGCGGCGTATTTCGGTGAAAGTGCCGAACTGCAGGCAAACATCGCAAGCGAGGCGGCGATGGCAGCGATGCGTTCCCAAAACGAGACTTATGCCAGCGAGCGCATTGCAAAGGAAAGTGCGGAAGCGGCGGCAGAAAGCGCGGCGGCCGCGCAAGCGGCGGCGAGCTCGGCTCTTTCCTATAACTATCAGTATGAGTCTTACGATTCCCTTCCCCGTCCCGGCAGTACAAGCTATCTCTATATGATCCCCTCTGGTTCGGGCGAAGCGGGCGAGGAATACGACGAATACGCCTGGTCGGAACAGAAAAACAATTACGAGAGAATAGGGTCTGCGGTGAAAAAAGCGGACCTCTCCGACTTTATCACCAAAGAGTTTGCCAATTCGATCGTCTGTACTGCCGCTCCCGTTCAGACGGAAAGCGTTCCCGCGGCGGGCGCGGCTCTTTCCGTGGCGGTCTCTTCTTTCGCGAGGACTCCTCAGGAGGGGGACTGCTTTTCCGCTCTCTGTAAGTACGGGCAGACGGAAAAATTATATTACGTGTGTGCAAAGATCCTCTCGGTTTCTGCTTCCGCTGTGCAGGCGCAGGTGATTTCCTCGGTCGGTTTCGAGGGGGCAGATGCTGCCGAAATTGTCCTGACGGAAGAACAGATCGCCCAATACGAATCTGCCGATTGCGATACGACGATCACCCTCTCTTCCGACGTCGACGGGACGAAAAAGTTTGTGCTCCTCGATCTCGGCAGGCTCGGCCGCGCGATCATGACGGGTGCGCAGGGAGGATACACGGCAACTTTCAGCAAAGAGGAAAATGTTTTTGTCTGTCTGACTGTACAGGGGAACCAATTATTTGTCAGATTTTTGTTTGCTTTGGCGGTTCCGGAAAGTGCGGATGCGGGTAAAATTCCCGCCGTCAATGGGACGGGCAGCGGTTACACGCTCGTCTCTTCGGTGGCGCGCGCGGATGAGGCGACGCACGCGGAAACGGCGGACTTAGCAACCACGGCGCAGAGCGCAACGACGGCTGACAGTGCCGCGAATGCCCAGCAGCTGGGAGGGGTCGCCGCAAGCGATTATGCGCTGCGATCGCAGCTTCCCGAGGCAAACCCCGCGCAGGAGGGGACGGAAGAACTCTCTTCTGTCAGGATCGGGGACAATGTTTATAAAATTGCCGCGGGATCGGGCGGGGAGAAGACACGGTCGATCTGGGGGAATTTGACGCTTCCGTCAGTACTTCCCAGAACGGCGGTTTTACGACGACGGTGCCTGTCGATGCGCAGCTGCAGGAAAAGCTGTCCTCTGCGCGGCACGTCTCTTTTACCGTCGTCACAGCTGCCGAGGGGATCACGTTAAAGCAGAAATATACCATTCCCGTGTCAAACTCCATGGAGATCACGGGGTATATGAAGGCGGCAAGCGCAATGGGGTTGGTCGACGTTTCGGGCGGCGATAACCTCGAACCTTACGACCATGGTTATACCATCGGCAGATTCAGGCCGTCCAACGATGACGGATCCGAATACGGTCTGACCGTTTACGGGATCGAAGACAATCCGAGGCTTCGTCTCCCTTATCCTTATTCGTATGACAGCGGGAAAGTGCCTGTCGTCAGATCGGACGGGACGGGGTACGAATTGCAGTCAGGAGTGGCGAGAATGTACAGGCATCACATCTATATCCTCGATGAGGACAGATACCTCGAACTCATTTCCACCTCTTCCAAGGGGATCCAGAACTTTTCAGAGCTCAAAGAGGAGGAGATCATCCTCATCAAGGTGATCACGGATATGGGGCAATCTCCCGTTTTCCCTGTGGTGGCCTATAATCTTCTCAGCGAAGATCAGCTGATGGAAATCTACTATATCAATGCGGGCGTTTATGATATGCTGACTTTTGCGTTTGATATGGCGGTAGAGGACAGCGTCGTTTCTCTGTAAGGGAAAAGCCGCCGCGCAGAAAAATTCTGCGCGGCGGCTTTTTGTCCGCAAAAGGGCGAAACGGTATCCTGTTTTTTGTACATTTTTTTTAAAAACCGCCGCGCGGAGCGCGGCGGAAAAGATCAGTGTTCAAGCGTTTTTTCGATATAAGGGGCAACCTCGTCGATGTCGAGGCGGATCTGCGCCATCGTGTCGCGGTCGCGGACGGTGACGGAATTGTTTTCCAGCGTGTCGAAATCGATGGTGATGCAGTAGGGGGTGCCGATCTCGTCCTGGCGGCGGTAGCGTTTGCCGATGGAGCCCGCTTCGTCGTAGGTGACCATAAAGCGCTTAGCAAGCTTTTTGTACACTTCCCTTGCCTTTTCGGAAAGGTTTTTCTGCAGAGGCAGGACGGCCGCCTTATAGGCTGCGAGGGCGGGATGGAAGTGCATGACGGTACGCACGTCGCCGCCTTCCAGCTCCTCTTCTTCGTACGCTTCGCAAAGGACGGCGAGCATCAGCCTGTCCGCGCCGATGGAGTATTCCACGACGTACGGGATATACTTTTCGCCCGTGGCGGGGTCGAGGTAATTCATGTTCTTGCCCGAATATTCCTGGTGACGGGAGAGGTCGTAATTGGTGCGGTCGTGAATGCCGTTGAGTTCGGACCAGCCGATGGGGAACAGATACTGGATGTCGCACGCGGACTTTGCGTAGTGCGCCAGTTTGTCGTGGTCTTTGAAGCGCAGGTGCTCTTCCTTGAAACCGAGTCCGAGCAGGAAGTTTTTGGCTTTCTGTTTGTATTCTTCGTAGTATTGCAGATCTGTGCCTTCCTTGCAGAACCACTGGTGTTCCATCTGTTCAAATTCGATGGTGCGGAAGATGAAGTTTCCGGGCGTGATCTCGTTGCGGAACGCCTTGCCGATCTGCGCGATGCCGAAAGGAACTTTGGCGCGTGTGGTGCGCTGCACGTTGAGGAAGTTGACAAATTC
>DXFX01000029.1 GCA_019114245.1 Candidatus Borkfalkia faecipullorum | reverse complement strand
TGCTCCGCATCGTAAAAGATCAAACCGCAAACCATGAGCATTGCGGAAACGGTGCCGCAAAGTTCGCGCATGCGCCCCGCACCGCCGCCGAAAGGCGCGGCGATTTTCAGGGCCGTTTTTTCGTCTAATTCCAGCAGGTCGGAAAAGGCGAGCAAGACCGCCTGCGTGCAATTATATCCCTTTTTAAAATTTTCCCGCGCGAGTTCTCCCCTCGTCATCGCAAACCCCTCCGAAATAGTTGAATAAATATTGAAAAAAGCCTTGCATTCAACAAAAAACGTGATATAATGAAAGTATGTTAGACATCTACTATACTTTCGGCAAGGTCGCCTCCGACGATTTTATCAAATACGTTCTGCAAAAGTATTACAACAAGCCGAACGCAAGCCTCCGCACAACGATCAACGGCAAACCTTATCTGAAAGGCGACAAAATCCATTTTAACCTCACCCACAGCAAAGGGCTCGTTGCGCTCGCCGTGGGGAAAAAACAGGTCGGATTCGATTGCGAAAGTCTGGCAGGCAAAGCACGCCCTGCCGTTTTGAGCAAGTTTACCGAACGGGAACGGGCGGAGATACACTCCACCACCGATTTTTACGCGCATTGGACCGCGCGGGAAAGCTATGTAAAATTCCTCGGTGAAACGCTCGCCGCAAGTTGGCGCAAGATCGAATTTGTTCAGGGAAAAATTTATTTTTCCGGAAAAGAAACGGGGATCCCCGTAACGCAATTCGAAACGGAAAATACCGTTTTCAGCATATGCGGCGATTATCAAAAATACAATATCCGCAAGATCGATTTTCCCCTCGCCGGTAAATAAGAGAGCCCACTACTTCGCTCCGCGGCATATGCCGCGGAGCTTTTTATTCTTCCGCGCCGGCTTTCTCGCATTCCGCCCTTTCAACGCCGCCCCAAGGCAGCGCCGAACGCAAAAAAATCTGTCCGAATTTTTCACGATTACTATACCACGCGCGGCAGTAATTTGTCAAACTCTTTCCCCCGCTCCACTTCCGGAAAAATGTGTGCGCCGAAACAGCGCGGACGGGCGCACGAAAGAATGGTGCGGCATACAATGAAAGTGGGGAGCAAAATCTCTCCACTTTTATTACAAGGGGACGAAATAAAAATGTGCTTGCTTTATTCCATACTGTTCGGTGAAGGAAACGGCTGCGGATGCCGCGGCCGCGAACGGGAACGCGAATTCGTACAGGCTCCGCGCTGCGGATGCGGCTTCTGCGGGGGCGAAACCTTTGCAAACGCGGGATTTTCTGACGCTGCCCAAAGCTCGAACGGCTGCGGATGCAGGCAGAACTGCTGCAACCGCGATTGCAGCGGGTTTGGCTGCCACGGCGGTTTCAATGTCTGCTGCGACGAAGATTATTACAACCGTCAATATGCACTCTGCTGCAATTGCACCTGTAAATGCACGCGGCGCTGCTCTTGCTGCGGCAACACGCGAAATAATTGACCATTCAAGCGGGGAGACGGCTTTTTTAAGCCGTCTCCTTTAAATATATTGCTTTTTTTCAAAAAATGTAGTAAAATAAACTTTGTTAACGCGGATGTGGCGAAATTGGCAGACGCGCCGGACTTAGAATCCGGTGGGCAACCTTGCAGGTTCAAGTCCTGTCATCCGCACCAAAGCAAGGGAAAGGGCGCATTGTGCGCCCTTTTTTCATGTCTTGGCTTCGGCCATTTCCAGCATAGGATTTTTTACAAAAAAATCCCCGCTCTTTCAAAGAGCGGGGACGGAAGATCAGATTTTCAGTTCTCCGACTCCGATCCTGTTTTTGGATTGTTTGTCGAACAAAAGAATATCTTTACCGCGGAAGGAGAAGTGTATGGGTTGATTGACTTTGAAATCTACGCCGCCGAATTCCACAGAGGTGAGGAGCTGCCCGGCGTACTCGATTTTTACGGTGGTTTCCATACCGGAAGGGAGAGTGGAATATACTTTTCCCTCAATTCCCTTGCCTTGTTCGTTGACGTCAATAAATTCCGGGCGTATGCCTACGACCACGTTGATCCCATCGGCATCGGGCACCGAGATGTCCTCGTCGCACTCAAGCACGGCTTGCAGACCGTAGATATCCAGCTTGACCTTGCGCGGGCCGCTCTGTTCTGCGTGTGCATCGAGGAAGTTCATGGTCGGGTTTCCGACAAAATCTGCGACAAACAGATTGTTCGGGCGGCTGTACGTGATCAGCGGGGGATCGTACTGCTGCATCACGCCCGTTTCCATCAGACAGATCTTTGTGGCAAGAGTCATTGCTTCCAGCTGGTCGTGCGTGACGTAGACAAAGGTACTGTCGGTGTCGACGTGCAGGCGTTTGAGCTCCGTGCGCATTTCCAGGCGAAGTTTTGCATCGAGGTTGGAAAGCGGTTCGTCCATAAAAAGGACCTTGGGTTTGGGTGCAAGCGTACGGGCGATTGCCACGCGCTGCTGTTGACCGCCGGAAAGTTCGGAAGGGTATCTCTGCTTGAACTGTTCGATTTTAAGCATCTTGCACAGCTCGTCGACGCGCGCTTCAATTTCAGGCTTTTTCCAGTGCAGGTTTTCCAGACCGAACGAAATGTTTTTATATACGGTCATGTGCGGCCACAGGGCGTAGTTTTGGAACAGGAACCCGATGTCGCGCTTTTGCGGGGGAATATTGATCCCGCGTTCGGAATCGAATACGGGGACTCCGTCAATGGAGATAAATCCGGAGGTAGGAGTTTCCAGCCCTGCGATCATGCGCAGGGTAGTTGTTTTTCCGCAGCCGGAAGGGCCGAGCAGGGTAATAAACGCCCTGTCTTCGATGGTCATGGTCAAATCTTTTACGCCAAAGAAATCTCCCCAGCGTTTTGTAACGTTTTTAAGAATAATTTCAGGCATGTTGATTAACCTCCTACGCCTTTATCAATGGATGCGCCCGTAAGCTTGTTGACCGCGAAGTTGATGACGAGCACGGTGACGATGATCAGCAGGTTGAGTGCGTTTGCCGACTGCGGCCACCACTGCGACCAGTTATCCAACAGGGTAGCGAGCAAGGTTGTGGAGCCCGCGGAAAGCAGAACGAACAGGGACAGTTCGCGCATGCAAGAGGTGAAGGGGAGCAGGTATCCGGAAATAAATGTGGATTTCTGGATAGGGAAAATGACGCGTACCATTCTCTTCCACCAAGGGACTCCGACAATGATCGCCGCCTCTTCGATTTCTCCGGAAAGCTGAAGCATCGCATTGATGCCGCTTCGGGAGGCGAAAGGCAGGTATTTGAGAGAACCGACCAGCACGAGCACGATAAACGATTTTGCCAGGCCGAAAGTAAAGGCCATTGTCAGGAACGCAGCGCCCAAAGCCATGGAAGGCATCAGGTAGGGCAGGAACGCAAGGCTGTCAACCGATCTTGCCATGCGCGTCGCGCGTTTTCTGGCAACGGCATATCCGATGAGGACACCGCTGCTTCCCGCAATGATCGCACAAAGGAACGCCAGCAGAATGCTGTTCCCGAATGCCTGCCACACCTGTTTTTCAAACAGGATCCCGACCAATCCGTTGCCTGTCCCGACCTGTTCTCTGGAGATCCAGTATTCCAGCGTCAGGGTGGAGTAGTCGCCCGGAATGACGCAGCAGGATTCGAGGGCGAACGTGATGAGGGGAAGGACCGCACAGAACAAACTGAGAATGGTCAGTATGGTTGCCACGACGTAATTGGCTTTGTGCAGATTGATGTAGGAAACCTGTCCCGATTTACCGGACACGGTGGTAAAGGATTTGCGTTTTCCTGTGATATATTGGTTTGCCGCGAGGATCGCGACGCCGAGCACGATCATGACGAGCGCCATGATGTAACCTTGCCCGTAATATCCGTTGTTGAGGAAGTTTTTCATGTACGTTGTCAGAACCGTCATGTCTCCTCCGATGTATTTCGGCACTGCGTACGAGCTCATGGAGCTTGCAAATACCAAAAGGAAGGTGGATACGAGGGCGGGCAGGACGATAGGCAGCGTAATGCGGTAAATGATCTTAGCGCGGGAAGCTTTCAGGATGGTTGCGGCTTCTTCCAGGTTTGCATCCATGTTGCGCAGGATGCCGCCGATGAGGATATAAGCAAAGGGCGCGTAGTGCAGTCCGAGCACGATGGCGCAGGGGACAAGCCCGTAGACCCAGGAAGCGGGTACGGAAAGTCCCGTAATGTTATACAGCATTCCGCCTGTACCTGTTCCGATGGAAGGGTTTTGCCAGAAATTCTGCCAGAATGTCGCCAGCGTCCAGCTGGGCATGATATAGGGGAAAACAAAGATGGCGGAAATAAATTTTTTCCCTTTCATGTTTGTTCTGGTGATAAAGAATGCCACCACGCCGCCGTAAAGGATGGCAATGACGCTTGCCAAAAGGGACATGAGAATGGAATTCAGCAAGGGCATCCAGAAATAAGTGGAACTCATATCGGATGCAAACATTCTGTACCACCAAAGTCCTGTCAGGTCTCCGTATTTTACTCCGAAGAGAGTTTCCGTAATACTGCTCACCTGGAAGGTACTCAAAATCAGGGTAAACAGCGGATAGAAGATCATGAAGACAAGAATGACGAGAAAAACAATGAGGATTATGTTTGCAGGATTGGAGAGAAAACGCTTGACGTGATTGAAAAATCTTCTTTTTTTACTGATGGGGGCGTTTTCCTCTGCAGCATTATCTATCTTTTTTTTCATTGGAGCCTCCTTAATATCAAAGAGGGGAGGCAGGCTGACGCCGCCTCCCCGCTGTCCTTCAGATAGGTTGCTTAAACCTTATTTGAGAAGACCGTTGATGTAGTCTTCCACTTTCGTCTTAACGCTGATGATGTATTTTCCGTCTTCAAAGACGAGGTTGTCGCGCCAGAACGAAAGTTCGCTGTCGCCTTCGGTAACAGGGATAGAAGAATTGGAGGAATATCCGCCCAGGGAAGCCCAGGGAGCAAAGCCTTCAGCCGTCATCAGGTAGTTGATGAACAGCATGGCGGTGTAGGGGCGAGGGCCGTGCGAGGCGAGCTGCGCATACAGTGCATACATAAATCCTGCAAACGGCTCGATCTTGACATAATTGTTGTCGGAGCCTTCGTTCCATGCGGCGACCTGCAGATTCTCCGTGAGGACGGAATCATCGCGCAGTTTGGAAAGCACAAACAATCCCATGCGTCCCGCGTTTTCGGGTTTGGAGAGGTTCTGTGCCATCGTCGTATCGCTGTTGATGCTGAAATTGCAGTTTGCGATGAACTCGGAGATCCACTTGTAACCGTAGTTCTCGTACTTTTTGCCCGAGCCGACATCGTCGGCCGCGGTGTTGTTGAGTGCAAGGTAAGCGTCTTCCAGCTTTCCGGACCATTCTTCGCCTGTCAGCATGATCAGGAAGTTCATGTTGACCTGTTCGCTCTTGGGGCTCTTGAAGAAAATCTTGTCTTTATAAGTATCTTCCGTCAGTTCCCATACGTTGGAAAACTCGGGGACATCGCTGCCCTGGTTGTTCCACATGAACAGCTTGTTGATATATTGCTGTGCCAGGGGAACTTTATCCGATTCGGAGATGTTGCTGCCGAGGGATGCGGGGACATAGTTGTAGAACAAATCGGTGCTTGTTCTGTACAGATCGAGGGAAGCGCTGTCCTGAATGAGTACCATGGACGCATTCTGCGTATTGCTGCTTGCCTTTGATTCTGTGTCGATCAGGGTAAAGATTTCTGTATCGGTCTGTTTGGATGCGGCTGCATTGCTGGAGGACAGGTTGAGCTGTGTGCCGTATTTTGCAACAAAGCCTTCCATCGCGTCGACGATACGGGAGGAGTTTCCGTAAGCAACAAACTTTCCGGTTTCTTTTGCGGCTTCCGCAATGAGTTCATCCTCAGTCATAGTCGCCGCGGCTTCAACTTTCTTCTCGATTCCCGATGCTTCTGTCCTGTTGCATGCGGACAGTGCGCCTGCTGCGCTGACGATAAAGGCGCCGGCGAGCAGAACAGATAACAGTTTTCTCATAACATCTTCTCCTTACATCATATAGTTTTTATTCAACCGCGCAATGAGAAAACGCGGTCAGAATCGGTCAGAAATCCCGTGAGGGTCCTGTAAGAGAGCGAGAGAAATTCGCTCAGCGTACATTTTCCGTAATAGCGGCTCTTTTCGTCGCAATAGGATTCGAGATTGTAATATTTAAGCCCCAATTTTTTCAGCCTGTCGAAGATGGGGGCAAAATTGATGTTGCCTTCTCCCATCAGATGATGCTGGTCGCAGGTTCCGTCGTTGTCGTGAATGTGCGTTGTGGAAAGCTTGTCCCCGAACTGATCCAAAATATTTTTGTCCTTGGTATAGCAATGTTCGTGGCCCGTATCATAACAGAGCGTCAGCCTCGGGGAGGGGATATTTTTATAAATATAGGCGTTGTAGGCAGGAAAACGCGTATTTTCCAGTGCAATATTGACGCCCAGTTTTCCTGCCTGCACGGATGCGCGGCCGATCGCATTCAGTCCTTCCTCGTTGAAGGGGGGAGTGATCAGCTTTCTGGTCGTGTGCAATACCAGATTTTCAACACCGTAGGTAGCACAGTCGCGCAGGGCATCAATGATTTCG
This sequence comes from Candidatus Borkfalkia faecipullorum, assembly GCA_019114245.1. Lineage (GTDB taxonomy): Bacteria > Bacillota > Clostridia > Christensenellales > Borkfalkiaceae > Borkfalkia > Borkfalkia faecipullorum. The sequence goes on along the minus strand of DXFX01000029.1, from coordinate 13,168 downwards.
TCTGCATATTCTTCGCAACACTCTTTTCGCCAGAGCCTGTCCGCAAACGTGGAAGGAAAATGCAGGGTATTTACTTTCAGTCTGTTTTTGATCGCCAGCCGCATCCTCAGATGTTTGTCCCCATCGGTGGAGTCGAATTCGTTTCCCCACCAGAACATGACGGCATCAAATCCCGCTCTCCGTATGGCGTCCATGCGTTCGGCGGGGGGTATTTCGTAAAATCCGCACCGGAAATTTTGTCCGAGTATCATTTGTTCTCCTGTTTTTCCCGTTTTGTCCGAAGCCGGAACAACTCCTTTGGCGTGTCCTTGGGAGCAGACGACGGCGGATTTTTTCTTTTTCTCTCCGGCGGAGAGAAAAAGGGTACCCTTTTAGTAAAATTTATGTAATTCGTCTTTGATTGAACTTATTTTAACACGGGCTTGGGAAAATTTCAATAGCATTTCAAAAATTTTTTTACAAATTTTTTACAATTTTTTTACAACTTTATCACTCATCGTCGCATCTTTCAATTTCATGGATGTAGTCGTTCTCGTTCAAAACATTGCTCAGTTTACTTGCAGGGAGTTCTTTGTCGGTCGTAACGGTGCCGATGCAAAAAATTTTGTCACCTTTTCTTTCTACATGAAGTTTGTTGAATCTGTCTACTCCGAACAATTCCGTAACTTTGTTGGCGTTCTGGCTCAAAGGATCTTCAAACACGATTTTCAGACGGACATATTTTTTTGTAGAGAATAATTTACAGCGCAGGTGCAGAATACATTGAATGGCGATGAGGATCACCGTCGCTCCTGCGGCGACGATATACAGTCCGCCGCCTGCTGCCATGCCCACGCCCGAAGTCGCCCAGACCCCGGCCGCGGTCGTCAGTCCGTGAACGACCTGTTTTCGATAGATGATGATGCCCGCTCCAAGGAATCCGATCCCCGAAACGATTTGGGCGGCAACACGGGAAGAGTCGAATTCCGCCGTATCCGAAAAGGCGTATTTGGATACGATCATGATCAGCGCAGAGCCTCCGCTTACAATGGTATGTGTACGGATGCCCGCTTCTTTAAACCGTAATTTGCGTTCAAAGCCGATGGCAAAGCCGAGAACAACGGCAAACACAATGCGCAACAGGTAAATCAATTCGTCAACCATTTTCCCACCGTCAAAAAATTCCGCCAAATATTGACAGATCATTTTTTAAGTATTATAATGAGATTATAAGGGCAAAAATGTATAATGTCAAATAACATTTTTCTAATATGATATAAATTTTTGTTATAAAGTTGTTGAGGGGAAAGAAAATGTTGAGCAATAAATTGTACACTTTTTTAGAGGTGGCAGAGTCTGCAAGTGCTTCCGTCGCCGCAAAAAAGCTGAATCTCACGCAGCCCGCCGTCAGTCAGCAGCTCCGCGCGCTTGAACAGGAATTGGGTACAAAACTGTATGTACGTTCGGAAAAAGGGATCATTCTCACGAATACAGGGGAGATCGCTTTTAAATATGCAAACAGGATCGCGAATTTATACAAGAGTATGCAGGAAGAGCTCAAAAATGAAAAGAGCCAATCCCACAAGCTTGTCATAGGCGTGACTCAGACGATCGAGTTCAGTATTGTCTCGGAGATCCTGGCGGAATTCTGTACTCAAAATAAGGGTACACATATAAAAATTATTTCTGATACTATAAAAAATCTTTATACAAAACTGAAACTTTATGAGGTGGATCTGATCATTGTAAACGGAAACGCCAGCCTGGACAACCGTTTTAACCGTATACTCTTATCCACGGATTACCTCGTGTACGTCGTCGGGAAAGACGATCCTCTCGCCAATAAAAGTATGATCAGCATGAGCAAACTCAGGGAGCAAAGCCTTATCCTCCGCACCAAGGGGAGCAGCACCCGCGAACTTTTTGAGGCATGTCTGGAAAGCCTGAACGACAACATCATGAACTATAACGTCATTATGGAAGTGGATAACATTGCGACGATCAAATCCCTCGTTGCAAACGGGTTCGGAAGCTCCGTCCTGTCACACAGCGTCTGTACGCAGGAGATCAAAAAAGGCAAACTTGTGGTCGTCCCTATTGAAAATCTGAGCATTGTCAGAGAGATCAACATTGTCTATCATAAAGATTTTGAATACACCGATCAGATCGACCAAATTCGGAGCATCTATACTTCCCGAATGTCATCCGGATTATAACTTGATCATAAAAAGAGCGCTTTAAAAAAAGCGCTCTTTTTTCAGACTTGGGGGAATGAACGGCGGAAATTTCGATTTTTTCGGAGAAAGACGGGGACGCTTACGGCAAGCGACAAAACGCCGAGGGCAGCGACGCCGAGTGTGCAAAGGGAAAGAGTATCGTTCAGATTTGCCGTTTGTTGCTGCATATATTCATCGTAAAGAGTCGGCGCAACTTCCAAAGTGATCAGGTATCTTGCGTCGCCGTACTTTGTTGCGGATAAAACGGAGATACCACCCTGGTACTCCGCCTGGTAAGCATAAAATTCGAGGATCTCCTCGCTGTCATAGATTTTTACGCGGTATTTCCAAATGGTGACAAGCGTGCCTTTGTCCGTGTTCTCCGTTCGGTAATATTTGCGCCAATGTTCGGGAAATTCGGGAAAGAGAAATTTTACTTCATACTTGCCTGTCTCTGTCGGACTCTGCGGCTGATCTTCGGATACGAGAGTGTATTCACATTCCAGGAAGGGGCCCTGCACGGCATTCAGGCTTTCCGCCGTGCAATCGAGGGTCTGCGATCCTCCGAGACTGACATGATATTGAAGGGATGAATTGATCGCGCCGAGGCACACGGCAACGGTTGCAAAGAGAAAGAGGGGAAGAATGATGATCAATACAATATGCTTGTACCGCCATTGCGCGAGTTTGTTTTGGGCGATCGCCTTTTGCCGCGGGTCTGCGGCAGATAAGGATGCGCCCTCTGTCAAAGGTATTTGCAGGATTTTTTTGCGACGGTGCAAAAGGACGGGGATCCCGACGAGCAGGGCAAGAAACAGACCGAGCAATCCGCAGGCAAATTCGGGGAGCAGCCAATCTGTATTTAAACCCGTATGAACGGGTGCAGTGGCGTGCGGCAGGATAAATGCGAAAGCGCCTGTGTTTGCACAGATGATCCCGAGAAAAGCCTTGTCGATGGAGGCGTTTAATTTGTCCGTTTCCTCGTTTATCCAATCGCTTCCCAAGGCAAAACGGATGCGCCGCAGGGCAATGGCCGCCGTAACAAAGGAGGCGATCAGAAAGATCAGCCCTATAAAAAAGGCGAGCAGACTTTCCAGAGCGGCAAATCCCGTCAGCATCGTCACAAGAATGCCCAACACGGTCAGACCGCCCGAGATCCAGCAGACGGTTGCCAGATTTGTCTGTTGTTTTTGCAGAATACGGCGGATCGCTTTGTCGCGCTTCGGTTGATTTTTATTCGGAAGATCGGCGGCGGGGATCCGTTTTCCGCGGATAATTTCATCGCACGTCACTTCATACAGTTCGGCAAGGACGGGAAGCATGGAAATGTCGGGAGCGGATGCTCCTGTTTCCCAGCTGCTCACCGTTTTGTTGGAAACACCCAACCGTTCGGCGATCTCCTGCTGCGTATATCCCTTTGTCTTTCTCAGGGCGGCGAGAAATTCACCCATTCGATTTTCAGACATCTTGTTCTCCTTTTCCGATCGGTGTTTTAAGTTTACCATATTTCGGAGTAATTTTCAACGCGGTAGGTGGGGAAAAGACTCCAAGTTTTCTGGAATCGCTCCGAAAAATCGGGAATAAAGGAAGTTTTCGGAAAAACAGAGAGCCTGCGGCAATACCGCAGGCTCTCTGTTTGACAAAAGAGAAATTCGCAAGGCTGAGAGTACCCGCGAACGGAATGATCCCGCTTTAAAAAACTACATGACGGCTGTATTGCGTGCAAAGAGCCGACAAAAATATTGCGCTATGGCGTCGTGTCCCTGTTGATTTGGGTGGATCCCGTCGTCGGAAAGGCAGTCGAGATAATCTGTCCGCAATAAAAGTTCGCTGCGGTAATCAAAAAATGGGCATCCGTTTTCCAGGGCTATTTTTAAAATGGCGGTATTGTAACACTCCTGATGGCGGGAAATGTTGGTCACGTCCCCCCGAAAAAATTGCATGATCTTCTTTCCGTCCGCTCTACCGCAGATGACGTTTGAAAAATATCTCTGCGAATCGATGGGCGGAAGGGAGGTGAAGGCGGGCGTTGTTCCGCGCGATTTGCAGGAAGAAATGACAAATCGGAGCAGCCTTTCAAATTCGGGCAGGGGCGTATTGGGGGCGTGCGGGGCATAGGGGTCTTTTTCCACTTCCTCCCAACAATAGTCGCAGTCGTTTCCCCCGAGGGAGAGGATGAGTTTGTCTCTCGTTCCCGCGTGTTCGTCCATCCAACGCTCAATAAGTCCCTTTTCACAACATTTTTTTAAGGTCTGCCCAAATACGGAAAAGTTTTCTATTTCCGTTCCCAGCTTTTCCGCGATGGTATTGACTGCGCCGCGCCCGATGCGGCGGATGTGCTTGTTTTCCAGATACAGCCCTTTTGGAATGGAATCTCCTATTACGGTGATCTTGCCATAGGGGAAGGTAAAGGGGTTTCTCTGTGTCGGGTTTTTTTTGGAAATTTGCATTTTGATTTCTCCGATTGCCGATTGCAAGGCATAGTAGTATTTTGCAACGATATGTTTTTTATTCCGTGCCGCCTTTTTTGATTTCCGTGCCGCCTATTTTGATTTCCGTGCCGCCTTTTTTGATTTTCGTGCCGCTCTTTTTTTGATCCTGACGCTCTCTGTTTTTATTATAACCCAAGGCCCGCTTTTTGAAAACCTACAGTGCAGTTTTTTCTCTATACCCTTTTTTACAGGGGAAGTAGAGTAAAATTTGGGGGCTCTACGAGAGGGAGAGGCGGCTCTACTGTGAGTAGAGTGTTCAATTTTTCGGCAAAAAAACCGTAGTTTTCACAGAAAAAATGCGTAATTTTCTCAATTTTTCGTTTACGGTACCCGATATATATGTTATAATAGAGACGTATGGATGAATTAAAGAATATTGTCGCCCGCAATCTGGCGGCCTGTCGGAAAGAGGCGGGACTGACGCAGCTGCAGTTGGCGGAAAAACTCAATTATTCCGATAAGGCGATCTCCAAATGGGAGAGGGGGGACAGTCTGCCCGATCTGACCGTGCTGTACGAGCTCGCGGTGCTTTACGGGGTGACGCTTGACTATCTCGTCAAGGAACACGCGGACAAGAGGCCCGTACTCTACGGCAAACTGAAAAAGCGCACGCATATTTTTGTGACGGTGATGAGCAGTCTGCTTGTCTGGTTTATTGCAACGCTGGTCTTTTCGTTGCTGTATCTGTTCCAGGCGCAGGCGGCGGGGCAATGGCTGATTTTTATTTGGGCGCTCCCCGTCAACGGCATATTGCTCGTCATTTTTGCGGGGATCTGGGGCAATCGCGTCCTGCGCACGCTCGCCGTATCGTTTCTCGTCTGGATGGCGGCGTTGGCGCTGTTTCTCACGCTGCCCATGCAAAATGCCTGGCTGGTGTTTGTTGTGGCGGCGCCCTTGCAGGTCCTGGCAATTTTCTGGTTTTTCCTGCGAGCGCAAAAAGCGAAAATCAAATAGCCGATTTTATTGTCAAAATTCCCTCCATGTGTTATAATAAAAGTTGAAAGTTCCCCTTTTTTTGTTCCCGGCATATACTGTATGCGGGAAGGGAGGGGAAAACCGTGCAGCAAACAATTTCTGTTATCAGAACCGATCATATCCGTTCCAATGCTGAATATTTTGCCTCGTTGGCGCCAACGCAGAAGCTTTGCGCCGTCGTCAAGGCGGACGCTTACGGACACGGGGCCGCGTCGGTGGCGCAGACGCTGCGCCCGACGGCGGATGTATTTGCGGTGGCGCTCGTGGACGAGGGAGTCCAGCTGCGCCATGCGGGGACAGACAAGGACATTCTTGTACTGACGCCGCCCCTTTGCGAAGAGGAAGTTTTGCGCGGCGGCCTGGAAGATCTGATCTTCACGGTGGGGGACGCGCGCGATTACGCTCTGTTAAAAAAAGTGAGCCTGAAATACGGGATCGCGGTGCGCTGTCATCTGAAGATCGATACGGGCATGGACCGCTACGGATTTACGCGGGATTCTCTTCTTCGTTTTCTGAAGGGAACGTTTTGTGAAAACGTGGGCGTAGAGGGGATCTTTTCCCACTATTGCGCCCCTGAAAAAAGGGACGTACGGGAAAAACAGCTTGCGCTGTTTTTAAAATGTTGTGAGAATGCAACGTATGCGTTCGGGCCGTTGGTGCGGCATATTTCCGCGACGGGCGGGACGCTTTCGGGCGCGGAAAATCATCTGGACATGGTCCGCATCGGGATCGGGTTATACGGGTATCTGCCGCAGGGATTTTCTCTGCCGCAGGGAACGCTGAAACCTGCCATGCGCGTGTATGCGCAGGCGGTGTGTTCCCGTTCTTCCCCGCGCGGCTATGCGGGTTACGGAATCATGCCCGCCCCCGAAAAACTGAGCGTTCTCCGCACAGGATACGGCGACGGATTTTTCCGCAAAGGCGGCATCTGCAACGTGAACAATCTATGTATGGATGCGGCGCTTTTGCCCGTTTTGCTCAAAAAATACGCATACGTATGTGTGTTTTCCGATGCAGAGCGCTATGCCGCGGAAAACGGCACCATCTCTTACGAGGCGCTGTGCCGCGTGGGGAGCCGTTCGGAGAAAATATATGTTGAAGGATAAAAACGCCTTGCGCCGCAAGATGCGCGCCCTTCGGGACAGTGCGCCCGACCGCGCAGAGCGGGACAAGCAGATTTTTGAAAAATTCTTTTCCCTGCCGCAGGTGAAGGACGCAAAAGTCTTTTTTGTGTACCATTCGTTCGGCAGCGAGGCGGACACGCACGCCATTCTCGCCCGCCTTCTCGCGGAGGGGAAAACGGTGTGCCTGCCCCGCGTGAAGGGTGGAGAAATGTCCTTTGTATCGTATGAAGGACAGGCCTTGGAGCGGGGGAAGTTCGGCATTGCCGAACCGCAGGGCGAAAGGACGTCCCTGCGCCCCGACGTCGTCGTCCTGCCCATGCTCGCGTGGAACGGTCGGTTTCGTCTCGGCTACGGCGGGGGATACTACGATCGCTTTCTTGCAGGGTGCGGCGCGCTGAAAATCGGGATCGCCTACGCGTTTCAGCGTACGGAAGAACCGTTTATGGAAGAATTTGACGTTCCCGCAGACATTCTCGTGACGGACGCGGAAATTTACGATTTTGGCAACAGGGAGGAAAAGTAATGCACATACTCAAAAAAATCGGGTGGGAGATCCTCGAATATCTTCGCCGCGCTCTCACGCCCTTTGTCATCAAGGTGATGTTCGGCATGACGATGTTCGTCCTGCTCCTCATTGAAAACGTGCAGCTGCGCATGGTCTTAATGTTTGTGCTGCTTGCCTGCGACTGTATTCTTTCGTTTGTGCTGTTCCGCTCGGCGGGAGAGCAGGCATACAAAATGAAGCAGGCGGGCATACTCAGCCGCGAACAGCGGCCCGTAGGTTCGGCAGGCGCGCAGGGCGTGTATCGTCCCTGCAAGGAATACCGCCCGTACAAAGGGTTTGTGATCGCCGCGGTTTCCTGCCTTGTCGGGATCGTGTTGATCCTCGTTTCGGCGCTGGGGAACAGTCTCGGGGCGCGGCTGGCGCTCATGTTCCTGTACGGATGGGCGTACGCACCCGTCGCTTCTTTCTATATGATCGAAGCGGTTTCCAAAGTGGACGTGATCCCGCTTTCGTCCGTATGGTTTACCTTTATTTTATTCGGCGTCTATCTGATCATTGCGGGGGTGGGATATATCCTCGGCGGTCAGAAAGAAAAAATGCGTCTTTTCATGCTGGAACGCAGTGCGCAGGCTGTGGAGAGCGGGAAATCCCGCCGCAGTCTGAACGACGAGGGGGAGAGAAAGCGGTGAGGATCATCGGCGGAAAATACAGGGGCAGAGTTTTGTCCGTATTCAAGGGCAGGGACGTGCGCCCCACGTCCGATCGTGCCAGAGAGGCGCTGTTCAACATTCTTGCGCCGGAAATTTACGGGGCGAACGTTCTCGATCTCTTCTGCGGGAGCGGGAGCATCGGGCTGGAAGCCATCTCGCGCGGCGCGGACTATGTCGTGTTCAACGACGTTTCGCAGGACAGCCTTGACATTCTGCGAAAAAATCTTGCGCTTTTGCGCATGGATGCAAAAATTTACAATCTGGATTATAAGGCGCTTTTGGAACGGCTCGACGTGACGTTTGACATCATCTACGTAGATCCGCCGTACAAGAGCGGATTCGGAGAGGATGCGCTTCGCATCATCGCACAGCGGAATTTGCTCAACACGGGCGGGATCGCCGTGCTGGAAGGGGACAAACCTTTTGAGGGCGAGATCGAAAATCTTGTAAAGTACGACGAGCGCAAGTACGGGATCGCCCATCTTACCTTTTTTACCCCCGACTGAACAGGGAGAACTACCATGAAAAAATGTGTGTTTGCAGGCACGTTCGATCCGCCCACGCTGGGACATAAGGACATCGTGCAAAAATGTCTGGATCTGTTTGACGAAGTGATCGTCGCCATCCTCATCAACCCCAACAAAAAGCCGCTCTTCACGGTGGAACAGCGGCTGAATATGCTGAAAAAAGTGTTTGCGTCCTATAAAAACGTGCGCGTACTCTCCTATGACGGACTGACGGTGGATCTGCTGCGCAGGGAGGGGGTGCGCTACTATGTGCGCGGCATCCGCAACGGCACGGATTACGACTACGAAGCCCAGCTGAACTTTATCAACGTGGATATGTACAAGGAAATGATCACCCTGTTTTTCCCCACGCGGCAGGAATACCTGCACATCAGTTCTGGACTTGTCAAGGACGCGCTGCGCTTTCATAAAAATGTGGACAAATACATTCCGGAAGAGATCCGCGAGGATCTGAACGGCTATCTCAAAGAGGCTGAAAACCATGTTTAAAAGAGAAGAACTGATCCCGTCCGCGGAAGAGATCCTGCAGACTCTGCCGCTGCCCGAGGATCTGAAAAAAATCAAGGCGGAGCGGGACAGGCTCGCTTCCGAAGTCATCCGCGGCGAGGCGGACAAGCTGCTGCTCATCATCGGCCCCTGTTCGGCGCACGAAAGCAAACCCGTTCTCGATTATGTGGAACGCCTGGGCAAACTCAACGAGCGCGTCAAGGATAAAATCGTCATCATTCCGCGCATTTACACAAACAAGCCGCGCACCAAGGGCGTGGGATACAAGGGAATGTTCACCCAGCCCGATCCCAAGAGCAAGGAGGACATCTTAAAGGGCATCCTCACCATCCGCAGGCTGCACATCGACGCCATCGGCGCCAGCGGGCTTTCCTCCGCGGATGAAATGCTGTACCCCGAAAACTATGCCTACGTCGAGGACTTGCTCACTTACATCGCCATCGGCGCGCGTTCCAGCGAAAACCAGATGCACCGCCTCGTGTCCAGCGGGATCGAACTGCCTGTCGGCATCAAAAACCCCATGAGCGGTTCCATTCCCGTCCTGCTCAACTCCATCTATGCGGCGCAGAGCGGCGGACAGGTGTTCAAGTATCAGAATTATCAGGTCAGGACGTCGGGCAACGAACTCGCGCACGCGGTCCTGCGCGGCGCGGTGGACGGCTACGGCAACGACATCCCCAATTTCCATTACGAAACGGTGATGAAGGTCATCGAGGGGTATTCCAAGACGGGATTGAAAAATCCCGCCATCGTCATCGACGCAAACCATTCCAATTCGGGCAAGCAGTACAAACAGCAGATCCGTATTGTGGAAGAGGTGCTCAACAACCGCCTTTACGACAAGGATTTCAAAAAATACGTCAAGGGCTTCATGATCGAAAGCTTTATCGAAGAGGGCTGCCAGAAAGAGGACATCGTGTACGGGAAATCCATTACCGATCCCTGCCTCGGCTGGGCGGATACCGAACGGCTTGTCCTGGACATCGCCGACAAGATCTGAGGGGACGGTCATGCAGGAAAAACCTTTACGCGTTGCCTATCTCGGCCCGGAAGGGAGTTATTCCTCCCTCGCCGCGGCAAAGCTCTGCCCGCAGGCGGAGGGGGTACCCCGTCACAGTTTCCTCCAGGTCGTTCAGTCTTTGCTGGACGGAGAGGCGGAGGCGGCGGTTTTGCCCGTGGAAAACACCTTGCAGGGCGCCGTCACGCAAAATCTCGACCTTCTGTACGCCAATCCTTCCCTGTATGCGGCGGAGGAGTATCTTCTGCCCATCGAACACAGGCTGATCGTTCCCGTCGGCACGCGACTGGAAGAGATCAGAACGCTGTATTCGCACCAGCAGGCAATTTTGCAGTGCAGCCGCTTTATTGCGGAGCACCTTCCGCAGGCGGACGTCATCTATACCGATTCCACCATGCAGAGCCTCGCGCACCTGAAACAGCGCGGGGATGCGGGCATTGTCGGCTCGCACGTAAAGCGGGAGGGGCTTTGCTTTCTCGGCGGGAACATCGCAGACGAAAGCAAAAACTTTACCCGGTTTCTGCTCGTCGGCAAGGGAGAGGAGTTTTTACCCGAGCACAGCGCGCGCGTGTACTTTGCGGCCACCTGCCCGCACGAACCGGGCGCCCTTCTCAAGATGCTCCAGATCCTCTCCGTTTACGACCTGAACATGACAAAAATCGAATCACGTCCCATCAAAAACAGTCCGGGCGCCTATTGTTTTTTTGTCGAATTTGAAGGGGACATTGCGGATGCAAACGTGCGTTCCGCGCTCCGCAGAGTGTCGCAGTATTCCCAAAATTTCAAGCTGCTCGGCTGCTATTAAGCGCGTGTATCTTTTTTAAAAGGCGGTAAAGAGGGCGCAGACGAGCGCCGCAAGGATTCCCTGCAGCAGTTTGACCGCCAGAAACACCCTGATCTTTACCCCCGCAGGTTTGAAAAACGCGATCTGCTGGGCAAGGATGCTCGCCCCGCCGAAAGTGACGGCAAAGGCGAGAAAGGGCAGGGCGGACATTCCGCACGCGGACAGCGCGGCACAGCCGCGCGTGGCTTCCAGCAGGGAAAAGGTCAGTCCCTCCGCCATTTCTTCCCGCGAAAACAGGGAAAGGGGCAGTGCGACGGCTTTGGTCACAAGGGCAAAAATGCCCGTCTGTTCGAGCGCCTGCGCCACCACGCAGAAAAAGGCGATAAACCCGCCCACGCACAGCACGGAGATCGTTCCGCTCCGGATATTTTCGGCAAAGCCTCCCGCTTTGGCGTTCAGCGCGGGAAAAGACGCGCATTGCGGCTTTTTCAGAAAGGGCAGAAAGAGCGCGGCGGTGAGAAACACGCCGATCAGGTGCGAGGCAAGCAGGATCCCGCCCGCGGCGGCGCTTCCCAGCATTCCCGCGCCCACGCTTCCCACGAGGAACATCGGCCCGGAGGTGGAGCAGACGACGCTCACGCGGGTGGCGTCCTTCGGGGAGATCGCTCCCGCCTGCCGCAGTTGCAACAGGCATCGGCTGCCGACGGGATAGCCGGAGAGAATACTGGTCACGGCGCACAGAGCGGCGGCGGCGGGAAGTTTTACGCGGGACATGACGGGAGAAAGCCTGTCCGCCATGCGCGCTCCCGCGGCGGAGAGAATGCCCGTACACACAAAAAAGGGAAACAGGACGGGCAAAACGGACTTTGCCCACAGGACGATGCCCTCCATACAGGCGGCGGCGTATGCCGCGGGAGAGGAGAGCATCAGCAAAATCAGCACAAACAGCGCGGCGGGAATCACCGCTTTCCGTACGCGAAACATAGTAAAATATATGAAAGGAGCGGTCAGATTATGAAACGGACGCTGGGTCTTGCGTTGGGCGCAGGGGGTGCGCGCGGCATTGCGCACATCGGATTTTTAAAGGCGATGGAAGAGGAGGGCATCCGCCCCGATTTTATTTCCGGCTCTTCCATGGGCAGTATCGTGGGCGCCTGCTACGCCAAGGGTATGACTCCCGACGATATGAAAGAGTATGTACAGAACATTTCCCCGCGCGACATTGTCGATCTGGGGATCCTTACCCCGTCGCGGTTGGGGCTGATGCGCTGGACAAAAGTGCGCAAAATGATGGCGGAACTCATCGGACACTGCAGTTTTTCCGATCTGCAGATCCCTTTCAGCTGCGTTTCCGTCGATATCAAGAAGGGCAAGCTCATCCACTTTACCGAAGGGGACGTGACGGACGCCATTCTCGCGTCCAGCTCCATTCCGTCGGTGTTCCGTCCCGTGGAGAAAGACGGCATGATCCTCGTGGACGGCGGCGTGTTCTGCCGCGTACCCGCCGCGCAGGTCAAACAACTGGGCGCGGACGTCGTGGTTGCGGTGGACGTGCTGGGTAAATTGCGCCATCCCGAAAAGATCGGCAACGTCATTTCCCTCGTTACGCGCATTTACGATTTGGTGGAGGACAAAAACGCAAAGAGCTGCCGCCGTTCCCTGCGCAGGGTGACCGATCTTTGGCTGGAACCTGACATGGGCGACATTTCCCAATACCAAATGAAATATCATCCCGCGGTCTACGACGCGGGGTACAAACTCGGAAAGGAGAACGCCGCAAAGATCAGACAGCTTTTGCAGACAGACGGCGAAAGAGAGTGATACCATGGATCTTTTCGATTTGAACAACAACGAATACGACGCAAAGCCGCTGGCGGACAAGATGCGGCCCAACAATCTGGACGAGTTTATCGGCCAGCAGCACATTGTGGCTCCCGGCAGTCTCTTGCGGCGCGCCATTAGCCTGGACAGGCTGGGCAGCTGCATTTTCTGGGGCCCTCCCGGATGCGGAAAAACCACGCTCGCCAACATCATCGCTTCCACCACGCACGGCAATTTTGTCAAACTGAACGCCGTTCAGAGCGGGGTCGCGGACGTAAAAAAGGCGGTGGAGGACGCGCGCAACGCCCTCAAACTGTACGGAAAAAAGACCTATCTTCTTCTGGACGAGTGCCACCGCTTCAACAAGACGCAGTCGGATTCCCTTCTGCCCGCCATCGAGCAGGGGACCATCATCTTTATCGGCTCCACGACGGAAAATCCCTACGCGTCCATGACGCCCGCCATCGTGTCCCGCTGCCGCGTGTTTGAATTCCGCAGGCTCTCGGAAGA
>DXFX01000028.1 GCA_019114245.1 Candidatus Borkfalkia faecipullorum | reverse complement strand
GATACAGACTTTTTCCCATTCTTTAAAAATGTTTGATTTGCGCAACGTGGAAAGCGGTTATTTGTTTGAATATTTCTGCAAGACGGCAACCGAATTTGACCGCTATGTCTTTATCGATCATACCATAGAGGACGGCGTGTACAGCGGCTTTGACGGACTCAGCCTCGTCTATCGCTGGCAGGAAAACCTGCAGGCCATCGGTGCAGGAAAGAGCGGAACGCAGGAAAGCGTGCCGCCTGTTCTTCCCGCACGGCAAAAGACGGTGGAGGAGGCGCTCCGAGGGTGTTCGAGACTGAAAAGGGCGCTGTATTATTGGCTGTTTGACAGGAAAACTTTTCACGAAAAGATGAAAAAAAGAAGGGCAGAGAAAAGGAGCAGAACATGAAGACGGGCATTTTGAAAAACAACGTAGAGGAAAGCGCTCCCAGGCAAACAAAGGTGGAGCAGCTGGGCAGAAATACGGGGAACCTCGTCTTTTGGGAGGCGCTGGACAGGTTGTTTAGCCCCGAAAAGATCCCGTATGCGCAGTCGGAAAGGCTTTCCTCCTGCGACCGCGTGATCGTCACCGATCTGATCTGGATCCGTGAAAATGCGGAATACGGGTATCTTGAAAAGTTGGCGGACAAATACGCGATCCCGTTTATTCCCATCAGCGTGGGCTTGCAGGCGGAAAAATTCGATCCCGGGTTCAGGCTGTCCGCAAATACTTTGCGTCTATTGAAAAAATTGGAGGAGCGGGCCACCCTCGGCGTCCGCGGACAGTTCACGGCGGACGTCCTGGAAAAACACGGCGTCAAAAATCTTTGCGTCATCGGCTGCCCGTCCATGTACTATTGGAACAATCCGGAATTTCGCATTGATACAAAAGCGGAGCCGCAGAGGGCGAGCGCGAATTTCAAGACATTTTTCGGCAGGCTGAGCGCGGCGGAAAAGCATTTTTTAAGCTATTGTGCGCAACACGATATGCAGTTTGTGGAGCAGACGGAACTTCCCTTTACCCAGGAGAATGCAAGGGACGAAAAATTCTTTCAGTATATCAAAAGCTGGCTTGACAGGCGTTCCGTTCTGCCCTGCGGGTATAGGGAGTGGTGCGATGCGCTCAACGGCATCGATTTTTCTCTCGGCGGGAGATTTCACGGAAACGTCATCGCCCTCTGGAACGGGATCCGCTCGCTCTTTCTCACGACCGATTCGCGGACGAGGGAGCTGACCGACTTTTTCGGGCTGCCCGCCATGGAGATGCAGGCGTTTGACGAAACAAAGCCGATTTCGTGGTATTACGACAGGGCGGATTACACGCGCTTTAACAGCCGCTATCCGAAGCTATACAAAAACTTTGTAAATTTTGCGCAGAAAAACGGGCTGGACCTTGCTCCCGCCGCACAGCCTTTGACATTTGCAGGGCCTGAAAAACAGCAACCGTCTGTCAAAAAAAGTGACATCGGCGTGCACAATGCCGTGTATCTTTCCGCCATTGCGCGCGATAAGAACAAAATTGCGTACAAGTTCAGCGTGGAAGGCAATCTTGTCAACTATTTCAGCAACAGCAAGCCGTTTACCGTCGAATACGACTGCAATACGGAAATGCTTCCCGATTCCGTTGCCGTCCTGCCCTTTGCGGCGCTCCTGCTGCCCCTTTGCTGGCTGGCGGATGCGACCCTTGTCCTGCCCGAAGCGGACGAAGATTTCTGCCGCTCTCTCCGTGCGGTGAAAAGGGGATACGAAGAGCAGTTTCCCGAACTCTCTTTCGGGGGAAAAGTCGTGGCCGGAAAGGTGGTAAAAAACCGCGCCGATCATCTGCACCGCAGTACTCTCTGTCTGTATGGGGGAGGGGTCTTTTCGGCCTTTTCCGTTTTGTCGGAACTTTGTTTCCGCCCCCTTCTTTTTTCTGTCTGCGGGGAAGAGCAGTCTCCCGCGGGGGATAAACTTGCCGAAGCGCTTTCCCTGCGCCGTTCTTGCGCGCGCACTACTTTCCGCTGTGTGCTCAAAGAGGAGGAAGCGGAGCGGGTTTTCCTCGGCGGGATGGGGGAAAACAGGCGAAAAAACTTTTTTACGGCGCTTGCGCCGTGTGCGCACGTTGCGCCGTATGCCTTTTTACAGAATATGACGGATATCTGCCTTCCCTCTGCTGAGGGAACGGAGGGCGCGGAGCAGCCGCGCATTTTAACGGCTATGTCGTTCTGCGGTTGCAGGGTGCGGCAGGAAAATTGCTTTTCACAGAGGGAACAGATCCTGCAGATT
The DNA here is from genome assembly GCA_019114245.1 of Candidatus Borkfalkia faecipullorum. Taxonomy (GTDB): domain Bacteria; phylum Bacillota; class Clostridia; order Christensenellales; family Borkfalkiaceae; genus Borkfalkia; species Borkfalkia faecipullorum. The sequence goes on along the minus strand of DXFX01000028.1, from coordinate 531 downwards.
TCGGAAAATCGGGACTTTATGCAGGCGCTTCTTCGTTCGGACGAGGCCGCGGCGAAAGCTTTGCAAAGAGTGTGAATTTTGGCGGAGGGGAAGGGATAAATTTTATTGCGGCGATTGCATACAATAATTTTATGAAGAGTTTGCTGCAAGACGCCTTTGAAAAGGTACGGGGAACATTTTCTTACCTCTCCGCAAAAAAATACACGACGCTGGCGGGAACAATGGCTTTTTTTCTCGTCATGTCCGTCGTACCGTTTTTGTTCTGGCTGACCCTCATTTTCGGCAAACTGAACATCGATTACACCCAGCTGCTCGAATTGGAGATCTTTATCGAGTTCAAGAGCATTCTGCTGTACTTTCGCGATTCCGCACAAAACGCCACGGCGGGTGCGTCCGTTGTCCTGCTGGCCACAACGCTGTACTCTTCCACAAATCTCTTTTATCATATGCGCCGCAGCGGGGAGATCATCTACGACAGTACCCGCAAAAAGGGCGGGTGGCTCATCCGCCTTTCCGCCGTCGTGTTCATCT
>DXFX01000027.1 GCA_019114245.1 Candidatus Borkfalkia faecipullorum | reverse complement strand
CACCGCGCGCAAGAGCAATGCTCTTGCCGTATTCTTTGGGTTTGACGTCAAGATCGTTCACGCTGAACTCAAAGGAAGGAAATCCCTCCGAATGGACGCAGATGATCCCGTCGTCGCGCTTTTTGACGGCGGACAAAATGTCGCAGCTGATGGCGGCGACGACCACTTTTCCGTGGTTGTGATCGGTGTGATTGCCCACGATCTCCGCCCTGCCCGAAGAGGAAAACCATTGTTCCGGCTTTGCGCCCGTCTTTTTTTCAAAGAGCGCAGACAATGCCTGCGTGCGCTTTTTGAAAGCCTGTTTGTCGGCGCCCGCGCCGTACAGATCCTGAAGTTGCATATCCTGAAAACCTCTGTAAATTTAAAATCAGCTCCTCTCCGAAAAAAAGCAGAGGGAGAACATTCTGTTCTCCCTTCATTATATCATTTTTACTTCCTGATTGCAATTATTTTTTTATTTATTTTGCGGAATATCCGGCAAAGAGTCGAAACCCTTCTGCAGGTCTGCGTCCGTGGGAATATAATCGGTCATTGCTCCGTCATTGTACTGTTTGTAAGCGGTCATGTCGAAATATCCCGTACCCGTCAGGCCGAACAGAATGGTTTTTGCCTCGCCCGTCTCTTTGCAGCGGAGCGCCTCGTCGATAGCGACGCGGATGGCGTGGCTGGATTCGGGCGCAGGCAGGATGCCCTCGATGCGCGCAAACTTTTCCGCCGCTTCAAAGACCTTCGTCTGTTCGACGGTGACGGCACGCATATATCCCTGATGATACAGCGCGGACACGATGGGGCTCATGCCGTGATAGCGAAGCCCGCCCGCATGGTTGGGTGCAGGCATAAATCCGCAGCCGAGCGTGTACATTCTCGCAAGCGGCGTGATCTTGGCGCTGTCGCAGAAATCGTACGCATACTTGCCGCGCGTGAGCGAAGGACAGCTGGCAGGTTCCACGCCGATGAAATCGATATTGTTTTTGCCCATGATCTTGTCGCCCATGAACGGCCCGATGAGTCCGCCGAAGTTGGAACCGCCGCCGCAGCAGCCGATGATCATATCCGGCTGAATGCCGTATTTCTCCATGGCCGCCTTGGTTTCCTGACCGATGATGGACTGGTGAAGAACGACGTGATCGAGCACGCTGCCCAACACATAGCGGCAGGAATCGGTCGTCACCGCCTTCTCCACCGCTTCGCTGATGGCGCAGCCGAGGGAGCCGCCCGTTCCGGGGAATTCCTTTAAGATCTTCCTGCCCGCCTCGGTGGTATCCGAAGGAGAAGCAATGACCTTTGCGCCGTAGGTGCGCATCACCTCGCGCCTGTGCGGTTTTTGCTCGCTGGAAACCTTGACCATGTACACGGTGAGGTCCAGCCCGAAATACGCCGCCGCCATGGACAGCGCCGTTCCCCACTGCCCCGCGCCCGTTTCCGTGGTGATGGATTTCAGCCCCTGCTTTTTCGCGTAGTATGCCTGCGCAACCGCGGAATTGAGCTTGTGCGAACCGGACGTGTTGTTGCCCTCGAATTTATAATAAATTTTTGCGGGCGTTCCCAGCGCCTTTTCCAGACAGTAAGCGCGCACCAGCGGAGAGGGACGGTACATCTTGTAAAAATCGCGGATCTCTTCGGGGATGTCGATATACAGGTCGGTACGGTTGAACTCCTGTTCGATGCAGTCGTCGCAGAACACGGGGCGCAGATCGTCCTTCGTGCAGGGCTTTAACGTTGCAGGATTGAGGAAAGGATCGTGTTTGACCGGCATAACGGCATTCAGATTGTACCAATGCCTGGGAATTTCGTTTTCGGAAAGATATATCTTGTAAGGGATCTGAGTTTTGGACATAGGTTTGTTCCTCCTGATAAAATTTTGCAACAAAAAAAACACGATTCATTCGCTTGGGACGAATAAACCGTGTTGCCACCCAAATTCACAGCATAGACTGCTGCCTCAAACAGGTACTGTCATACCCTCTTCCTGTAACGTGAAAGCCACGTCGGAAACTACTCAGCAAATGCCGTTCGCCTCCGCCCTCGGTAATCCATTCACTCTGCGTCAGACTGCTCCCATTCCACCGCCGGGAACTCTCTGAAAATCTGCTGTAGCAGGCTACTACTCTACCTCATCGGTTTTTTCCAGCATAACACAACAAAATGCGTTTGTCAACAGTTTTTTTGAAATTTTTTATGAAATTTTTTCCCGTCGGCGGCTATGCGTAGCATAGAATTTTTTATTTTTCCGCATGAAAGGCCCGCATATACCGCAAACTGTCTTTATGAAGGCAATTTTCTGTTCCCTGATGGCGCTGATCCTGGCGTTTGCGCCGCCCCTCCTGCCGCCCGTTCCTTGCGCGGCGACAGAGGAAAAAATCATCTATCTTACCTTTGACGACGGCCCCACCGACTCCACTACGCCGAAAATACTCGACATTCTCAAAGAAAATGACGTGAAAGCCACATTTTTCGTCATCGGCCGACAGATCAAAACCCGAAAAGAAATTGTTCGGCGCACCCTTGCGGAAGGCCATTGCGTGGGCGTACACAGCTATTCCCACGAATACGCGGAGATCTATTCCTCTCCGCGCGCCCTGCTCCGGGACATAGAACTGTGCCGCAACGCCATTCTCTCCGCCGCTCCGCAATGGAAGGGAAACCTGTACCGCTTTCCCGGCGGGGAAGGCGGGCTATCGCAGGAACTGGGACAAGCCGTCCGAAACGCAGGTTACAGAGTGTGCGGCTGGAACGCCTCCGTCGAGGACGCCATCTCCCCGGGCGCGACCGCCGAAGAGCTGTTTGCCAACGCCCTGCGCACTGCGGGCGAACGGCATAAAATTGTTTTACTGCTGCACGACGGCGTGGGATACAGAGAAACGGTAAAGTGTTTGCCCAAACTCATCCGCCATTATAAAAAAGCGGGATTTTCCTTTGAAAAACTTTGAAGCGTCCGCCAAAACACTGCGCTTTTGATACAAACAACAAAGCGGCGCCCCGAAAAGGCGCCGCTTTGTTTATCCGTTGAGTTTGAGTGTGCCGCGAAGTTCGTTGATGTCGGAGATCCCGTGCGCGTCCAGCCAACGATCGAGCTCCCCGATGATCCTCGGCATGGCGAGAGTATCGGTAAAATTCGCCGTTCCCACCTGCACCGCGCTTGCTCCCGCAATGATAAATTCCAGCGCGTCCTCCGCGCAGGTGATCCCGCCCATACCGATGACGGGAATGTTCACCGCCGAACACACTTCGTACGTCATGCGGACGGCGATCGGCTTGACGCCCGCGCCCGAAACGCCGCCCGTGTTGTTTGCGATCACGGGCCTTCTGCGCTCGACGTCGATGACCATGCCCGTCAGCGTGTTGATGAGGGAAACGCAATCCGCGCCCCCTTTCTGCGCCGCAAGCGCATTGACGGCAATACTCTCCACATTGGGCGAAAGCTTGACGATGAGCGGCGTCTTTTTCAGCGCGCCCTTCGCCGCGCGCGTGACCTGCTCCACGCTCTCGGGACGGATGCCGAACGCCATGCCGCCGCACTTCACGTTGGGGCAGGAAATGTTCAGCTCGATCATGTCCACAAGCCCGTCCAGCCGCGCACAGATCCCCGCATAATCTTCCAGAGTCTTGCCCGCGACGTTTGCGATGATCACAATATTTTTGCTCTTCAAAAAGTCCAGGTCTTCTTCCAGGAATTTTTCCACACCCGGATTTTGCAGTCCCACGGCATTGAGGATGACCCCGTTCCCTTCCGCAATGCGCGGCGTGGGATTGCCGAGCCTGGGCTCCAAAGTCAGCCCCTTTGTGCTGATCCCGCCGAGCACGGAAATATCGTAGATCTCGTTAAATTCCTTGCCGAACCCGAAGGTGCCGCTCGCCGCAATGACGGGATTTTTAAACTCTACCCCGCAGATTATTGTATGCAGATTTGCCATCAGATCTCCACCTCATTTATCTCAAAGACGGGCCCGTCCTTGCACACGCGGACGTTCTGTTCGCCGCCCGCTTTCCTGCACACGCACACGAGGCAGGCGCCGATCCCGCACCCCATGCGCTCCTCCAAAGAGACGTAGCAAGGCACGCGAATGCCGCGCTCCTGCATCCCCGCTTTGAGGGCGCGGAGCATGGGCGTAGGGCCGCAGGCAAAAATGACGTCCGGCTTTGCCTGTTCAAAATCTTCAAAGAACAGGGAGACCGCCGTACCCTTTTTTCCGAAGCTCCCGTCGTCGGTAGCGACAAGCAAAGCGTCCGAACGCTTGTCGTACCTCCCGAAAGTATTTACATACTCCGCACTGCGGAACCCCATGTAGGAGCGGAAATGCTTGTCGCTGTCCTTGTACTCGTCCAGCACGGAAAGCAAGGGAAACACCCCCACGCCGCCGCCGATGAGCGCGATGCGCTTTTCCTCTTCACGGATGACAAATCCGTTGCCGAGCGGCAACACGCAGGTCAGCCTGTCCCCCTCTCTTTTCTGAGAGAGAATGCGGGTGCCTTCTCCCTTGACCTGGTAACAAACGCCCGCCGTGCGCTGCTGTTTGTTGTAAAAGAGAATGGCAAAGGGACGGCGCAGGAGATGGCCGCCGTCGCCCACCGAAAGATTGACAAACTGACCGCAGCGAAAACTGATCTCTTCGGGAAGCTGAAAATCGATCTCAAAGATCCCCGGCGCGATCTGTTGATTGCCGACAACTTTTACATCCAGTTCTCTCACCTCAAATCCTCCATAAAAGTCGATTTATGCGTGACATAGTACTTCGTATCAGCCCTTGATTGCGCGATTTAGGTCGTTTTTCATGTCAATGCACGCCTGGCGAGCCGCCGCAGAGAAGGAAAGTCCCTTGTACTTTTCCTGCTTGTATGCGCACAGAATTCCACGGGAAGAATTGACAATTCCGCCCAACCCGTCCTTGTCAAAGCATACTTTCAGATCGTCTGCCGTGCCGCCCTGCGCGCCGTATCCGGGAATGAGGAAGAAGGTGTGCGGCATTTCTCCGCGCAGGATGCACGCCTGCTGAGGATGAGTTGCCCCCACCACCGCGCCGACGGCGGAATACCCGTATTTTCCGATGCTGTCCTTGCCCCACTCTTCCACGAGAGAGCCCATGTATTCGTACACGGTTTTGCCGTTTTCCAGTTTCAGATCCTGCAACTCTCCGCTGGATTTGTTGGAGGTTTTGACGAGGACAAAAATGCCCTTGTCCCTCTTCTGCATCCAGCCGAGAAAGGGTTTGATCCCGTCCGAGCCGAGGTAGCCGTTGACCGTAAGGAAATCCGAATCGAAGGCGGTATAAGCCTTTTCCCCCACAGCCGTTTCGCCGAGGTACGCTTTCGCGTAGCACTCTGCCGTGGCGCCGATGTCGTTGCGCTTTGCGTCCGTCATGACGAGCATCCCCTTTTCCGACGCATATTTCAGCGTCTCCGAAAAAGTGCGCATCCCTTCCAGACCGTACATTTCATAGTAGGCGATCTGCACCTTCACGCAAGGCACGATGTCGCAGATGCTGTCGATGATCTCTTTGTTGAAAGCGAGCACCGCTTTGGCCGCGCCTGCAAAGTCGCACACGCCGCTCTTCATGTCCTCAGGCAGGTAATCAAAGCTCGTGTCGATGCCCGCAACGGTGGGGTTGTCCAGCTGTTTTATTCTTTCAATGAGTTTATCCGTTATCATGTAAAACCTCAATATTTTGCGCCGTATTGCGCGAGATAATTTCTGATGGCGGGAACGTGTTCTTTGCCTTCGATGACGCCCTCTTCCAGCGCCTCGATGATGTCCTCGATGGTGACGATGGAATACACTTTGACGCCCTCTTCCGCATACGCCTGCTGTACGGCGGACTGCTCGCTGTTGAGCGCTTTCTCCATGCGGTCGACGGTGATGACCATGCCCGTGACGTCCACTTTGGCCGCGCCGCGAAGCTTGGGAAGCACTTCTTTGAGCGCCTTTCCGCTGGTCATGACGTCCTCGACGATGACCACCTGTTCGCCGTCCTGCAACTGTTTTCCGACAAACATTCCGCCTTCGCCGTGGTCTTTCACTTCCTTTCTGTCAAAGCAGAAATTGACGTCCGCGCCGTACTTTTCATACAGAGCGACCGCCGCGGACAGCGCCAGCGGGATCCCCTTATACGCGGGCCCGAACAGCGTCTGCACGGGAATGTTGTTCTCGCGGATGCAGGCCGCATAAAACTCGCCCAGGCGCTTGATCTGCGCGCCCGTCTTGTATTCGCCCGCATTCAGAAAATAGGGAGCGATCCTGCCGCTTTTCAGCGTGAACGTTCCGAATTTCAGCACTCCGCATTCGGAAAGAAATCTGATAAAATCCTTTTTATAAGACATGGTTCTTTACTCCTCGCAGTATTTGACTTCGCCGTCGACAATGGTATATCTGACTTTCCCGTACACCTGCATTCCGTTGAACGGCGTGTTTTTCCCCTTGGACAGAAAATCTTTGCTGTCAATGACATAGCTCATGGAAAGGTCGGCCAGCATCAGATCTGCCACGCCGCCCTCCTCTACTTTGCCGCCCTCCAGATGCAGGATCGCGGCGGGATTTTCGCTCATGCGCTGTGCAAGCTGGGGAAGCGTGAGCACGCCGCTTTTGACGAGATAGGTATAAGACAGGGAGAAAGAGGTTTCGATTCCGCTGATGCCGAATGCGGCGAGATTATATTCCACCATCTTTTCGTCCCTGTGATGGGGCGCATGGTCGGTGACGATGCAATCCAGCGTGCCGTCTTTCAGCCCCTCTTTGATCGCCTCGACGTCCTCCGCTTCGCGGATGGGCGGGTTGACTTTGGTGTTTGCATCATAGGACATGACGACGTCGTCCGTCAGGGTAAAGTAATGAGGGCAGGTTTCTGCCGTCACCTGAACGCCGCGCGCCTTTGCCTCGCGCAGCAGCTGAACGCCGCCTTTGGTGGAAACGTGGCAGATATGCACGCGCTTGCCCAGCGTTTCCGCAAGAATGATCTCGCGCGCCAGCATGATCTCCTCTGCCGCCCGCGGGATCCCTTTCAACCCCGCCAGCGTGCTGTTGTATCCTTCGTTGACCACGCCGCCGTCCACAAGGTCTTTGTCCTCGCAGTGGGACAGGCAGAGCATCCCGAAATCGGATGCGTATTCCATGGCAAGGCGCATGATTCGCGCATTGGAAACGGGCCTTCCGTCGTCGCTGACGGCAACCGCGCCCGCGTCTTTCATCTTGCCGATCTCTGCAAGTGTTTCCCCTTTTTCGTCCTTGGTAATGGCGCCGATGGGACGGACTTTGCAGAGCCCCACATCCTTGGAGCGAGCGATGATATAACCGACCACGGCAGCATTGTCGCAGACAGGTTGGGTATTCGGCATACAGCACACCTGCGTGAATCCGCCGCGCACCGCGGCGGCGCTGCCGCTGGCGATGTCTTCTTTGTATTCAAAGCCGGGTTCGCGCAGATGAACGTGCATATCGATCAGCCCCGGGAATACGTGCAGCCCCGTCGCGTCGATGACCCTTGCCTCTTTATCCTCAACATTTTTTGCAATTTTGATTATCTTTTTGCCTTCCAACAGGATGTCGCACTGTTCGCACCTGTCCGAAAAGACGACCGTTCCGCCTTTGATGAGAAGTTTATTCATTCTTTTCGCCTCCCTGTCTGTTTTTGACGAGCAGGAACAAGAGCGCCATGCGCACGGCAACGCCGTTGAGGACCTGTTCGGTGATCTTGGAATTTTCCGCGTCGATGACGTCGGACGTCAGCTCTACGCCGCGGTTGACGGGGCCGGGGTGCATGACGATGCAATCCTTATCCGCGTATTTGAGGTGTTCTTCCGATACGCCGTAATATTTGGCGTATTCGGAGAGAGACGGGAACAGTCCGCCGTGCATACGTTCCAGCTGAATGCGCAGCCCCATCACGACGTTGGCACCCGCGAGCGCCTCTTCGCGCGAATGCGCGACCTTGGCGCCCATGCGCTCCACTCCCTGCGGCATGAGCGTTGCAGGCGAGAACATCACCACTTCCGCACCGAGTTTGGTCAGCCCGAACAGGTTGCTCTTGGCAACGCGCGAATGCTTGATATCGCCGAGAATGGCAACTTTCAGCCCCTTGAAAGAGCCGAATTTTTCGCGCATCGTGTAAAAGTCGAGCAGCGCCTGCGTGGGGTGCTCGTTCATGCCGTCGCCGCCGTTGACGACGGACGCCTTCACGTGTCTTGCCAACAGGTGCGGCGCTCCGCCCATCGGGTGGCGGATGACGATGACGTCGTTTTTCATCGCGTCCAGCGTATAACCCGTATCGATGAGCGTTTCGCCCTTTTGCACGGAACTGGACGACGCGGAGATATTCACCGTTCCCGCACCGAGGTATTTTGCGGCGAGCTCGAACGAGGTGCGCGTCCTCGTGCTGTTCTCATAAAAGAGAGTCGTCACCGTGCGCCCCTGCAGATGCGGGAGCTTTTTCAGGTTTTGCGTGAGAAGTTTTTTCATGCCGACCGCCGTATCGAGGATCAACTGAATGTCCTCAACGGACGCGTCGTACAGGCCGAGAAGATCTTTTCCGAGCATTGTATGACCTCTTTTGATAGATTAACGTTTTTCGGGTGCGGCAGTAATGCCGAGGCTGTCCTCCCCTTCGATCTCGCGAAGGCGGACGTCGATAAATTCCGATCTGGAAGTGGGAATGTTCTTTCCGACAAAATCGGGGCTGACAGGCATTTCCCTGCCGCCGCGGTCGCAGAGAACGAGCAGCATGATGCGTGCGGGTCTGCCGAGATCGAAAATCGCTTCGATGGCGGCGCGGACGCTCCTGCCCGTGTGCAGAACATCGTCGCACAGAACGACCGTCTTTCCCTCCACGGAAAAGGCGGGCGCATTCAGCTTCGCATCGGGAACAAAAAATCCGCTGACGAGATCGTCCCGATAAATTCCGATGTCGATCCCGTCGCAGGGAACGCTGACTCCGTAAAATTTCTCAATAAGCTTCTGCACGCGGCGGGCAAGGATCTCGCCGCGGCGGCGGATCCCCAGCAGACAAAAATCCGTTCCCTTGTTCTTTTCCACGATCTCATGGGAAAGACGGGTGAGCGTGCGCGCAATGGCGGCTTCGTCCAATACGATGTGTTCCGACATTCACTCCTCCCTTCCGCGGCACGAAAAAAAAGCCCGTGATCCGTCACGGGCTTTGAAAATCCGAAAAAGTATGGCAAAATGCGGGCGCACCGCGCCCTGCCTTCTTCCGTTTTCGACTTTTCGGCATCCCGTACCGCATTCTTAAAGTCGTTTATCGGAAATATTGTAACACACACGCCGCACAATGTAAAGCGTCTGAAAGAAAGTTTTTTAAAGAATTTGCGCCAGACGAAATCCAAGCAGATCGCAGGATGTCAGAAAATATTTTATGCCGTTCCGCTCGTAGACCCGGGTGTAGTTCCCCGCGTTCTGATGAAGATGCCCGTACACCACAATGTCCGCACCGCTCTTTTCAAATTGTTCGGTAAAAAGAGAGGGCTCCTTTTTCATGTTGAAAGGCGGATAATGGATCATGCAGATGAGTATGTCGCCTTCCTGCCTCACCTTTCCGGCGTTCTGAAGCGCAAGGCGGAATCTCTCCCCTTCCCTCTTATAGATCTTTTCGTCCGCTTCGGCAAAATCCGCGCTCCCGGGGCAAGACCAACCGCGCGAACCGCAAATCACCAATCCGTCAAACCGAATGCAATCGTTTTGCAGAAAATAAAAGGAAGAATCGGGCGCGGAGGCGCGCAGCGTTGTGATCCCCGACCACCAGAAATCGTGGTTCCCGCGGACAAACACTTTTTTCCCCGGCAGGTCTTTGAGCTTTGCAAGATCGGAAAGAGCGTCGTCAAGGGTCATTGCCCAGCAGAAATCGCCCGCCAAAAGGACAACGTCCTCTTCACAGACTTTACTTTTCCAGTCCTCGCATATCTTTTCAAAATGCCCCGCCCAGTTTTCCCCGAACACATCCATAGGCTTTTCCTGATTGCCGGGGAGATGCAGGTCGCTTACCGCAAATACCTTCATTACGTTCCTTCCTGAAACTCTTTCCTATAGATTGTACCATAAAAACGATTTATTTGAAAGCATTTCACCCGCCCGAGCCGCATTTTTAAAAAGATGTTTTTGTAAAGGTCTTTTTCTAAAACCGTTTACAAAGCCTGTCCCTCAGATACCTTTATAAAAAGAAAAAGCCGATATGCACGCATATCGGCTTTTGATTGGTTTGTGTTATTTGTTGCAACCGTTGCAGCAGGTGTTTCCCTGCGGATAGAGCGGAAGCTCGAAAAAGCCCGCACACACTTCCTGCGTGTATTCCTGCGCAGGGGGAATGACGCAGTATCCGTAAGAAGGCAGAAGCAGGTCGACATTGATGACGATTTTAAGAATGACCGTCGTGCAAAGATCGACGACAAAAGTGTTGTCCTGCGCGTTGAAGGTGCCTTCGGGAGAAACGGCACTGACGACGCACTGCACTTCATACGGCATGATAGACGGCTGAGGCACGAACAGAATAACATCCTCGCTGACCGTAACCACAGCGTTTGCCTTTCCTTCCGTACCGTTTGCGTCCGTATACACGACTTCCACGGGAATATTGATCGTAGCCTGTACGCGCGCACAGCCTGCGCGGTCGGGCAGACGGTCTACCTGAAAGCCGGACACCTGCCCCGCGGACGTGACACTGCGGGCGCTGATAAAGTTGAGAGGATATGTAGGATTGGCGGGGACGGGATCGGTGATGCTGAGGACGACGCCCTCGCTCTGCCCCTGCTTGATGCAGGCGTCGAAAACCCGTTGCGCCTGTACACAGACTTTTTCGCCCAGCCCGTTCAACGGATTCCCGTTGATGGGACCGGGACATTTATCCGTCTGAAAATTGGAAAAAAACGACATGACAGACCTCCGGTTTGTAAAAATGTGAGGGAAACAGCCGCCCTTGCGGCATGATTCCTATATTCCAGTATATGAAGTTCGCCTCCGCGCGGTTACTCCTTTACGAGCACCCTGCGCATGGGATAGAGAAAGGTATCCCCGTTGCGTGCGGCGAATTCTTCCTCGCTCATGTCAAATTTTTTACAGACGGACGAGAGCGTCTCTCCCGGCTGAACAACGTACACTTTTCCCGCAGGCGGCGGAAGAAGCAAGACCGTACCCGGCGGCGGAAATGCGTGCAGGCCGTTGAGGCGAATGACCTCGTGTTCGGAAACGCAGTACTTTTCGCACAGCGAAACAAGCGTTTCCCCCTCCTCTACGACGTGCAATCCCAGCGGGTTTTGATCCGCACTGCAAAGTTCTCTCATCTCTTTTCCTCCAAATTGTAAGATATTGTATTGTATGCAGAGAGCAGGCGGATATGACAAAGCGCGTGCATAAACGTACACGCGCCGCTATATACATACTATGACATCATTCGACAGAATGTGATTTTTGCAGACGAGGTGGACTTTGAGCAGGCAAAACCTATACAGAACGGCGGCTTACGTCACCGTGTTTTCCGTCGTCGAAAAGACGTGCGGATTTTTATACCGCATCATTCTTTCCCGCACGCTCGGTTCGGAAGGAATGGGGATCTACCAGATCGCCCTTTCCGTCTTTGCCGTGCTGGCTACCGCCGCGGCTTCGGGGATCCCGCTCACCGTTTCGCGGCTGATCACAAAATACCGCGCCAAAAACAACGCCTATGCGCAAAAATCGGTGGTGACGGCTGCCCTTGTCTGCGCGCTCGCCTTTTCCATTCCCGCATTCAGCCTGTTGTATTTCGGCCACAGCTTTTTCGACTTTCTTTTTTCCGACCCCCGCTGTATGGCTGTTTTGCTCATTCTCCTGCCTTCGCTCGTCTTTAATTCCGTCTATTCGGTCATCCGCGGCGCGCTTTGGGGAAACAAACAGTTCATGCCCTATTGTATCATCGACCTTTTGGAAGAGCTGACCATGATCGTCGCGGGCGTGGTGCTTGTGAGCGCCATGACAGACGTCCTCGACGGTGCAAAGCGGGCGGCGGTCGCCATTGTGCTGTCCTACCTCGTTTCTTTCACCCTTTCGGGGATCTGGTATTTCGCCAAGGGAGGACGGCTGAAAAATCCGAGGCGGCAATTCCGCCCCCTGCTCTCCTCCGCCCTGCCCATCACGGGAATGCGTACCTCCAATTCCCTCATCAATTCGGTGATCTCCCTCATTCTGCCCGCAAGACTGATCGCGGCAGGCATGACCAACGCGCAGGCAATGAGCGAGATCGGCATCGCCATGGGAATGTGTATGCCCGTTCTGACCATTCCCGCGACCCTGATCGGCTCCCTCGCCCTCGTCATGGTTCCCGAACTCGCGGAAAATTACTACCGACAGGAACATACAAAAATGCGCGTCAATCTCGAACACGCGCTCCAGATCACGACTCTGATCGCCTGCGCGCTCATTCCGCCCCTGTTCGTCCTGGGAGATGAGATCGGCATTCTCCTTTTTTCCAGCAGACAGGGCGGAGAGATCATCCGAAACTGCTGTTTCATGCTCCTGCCCATGAGCCTGGGCATGATCACGACCAGCGCCCTCAATTCCATCGGATGCGAAAAACAGACCTGCGCCTTTTTCTTTGCCGGGGCGGCGGCAACCTTGCTGTGCGTGTGGTTTTTGCCGCAGATAGCAGGTATTTACGCCCTGCTCATCGGAATGACGGCAAGTTCGTGCATTACGATGGTTCTCAATTTTATTCTCCTTGCAAAAAAGAGCAAAGAAAAAGTGCGCTTTCAAAAACACACTCTTTGCTCCGCAGCGGCAATCCTGCCCGCCTGCCTGTTTGGTATTTTATTGAAAAACGTTTTGTTCCGTCTGCTGCCTACCCTGCCCGCAACGCTGTTGTGCGGAGCCATCCTCGCCGCCGCAGAAGGTCTCTTCCTTCTGGCTTTGGGGCTGGCACAGCCGCGGTGGGTAAAACTCCTGTTCAGGAAATCTTGAAGCGGATGCCCGAACGGTTCAGAAGCTTTGCCGCAAGATAAGAGAAAAAGGCATTTGCAAACGTGACCGCAAGCTGCGGAACGCGCGCGATCAGCAAATATGCCCAATAGGATGTGTACTTATTCCCCTGAAACAGATACGTCCCGTATGCGTTGAGCCCCATGGTGGAGACCAGCCCGCACAAAACAAAGCACACGACCACCTTGATGCCAAGGTTCCATTTGCAATACGGGACAATGATCCCGGGGATCAGCCCGAACATACACGTACCCAAAGTGATGACGGGGTGGGGAACAAATCCCGCCAGAAATCCGCCGATCACGTCTCCGATTAGCATGACGGCGAACCCTCCGACAGGTCCGAAAAAGCTGCCGCCGATAAACCCGACCGTTGCTGTAAAGGAGAGCTTGAAGCTGGGCGTGACGTCTATGGAGACGGTGTTGATGACGACGGCGATCGCGGTAAACACCGCGAGATAGGCGATCTTTTTTGCGGCGGTCAATGACATGAAAGACTTTGTGAACATTGCCGCGGAAAGATTGCCGACCAATTTTGCGAACATGAAAAAAACCTCCCGTTTTTGGAGAGGTCCGTGGAAAAACAGTGCGCCCCCGCACGGGCGGCTATCCTTGCAACGGACGCGCCTCGGCACCGCAGGAAAAATCCTTTCGTTTGCGAACAACGTCCCGTTTCGCAACACTTAACGCGCCTTGGCTACTCTGCATTTATTGAATGTATTATAGCGGAATTTTACGGTAAAAGCAAGCAAATTCCCCTGCCACGCATAAAAATTTTTTCGGGCGGCAAACTTTGGGTATGGGACTGATCATTTTACGCACGGCGATCATCTTTATCGCCCTGCTCGTCGTGATGCGGCTGATGGGAAAAAGACAGATCGGGGAAATGCAGCCATTTGAACTCGTCATTACCCTGCTCATTGCCGAACTTGCGTGCATTCCGATGGCGGACAGCTCGATCCCACTCCTTTACGGGATCGTCTCCATCGTCACCATTTTTTTGCTGCACCAGCTGATGCTGCTCATTGACCTCGGCTTCAAACCATTCCAGGCGATCGTGGGAGGAAAGCCGTCTGTCGTCATCAACAAAGACGGGATAGACATTTCCCAGCTGAAAAAAAATCACCTCGACCTCGCCGACCTCATCGAATCCATGCGCACGGCGGGAATGTTTTCCCTCGACGAAGCGGCTTACGCCCTGTACGAATCCAACGGACAATTTTCCGTTATGCCGCGGGAGGACAGTCCGAAAGAACAGAAAGTTTCCCTGCCCGTGCTGATCATAGATGACGGGAAATTCGACAAGCACAACCTTGCTCTGACGGGGACGAGCGAGGATTTTTTTGAAAAGATCTTGCAGGAACGGGGCGTCAGATCGATACGGCGCGTATTTGTGCTCACCCTGGACGGAACGGGGAAAATTTATCTGCAGTGCAAGGGCGAAAGATATACGACCTTCCGCATCCGCTTGCCGGAGGAATGCGTATGGTAAAGACACTTCTCTCCGTCTTACTTACCCTTCTTCTCCTCGTTGGCGCAGGCATCGGGGAACACTTTTTTGTCGTGAGCCGCTTTGACAAATTTTCCGCCGCGATCGATGCGCTCTGTCAGAAAACACAAAAGGAAGAAGCGACGCGCGCAGATGCCGACACCGTAAAAACACTTTGGAACAACGAAAAAAAGAGCCTGCACATCCTTATTCCCCACGCGGACATCGCCTACATCGATTACTGGCTGGGCGAAGCGACAGGGTGTATTGCCGTGGGCGATTTTGCAGAGGCGCTCACCAAACTGGAAGTGCTCACCGTGATCTGCGAACAGCTACCCCAACAGTACAGCGTATCGATAGAAAACATCTTTTAACGCTGTTATTTGCGAATTATGCGTGACATAGTACTATGAATATAAGATAAAAACAGCCTGTTTACCATAAAACAGGCTGTTTTTACATTAAAGCATCTTTTTGAGGAACTGACCCGTATAGCTCTTTTCGCAGGCGGCGACCGTTTCGGGCGAGCCCGTAACGACGATCTGTCCGCCGCCGTCGCCCCCTTCCGGCCCGAGATCGACGATCCAGTCGGCAATTTTGATGACGTCCAGATTGTGCTCGATGACGATGACGGTATTTCCGCCCGAACGCAGCCTTTGCAGAATTTTGATCAGTTTGTCCACGTCGTAGCTGTGCAGGCCCGTTGTGGGTTCGTCAAGAATGTAACAGGTCTTCCCCGTCGAGCGCTTGGAAAGTTCGGTGGCGAGCTTTACGCGCTGCGCCTCCCCTCCCGACAAAGTGGTCGCGCTCTGCCCAAGGCGGATATATCCCAGGCCGACGTCGTTGATGGTTTTCAGTTTGTTGTAGACACTGGGAACGGACAGGAAAAATTCGCACGCTTCCTCTATCGTCATGTCCAGCACTTCGGAAATGTTCTTGCCCTTGTACCTGACTTCCAGCGTTTCGCGGTTGTATCTCTTCCCACCGCACACCTCGCAGGGAACGAAAATATCGGGGAGGAAGTGCATCTCAATTTTGATGATCCCGTCGCCGAAACAATGTTCACAGCGGCCGCCCGAAACGTTGAAGGAAAACCGCCCCGCTTTGTAGCCGCGCTCGCGCGCATCCGCCGTGGCGGCAAACAGTTCGCGGATCATCGTGAACACGCCCGTATAGGTGGCAGGGTTGCTGCGCGGCGTTCTTCCGATAGGCGACTGATCGATGGCGATGACTTTGTCAAAATATTTCAGTCCCTTGCACCCGTCGCACTTGCCCGTGACGAGGTGCGCTCCGTTGAGCTGATTGGCCATAAAGGGATAAATGATCTCGTTGACGAGCGAACTTTTTCCCGAACCGGAAACGCCCGTCACCGCCGTGATGAGCCCGACGGGAATTTTTACGTCGATGCCCTTCAAATTGTTCTGACGGCACCCGTCCACCTCAAACCATTTGTCCGAAGGTGTCACACGCACGGGCGGGACTTCGATCTTTCTCCTGCCCGCCAGATAATCGCCCGTGATCGACCGCGGACTGTTCATGATGTCCTGCACCGTTCCGCAGGCCACCACTTCCCCGCCGTGGATGCCCGCCTTGGGGCCGATGTCCACGATATAATCGGCGGCGCGCATGGTGTCCTCATCGTGTTCGACGACGATGAGCGTATTGCCCAGATCGCGCAGGGCGAGCAGCGTCTTTAAAAGCTTCTCGTTGTCGCGCTGGTGCAGGCCGATGCTCGGCTCGTCGAGAATATACAAAACGCCCGTCAGTCCGCTCCCGATCTGGGTGGCAAGGCGGATGCGCTGGGATTCGCCGCCCGACAGAGTGGCGGCGCTGCGCGAAAGGTTGAGATAGGCAAGCCCGACATTGCGCAAAAATCCGAGGCGCGCGCGGATCTCCTTCAGGATGACGTCCGCGATCAGGTGCTCCGTGTGCGTGAGCTGCAGCTGATCGAAGAAGGCAAACAAGTCCTCGACGGACAGATCGCACAGTTCCGCGATGTTTTTGCCGCCGACGTAGACGGAGAGCGCCTCCTTTTTCAGCCTTTTTCCGTGGCAGACGGGGCAATCGGACGTGCGCATATACCGCTCGATGTCCCAGCGTACGCTGTCCGACTGCGTCTGATCGTAACGTCGCTGCAGATTGTTGGCAAACCCTTCCCACGCCGTCTTATAACTTCCCGAAAAGCGGTATGCGTTGTATTCGAGGTCGATCTTTTCCCCGTCGTTCCCCCACATGAGCAGGTCGTACACTTCCTTGGGCAGATCCTTGACGGGAACGTCCATGGAAAAGTTGTACACCCTGGCGAGGGAATTGAGGTACATCTGCGTCATGGCGGAAGAATCGAGGTTCCAGCCGCTGATTCTGATGGCCCCCTCGCGCAGGGTTTTGGTCTTGTCGGGGCAGATCAGGTCGGGATCGATGGCGCGTTTGAAGCCCAGCCCCGAACACTCGGGACAGGCGCCGTACGGCGTATTGAAGGAGAAGAGGCGCGGCTCGATCTCTTCGATGCTGATGCCGCAATCGGGGCAGGCGTATTTGACGGAATACAGATCTTCCTTGCCGTCGCAATCGATGACGACAAGGCCGTCCGCAAGGCGCAATGCGCTTTCCAGGCTGTCCGTGAGTCTCTTCTGAATGCCGTCTTTGACGACGAGCCTGTCGATGACGACGCTGATATTGTGCTTGATATTTTTATCCAGATGAATGTCTTCCTGCAGATCGTAGACGATGCCGTCGATCTTGACGCGGCCGTAACCGCTCTTGCGGAAGGATTCGAGGTTTTTGGTGTACTCGCCCTTTCTGCCTCGCACCACGGGGGCATTGATGAGGATCTTGCTCCCCTGCGGCATTGCCATCACTTTGTCGGCGATCTCGTCCACCGTCTGGCGGCGGATCTCCCTGCCGCATTTGGGGCAGTGCGGTATGCCGACGCGCGCGAACAGCAGGCGCATATAGTCGTATATCTCCGTTACCGTGCCCACCGTAGAGCGCGGGTTGTGCGAAGTCGTCTTCTGGTCTATGGAAATGGCGGGAGAAAGCCCGTCTATGGACTCCACGTCGGGCTTTTCCATCTGCCCCAAAAATTGGCGGGCGTAAGAAGAAAGCGATTCTACATACCGCCGTTGCCCTTCGGCATAAATAGTGTCAAACGCCAAAGAAGATTTGCCGGAACCGGATAGCCCGGTGAATACCACCAACTTGTCCCGCGGGATTTCTACATCAATATTTTTCAGATTGTGCTCCCGGGCGCCTTGTACAATGATTTTTGTGTTAGA